>NZ_JABJWD010000003.1:0-337160 GCF_013155425.1 Gluconacetobacter entanii | reverse complement strand
AACCAGATATGAAAAAACAGCAACGTCGTTCCTCGCGGTCATCCACATCGCTGCCGCAGCAGACTGGATCAAGCCCTAACAGGCCCTAGTTGATTTTTATCGAAAAAACCTGCCAGGTGGGCACGTAGGTAAAATCCGAAACCCACAGCATGCTGGGCGCCAGTGCATGGAATTGGTGCTGTGCCAGATCCTTGTGGACAGAGGCGTATCAGACCAGCATTTTACACGCTTGCCACGCATAATGCCCTTCCGAATCCCATGCTGAGGCGTCAACTGCTCTATCGCACAGCGGGCAACACTGGTGCCTTCGTGTCTGAATTGATGCCAGAGGTTGCGTGTCCCATATGGTTCACCCCATCGCCATGCTTCTGACAGAAGGCCGGATCAGCGATCATCGCGATGTCCGTATCCCCCGTCAGTTCTGCTACCAGGATTGGGGTCATTATCGCGTTGCGTCTTAATTGCGGTCCGGTGCCAGCAGATACGTTCCCTGCACGCCCGCAGCGTTGTCATGATTGACCGAGTACGATGCCGACGTTATTCACCAGAAGATCGAGACCGACAAGTTTCGACACCATGCGGAGACGGTTGAAAGAGTGTATCCACCGACGCCAAGATAATCAAGGTACTGCTCAATCGTCTGACCCATTACTGTGGCATCATCAAGAAAGGGAACGAAACCTTGCGGTTCAAGAACCGGAATTGAGTCCATATCCATATCCGCGTGTCTGTCTCCGTGTGTCTATGGTTTCAGGAGACAGGCTGCGTCTTCGACAAAGGATTAATATTGCATGCAGATTGACAGGTCTGGTGGCCATTAATGGGATATATCAAATGTATATTTGTTCAAAGATCCTATAATATTTGTGCTATAAAGTATTGTTTATTGATCACAATATTTATGAATCTGTAGCTCGTTTGGCCGATTACATCTCTAAAAATCTTAAAATATTTCATACTATTCTACATGGTATGAGATAAATAGTGCCCGTATTAATGAAATTCCACTATCTGATATTTGGTATAATCAGGTTGCGCTGGGTTCAGGTGCGCTTTTAACATTCCCGTTTGGTACACCTACATTTGTGTCATGATATATTATTAAATTGTGGTCGATTGACTACTTGACCATTTTCATGGGTGGATATAGATTTGGTAAAAAATTATTATTATCAAATAATCATAATTTCTTCTGGCTGTGTCATCATTAAAGTAGGGAAAAAATTCCTAATGCTGTCTGGGAATTCTGTGTGGCTTGGGGGCGGATCGCCAACCCGGTTGCGTATGTGGTTGCTTTCGGCAACCTGCCTGGTTCTGATTGTTCCCGGACAGGCGCTTGCTCAATGCGTCACATCCGGCAACAGTGTCTCGTGCACCGGCAATGCTGGCAGCACGACAGCGGTCGAACCAAATAATACGGCCCTGATCGGAACCGGTCTTGGCAGTTCGATCACTTCGGTCTCCGTGGCCACGGGCGCAACAGCGGCCTATGACCGGACGGTCATCAGTCTGGGGTCCGGTACCACTGCAACGACACCGAATACGATTACGATTGATGGTTCCGTGCTGGGCGGTGGCCAGGATCAGGGGCCCGACGGCATTGGTGGCAACGCCATCGAGTTTGGCAGCAACACCGCCCTGACCATTGCCCGGGGGGGCGTGGTCGAAGTTGTGTCAGGTGGATCGAATCAGGCCGAAGCCATCAACCCGACGGGTTACAACAATACGATTACCAACTACGGCACAATCGAAACCGATACGGGTGCTGCGGATATCTGGTTTCAGGGCACCCAGTCAACCGCCAATGGCAATGTCAATACAATTGATAATTATGGTACGATTACGGCCGGTTCGACGGGAAAAGGGACTGTAATCGGCAACAGTAATTCCGGCGCCGTCCATTTCACCAACGAAACAGGGGCGATAGTCAACGGTAACATCACGCTTGGGTCGTCCGGTTCCCTTGCGAATATCGTCACGTTGAACGAAGGTTCTACCGTCAACGGTTCGGTATCCGGTGGTGGCAATGCGGCGACCCTCAATCTCACGGGTGACAAGGGGACCGATAGCCTGACGAGTAGCGTAAGCGGCTTTGGTACCCTCGACAAGGATGGGACGGGGTCATGGACTGTCGGGTCGGCAAGCGCGCCGCTGACATCGCTCAGCCCCACCCTTGCCGTCAATGTGAATGAGGGCACGCTGGTCCTGGCTGGCGATACGAGCGTGACGCAGGCTACGGTCAAAATCAATAGTGGTGGCACATTGCAACTGGGGCAGGGCGGTACCAGCGGGTGGATCGATGGCATTACCTACGATAACGGCACGCTCGCCTTTGACCGGTCTGACTCCAAGACCTTTGCCAGCAACATTAGCGGCACGGGCGGCATTGATCAGATGGGCACCGGGACGACGGTTCTGACCGGTTCCAATACCTATAGTGGCGGGACGCTCATTTCCGGCGGAACGCTGCAGGTCGGGAACGGTGGTACCAGCGGATTGATTGCCGGTGATGTCACCAATAACAGCAATCTGGTTTTTGACCGTTCCGATCCGACCGCGTTTGCCGGAAATATTTCCGGTAGTGGGAATGTCAGCCAGATCGGTGCGGGCGCCGCAACGCTGAGCGGCGTTATTTCCGGCACCCAGAGCCTGACCCAGGCACGAACCGGTTCCACAATCCTGACAAACGCCGACACCTATTCCGGCACGACCACAATTTCGCAAGGAAGTCTGCAACTGGGCGATGGCACGACCAGCGGCACGATCACGAATACGGCTGCCATTGTTGATAATGGCAATCTCACGGTCGATAATCCGACCACCACTACTGTGTCACAGGTCATCTCGGGCACAGGAAGCCTGACCCAGAGTGGCAGCGGCAAAACTGATCTTACGGCAGTAGACTCCTATGCCGGGGCTACCACGATCCAGAACGGCACGCTGGCGCTTGACGGGGCCGGCAACATCGGATCCTCCAGCGGAGTGCATGACAATGGCACATTTGATGTGTCCGGTATCAGTGCCGCCAAAACGACCGTAAACGCACTGGATGGAAGTGGCACGGTTGTGATGGGCGGCAAGAGCCTGACCATTGCGGATGGCAATACCACATTTGGCAATGTCTTTAGCGGCAGCGCCAGCGGTACGGGCGGCTTGACGGTGGCTGGCGGGACGGAAACGCTGTCGGGAACGAATACCTATACGGGCGGCACGACGGTTGCCTCGGGTGCCGGGCTTGACCTGTCGGGCAGTGTCGCGGGTAACGTGGCCGACAACGGCACGACGACGCTGGATGGTGGCACGGTTGGGGGCACCATTGCCGATAATGGCACGCTGGCCGTTACATCCAGTGGCGGCACGGCAGGGTCGCTGTCGGGCAGCGGGAACGGCACGCTTGATGGCACGCTGACGCTGGCCAATGCGGCCGATACCTATGCCGGCGCGCTGTCGGGCGCGGGTGGCCTGACGGTGGCAGGCGGGACGGAAACCCTGTCGGGAGCGAATACCTATACGGGTGGCACGACGGTTGCCTCGGGTGCCGGGCTTGACCTGTCGGGCAGTGTCGCGGGCAACGTGGCCGACAACGGCACGATGACGCTGGATGGTGGCACGGTTGGGGGCACCATTGCCGATAATGGCACGCTGGCCGTTACATCCAGTGGCGGCACGGCAGGTTCGCTGTCGGGCAGCGGGAACGGTACGCTTGATGGCAATCTGACGCTGACGAGTGCAGCGGATACCTATGCTGGCGCGCTTTCGGGCGCGGGCGGACTGACGGTGGCTGGTGGGACGGAAACGCTGTCGGGGCAGAGCACCGGCTATACCGGCACGGCCACGGTTGGGTCGGCCGGGACGCTTGACGTGACGGGACTGATTGCCGGGAACGCCAGCAACGCGGGCACCCTGAACGTGACGGGCACGGTTGGCGGCACGGTCGGCAACACCGGGACAATGGACGTCAATGGCGGCACGGTGGGCGCCACGACAAACAGCGGCACACTCACGGCGGAAAACGGCACGCTCGCATCGCTGGACAATGCGGGGAATGCGACCCTGACGGACAGCACCGTGACAGGTGCGATGACGAACGAGACGGGGGCCACGGCCACCGCGACCGGCGGGACGATCGGCAGCATCACCAATGACGGCACCCTGACGCTGGGAGCGGGCAATACGGTGGCGGGCGACGTCACGAACGCTGCGGGCGGCGCGCTGACGCTGGATGGCGACAGCATCAACGGCACGCTGGCCAGCAACGGGACCAGCCTCGACGTGACGGCGAACGGCGCATCGGCAGGTTCGCTGTCGGGCAGCGGGAACGGCACGCTTGATGGCAACCTGACGCTGACCAATGCGGCCGATACCTATGCCGGCGCGCTGTCGGGCGCGGGCGGACTGACGGTGGCTGGTGGCACAGAAACGCTGTCGGGAACCAATACCTATACGGGGGGTACGACGGTTGCCTCGGGTGCCGGGCTTGACCTGTCGGGCAGTGTCGCGGGTAACGTGGCCGACAACGGCACGACGACGCTGGATGGTGGCACGGTTGGGGGCACCATTGCCGATAATGGCACGCTGGCCGTTACATCCAGTGGCGGCACGGCAGGGTCGCTGTCGGGCAGCGGGAACGGCACGCTTGATGGCACGCTGACGCTGGCCAATGCGGCCGATACCTATGCCGGCGCGCTGTCGGGCGCGGGTGGCCTGACGGTGGCAGGCGGGACGGAGACCCTGTCGGGGGCGAATACCTACAGCGGTGCGACGACCGTGGCGTCCGGCGCGGTGCTGCAGCTCGGGACGGGCGGGACGTCCGGTTCCCTTGGCGGCACGTCTGGCATCAGCGACAACGGCACGCTGGTTGTGGACCGCTCCGATGCGTCCACCCTGTCCGCGCCCATTTCGGGCACCGGCGCGCTGGTCCAGGCGGGCACCGGCACGACAACCCTGACCGGAGCCAACAGCTATGCCGGCGGGACGACCATTTCCGGTGGCACGCTGGCGGGCACGACCTCGAGCTTCGGTTCCGGTGCGATTGCCGATGACGCGGCGCTGGATGTCGATGTCGCCTCCACCGATACGGACAGCCTCGCCAACACGGTCACGGGCACCGGCAGCCTGACCAAGACAGGCAGCGGCACGCTGGTGCTTGATAACGCCGCCGACAGCTACAGCGGTGGCACGACCGTCAGCGCCGGCACGCTGCAGGTCGATGGCAATGAAAGCCAGATCGGCGGCACGACGACGGTTGCGTCGGGCGCCACGCTGTCGGGTGTGGGGACCATGGGCGGGGATGTGACCATCGCCAGTGGCGCGACGCTGTCGCCCGGTGATGGGACCGGCACTGCAGGCACCCTGTCCATTGCCGGGAACCTGACGGAAAACAGCGGCGCGATCGCGAATTTCGATATGGGCCAGGCGGGCACCGTGGGCGGGAAATATAACGACCTGGTCAGTGTCGGCGGGAACCTGACGATGGCCGGCACCCTGAATGTCAGCCAGAGCCCGGGCGGTGATTTCGGGCCGGGTGTGTATCGCCTGTATGATTATGGTGGCACGCTGACCAACAATGGCGTGACGCTGACCGGGACGGGTGAAACGCTGCAGACATCCGTCGATAACGAAGTCAACCTGGTCGTGGCGGCAGGCAGCACGCCGGAGCAGTACTGGGATGGCGCCAATGTCAACGGCGACCACGGAAGCGACGGCACGTCGGGCAACGGGAAGGTCGATGGCGGTGATGGCGTATGGACCGCACCGGGCGGCAGCGGCGATGGCAACTGGACCAGTTCGTCCGGGACGGGCAACACCCCGTCCACGCAGGGCGCCTACGACATCTTCGAAGGCAAGGGCGGCACCGTCACCGTTGATGACAGCAAGGGCGATGTGACGCTGAGCGGTGCGTAGTTCGCCAATTCCGATGCGTCCAGCGGCGGCAGGTATGTCATTACCGGCGACCCGCTCTATTCATCCGGCTCGAACCTGACGCTGCGCGTCGGTGACGGCACGGCCGCCGGGGCGGATACGGTCGCGGAAATCGATTCCAGGATTGACGACAGCAAGGTCGCGGGCGGCACGACCCTGACCAAGACCGATGGCGGCACGCTGATCCTGGGCGGCAACAACAGCTATAGCGGCGGGACCGACATCCAGGGCGGCACCCTGGTGGGCACGACGTCCAGCTTCGGTTCGGGTGCGATCAATGATGAAACAGGCGCCAGCCTGACGCTGGACCAGGACACGGACGGCACGCTGGGCAACGGGCTGAGCGGTTCCGGCGCGCTGGTGAAGGATGGCAGCGGGGATGTCACGATCGCCAATGACGATTCCGGCTTTACCGGGAACACCAGCGTCAATGATGGCACCCTGACGGTCGATGGCTCGCTGGCGAATTCCAGCGTGACCGTCGGCGGGGCGGGGACGCTGGCCGGCACCGGGACCGTGGGTTCGACCACCGTGGCCGACGGGGGCACCCTGTCCCCCGCGGGCGGCAGTGCGATCGGGACGATGACGGTTGACGGGCACCTGACCATGGATGCGGGCTCCACCTATGTCGTCAATGGCGGCACCGCGGGGCAGAGCGACCTGGTCTCGGTCACCGGGGGGGCGACCCTGAACGGTGGCACGGTCGAGTTCACGGTCCCCGATGGCACCACACTCAGGCCCGGGACCGAATATACCATCCTGGCCACCCAGACCGGGGTATCGGGCCAGTTCGCGGGCCTGTCCACCAACCTTGCGGATGCCTATACCTTCCTGTCGCCGGAACTGCTGTATACTGCCGACGACGTGGATATCACGCTGGGCCGGAACACGACGACCTTTGAATCCGTTGCGAACACGCGCAATGAACGTGACGTGGCATCCGTGCTGGATGGCATGAGCGGCAGCAATGCGATGGTCGAGGTGATCGACCAGCTCAATGCCCAGCAGGCGCGCAAAGCGTTCGATGCCCTGTCGGGCGAGATCCATGCATCCGCCCGGACCGCGCTGATCGAGGACAGCTTCTATGTCCGCAACGCCGCGATCGACCGCCTGCGCAATGCCGCGTGTGACCCCGGCGCCGACGCCAACCAGAAGACGGCGACCCTGAAGGGCCGCCGGACGGACGGCACCTGCATGCAGGACCACGTCACGCTGTGGGGCGAGGCCTTTGGCTCATGGGGTCATAATTCCGGCGACGGCAATGCGGGCGGCATGAACCATTCGGTCGGCGGCTTCGTGCTGGGCGCGGACGCCCCCGTATTCAATACGTGGCGTGTCGGCGGACTGGTCAGCTATGGCCGTTCGACCTTCAACTCCGAAGGCACCGATGCCTACGGCCACAGCAACAACGTCACGCTTGGCGGCTATGCCGGGACACACTGGGGCCACCTGGCCCTGCGGATGGGGGCGACCTATACCTGGGCGATGATGTCCACCGGGCGCAGCGTCTCCTTCCCCGGCTTCTATGAAAAGCTGGACAGCAGCTATAATGGCGGTGTGGCGCAGGGCTTTGGCGACCTCGGCTACCGCTTTGACGTGGGCAGGACCGCGATCGAGCCGTTCGGCAATGTCGCCTACGTCAACATGCATACGGACAGTTTCCATGAGCATGGCGGGGCGGCGGCGCTGAACGGACGCGCGATCGATACGGGCACGACCTACTCCACCTTCGGCGTGCGCATGTCTTCCGTCTTCCATGCAGGCAACGTCCTGCTGGTTCCCGAAGGCAGCCTGGCGTATCGCCATACCTTCGGTGCGACGGTGCCCACCACGCGCGAAGCCTTTGCCGCGGGCGGGAATGACTTTGACGTCGCGGGCGTTCCCCTGTCGCGTGATGCCGCCGTGCTGAATGCTGGCGTGCGGGCCCACCTGACGGATCGCCTGGAACTGGGCCTTTCCTATATCGGGCAGTACGGCAACAGGTCGGTCGATAGCGGCCTGCGGGGACGTTTCGCCTGGAAGTTCTGATCGGGCAACAACGCCCGTCTCGTGATCAATCTATATCTGGCCGGACATCAGGGGCCGGCCAGATGCCTGTATGAGCTTCATTGAATCATGAATGCGATCTGGTGCACCGATCCAGATTATGGCTTGCTTAGTGCTTACGAAGGAGGCGGGACAGAGGCAGGGGGAACTTTACCGTCTGGATGCCGGGCGGATGGTGCGACACGGATGACGATCTGTAGTGCGGCGGGTTTCAGTTCTGAACGCTGTAATGGTCTTCAGTTCTTCCAGCAGGTGGTCGAACTGAATCTGGTTGCTCCCCAAGTCTGGCCAGCGTGTTTCGATTACGCCATCTCGAACGGGTTTGGCTTTGGTGGCGTCAACGCATCCGTCATCCTGCGGCGCTGGAAGCCCTGAGCCAGATCCACCGGCGGGTCTGCATGCGGCAGGCCCGCTATTGGTGGTGTGTGCGTCATTTAGTGAGGCGGTGGCACAATGGTCAGTTGCTTCCGCACACTCGGGCGTTCCTGCATTCTGGCATACCAGGCGAGAAGGGCCTCGCATTCCTGCGGAACAGGCAGTTTTACGGCTGAGGCGAATATGAAGCCCCCGATGACGGCGATATCCGCCATTGAGAAAGCGTCACCTGCAATGAATGGCTGTTTTCTTAAAACCGCATCAAAATAATGCATCCCGCGTAGCGCCCGGTCCCGCTGGCGCAATCCCCATTCCCGGTTCTGGTCACGTTCCACATCGGGGCCGAGGCCGGGTGTCGCGTTATGAAAATAGACGCTGATCGCATCCAGCATCTCGATCTCGGCGCGTTTTGTCATCATGTGGATCACGCCCTTCTCAAGCGGCGTTCGACCGGTTAGCGTGGGTTCTCCCACCAGCGCATCGAGATAGACCGTGATGGCCGTGCATTCCGCAAGACAGGTTCCATCCTCAAGTTCAAGAACCGGCAGGGTTCCCGAATAATTCTTGGCGAGGAAGTCGGCTTTCCGCTGTTCGCCTTTCCACAGGTTGACCGGCACGAATTCGACACCAGACAGGAGGTTTTTTTCAGCCAGGGCAATCCGCACGCGAGCTGGATAGGGGCCTGTAGGCCAGTCATAGATTTTCATGGGCGTAACCTCGTTGCCATCGGAAGTGAGGACATTGGGCGTTGCGTCGTTTTACCTACCTGCCACATGGTAGATAGGCAAACAGTATGACTTCAAATTCCGACCGTCAATGTTTATCTATCACCTGGTAGGTAAGTCACAGGCAGATGATGGGCATGACGATGAGTTCGAGTTCCAGGGAGGCGATCCTGACAGTCGCAAGGCGGGCTGCGCAGATGCATGGCTATAACGGCCTGAATTTCCGTGACCTGGCAAAGGAAGTCGGCATCAAGGCGGCAAGTATCTATTATTATTTCCCCAGCAAGGCCGATCTGGGTGCTGCGGTTGCGCGACGGTATTGGGAGGATACGAAGGCCACCCTTGACGCCATGCGGGCAGAAACCCCCGATCCCCGCCTATGCCTGCGCCGTTATCCCGAGATGTTCCGTCGATCGCTTGAAAGCGGCAATCGCCTGTGCCTGTGCAGTTTCATGAGCGCGGAATATGAGGACCTGCCTGAAGCGGTCAAACGTGAGGTCCGGACTTTTATCGATATCAATGTCGCATGGCTCGATACGGTCCTGTCCGCGATCGATCAGGTGTCCCCACAAAATACAGGGCGGGCCCGTGCCATCTTTGCCGCCGTGTCCGGTGCGCAGCTTATGGCCAGAAGCCGCGCGGATATTGCGCTGTTCGACGAAGTTATTGACAATTATTATAGAACTGGACTGCTGGGATAATATCGGCATGGAGCGTGCGCATGGTATGATTTGGAAGGTGCCTGTCATTTCATCTGCCATGCGCGTCTTTGTTATGTCATGTTGCGTGCCTCTGCCAGAAGTTGCCGCACATCCTCATCCTCCACCTGCTGGAAATCAGCATAATGGATCCCGACCGCCCGGAAATCAGGCGGCCTGACGAGACAGACAAGATCGTCGCACTCCATCGCCAGATCAGCCAGTGTTTCGGGGGGCGCCACGGGCACGGCGAGCACCACCCGCGCGGCACCGTGATGGCGTACTACCCGCAATGCTGCGCGCATCGTGCCGCCGGTGGCGATCCCGTCATCAACCACCACGATCACCCGTCCGGCAATCGGGGGTGTCGCACCGTCATATGTCGCCTGCTGCCGGATAATCTCTTTGCGCTGCCGGCGTATTACGGGGGCGATCACTGCCCGCGTGATGCCGAGCTTTTGCATGAGGGGTTTATCCAGAACGGTCTCGGCATTTCCGTCACCCCCGACCGCGATGGCACCCAGCCCGAACTCCTCCGCTCCGGGCATGCCGATCTTGCGCGCGAACAGCAGGCCGAGTGGCGCGCGGAGGCGGCGTGCGACCTCGAACGCCACCGGAACCCCACCACGTGGCAGGGCCAGTACGACCGGACGCAGCGCGATCAGCGGGATGAGTGCACTCGCCAGCCGCTGCCCGGCCTCGCGTCGATCACGGAATTCCGGCGGACCGGAAGTGGCGGGAGCCGACATCATTACAGCCCGAATGGCCAGGTTTCCGGCGCACCGTGTGGCCGCCCGCCACCCAGCGGCGTGACAGCGGTCGTACGGGCGAACCAGACCCAGGCATCGAACTGTTCGGCCAGCGCGGCGTCGAAATAATGGCTCTGCAGTTCGGTTTCCGGCCGGTAGACCACGCCGACTGCACGTTCCCGCGCGAGCGAGGTCTGCAGTATCTGCGCCAGTGCTCCCTTCCGGTTGCGCCATTCCGTGAGTGCGCGCGCATGGCCCGCACGCAGGAAGGCATGTTCGTAGCTATCGCGCCGGGCCGGGCGGAGGGTCTTGATTTCCATCGGCAGGTCCCAGTCGCTGGCTGCGGCGACCGTGCCGGTATCGGTGCCAAAGCCGATCAGCACGGCCTCGTCGCCATGGGCCATGCGGCACAGTTCGCCAATGTTGAACTGACCTTCCCAGCCCATCGCCGTCGCGGCCGCGTTGCCGACATGCGAATTGTGCGCCCAGACAACAGCCTTCGCGCCATCTCCACGATGGGCAAGCAGGGTTTGCAGGGTGGAAAACATATGCCGGTCGCGCAGGTTCCAGCTTTCGGTCGAGCCTTGGTACATCACGCGGTAATAGCTCTCGGCAGCGCGGACAACACGGGCATTCTGCACCGCGTCGAACCATGCCTCGCCGTCGTGGCGCATGTAATCAAGCCGGTGGGCAAGCAGTTCGCGAAGCTGGGTGACCACCGCATCCTCGCAACTGTCGCGTCCGTGGAGGACGACCGCGCTGCCATAGGCGGCAGGCTGGTCCTGCCATGGCGTGAGATGGGCGTAGCGCCGGCGTGCGGTGGCTGCGGCCTCGGGGTTTACACGGTCCAGATATGCCAGCACGGCCTCAATCGACTCACCAAGGCTGTAGATGTCGAGACCATGAAATGATACCCTGTCGGCGGCCGTACGGCCTTCGTTATGGTCGCGCAGCCAGTCCGTGAACTCCGCGACTTCGGTATTGCGCCACATCCATGTGGGGAAGCGTGTAAAAGCCGGTCCGCGCCATGGACGGGCGGCATGGTGACGGACATGGTCATCAATACGCGCGGCGTCCGGCCAGTCGGCCTCGACCGCGACAATGGTGAAGCCGTGGCGTTCGATCAGGCGTCGGGTAATGGCAGCGCGGGCGCGGTAGAATTCGGACGTGCCGTGGGTCGCCTCGCCAAGCAGCACGACGCGGGCATCGCCGAAGCGATCGAAGAAAGCGCCGAATGCTTCGGTGTCTTCCGGCGGGGGAAGCGGTTTTGCATGCCGGGCAAGTGCCGCGACCAGTTCCGGCGTGATGGCGTGTCGGTGAGTTGTTGCATCCGCGGGCATGGGCAACTTCTTTCCCTGCGGGCCATTTCTGGCATGACTGTCAGTTGGCCACGAAAATACGCCGGATCGTGTTGATCCAGCGCAAGATGACAGCCGACCAACTGTGGCATGGTCCCGGAGTTCCCGGACCTGTTGTTGTATGACAGGTGGAATCCAGAATAATGGAGTGCCGTGATGCCTTATTCATCAATCAGTGACCTGCCGGACCGGGTCCGTCTGCACCTGCCCACCCATGCCCAGGAAATCTTCCGGGCGGCATTCAACAATGCCTGGAGCGAATATGGCGCAAAAGGTGAAGATCCGGAGGAAGCGGCCAATCGCGTTGCATGGGCGGCGGTGAAGCGTAAATATGTCAAGCACGGCAATGTCTGGGTCGCACGTAACGATGCCTGATGGGGACACCCGTTATCATTTCCATCAGATCCGGCGTTTCCAGAGGTGCGGAATGGCGGCCTCTGTCACGGAAACGCGGCAATCCCGGTCGGCACGCCTATGCGCGTGCCGGCAGGTAACCGATCCGAACCTTCCAGATGTCTGCCAAGATGGATCCACGCCCGTTGCGTTCTTCCTGCCTGGCAGGATTGGGGAGACAGGCGGGATCTGCTTCATCCGGGACGAAAGGACACTGCGGCACTATTCCTTGAAGCGGACATGGTAACTGACAATGGGGTGATGGCGTCCGGCCCGGCTTGTCGTTTCATACCCACATGGTAGCGTGCCTCCTGACCTAAAGATTTCAGGGAAAGCAGGACAATGGAGAACGGGCAGGCGCTTTCCGTGAAGGAAAAGATGGCCTACGGCTGTGGTGATGCTGCCTCCAACATGATGTGGGGCATGACGTCCTCCTACCTGATGTATTATTACACGGATATCTATGGCCTGCCGCTGGTGGCCGTATCGTGGATATTGCTGGTGGCGCGTGTCGTGGATGCCTTCTGCGACCCGGCCATCGGCTATGCTGTTGACCGTATCGGCGGCCTGATCGTGCCGCGCCTGATCCGCGCCCTTGCCATTCCCTTCGGCCTGACGGGTTTCCTGTGCTTTCTGGCCCTGCCGCTTTCGCCCACGGGGAAAATCCTTTGGGCGGGCGCGACCTATATCGTGTTCGGTGCCATCTATTCGTGCATCAATACGCCCTATGGCGCGCTGGCCGTCATGATAAGCCGCTCCGCCACGGGGCGCGTTGGCCTTAATGCGTTTCGCATGATGGGCTGTCAGGCCGGGTCGCTGCTTGTGGCGCTGCTGACCATTCCCGCCATCACATGGCTGGGTGGGGGCGAAAGTGCGGAACAGCACCGCTATGGCATGGCGGTCTATGTGCTGGTGCTGTCGGTTCTGGGCAGTTTCCTGTGGCTGTGCGTGGCGCGTGGCTGTACCGTGCGGCATCCGCCCGTACCGGTTCGGCAGGACCTTCTGCTCACGCTGCGTCATCTTCTGGGAAACCGGCGATGGGTGCTAAGCAACCTTCTCGCGTTCTTCTATTTCGTGGGGCAGGCGGCGCTGTTCGGGTTTGCCCTGTATTACGCCCGCATCATCCTTGGCGGCACGGAACAGCTTGGCGCCAATATCATTACCTTCATCACGGTCCTGCTGTTTGCGGGCGTGCCCGCGTGCCTTCCGCTTGCCCGGCGGGTG
Source organism: Gluconacetobacter entanii (assembly GCF_013155425.1). NCBI lineage: Bacteria > Pseudomonadati > Pseudomonadota > Alphaproteobacteria > Acetobacterales > Acetobacteraceae > Gluconacetobacter > Gluconacetobacter entanii. Next base: position 323,670 of record NZ_JABJWD010000003.1, on the reverse strand, counting down.
GGAACCGTCCGCAGCGGAGTCATATGCCTGATCGCGCAGGGGGCGGCCTATCTGGCGATGGCTGTGGCGGGTGCGTCCATGACAGGTTTTTTCCTGTCCGCAGCCCTTCTGGCGCTGGCGCAGGGCGTGATGTCGCCGCTCTATTACACCTTGCTGGCGGATGCCGTGGATGACGGTGACCCACGGACCTCGACCGGGTCGGCGGGCCTTGCGTATTCGATCAATACATGGGTCACGAAGCTGGCGATGGGGGTGAGCGGCTTCATCCTGACGCAGTTCCTGTCACAGGGCCATTACGTCGAGGGCGGGATGACGCAGCCACCGGGCCTGTCGTTTTGGATCATGGCCGGATTTGTCTGGCTGCCGCTGGGGGCGATCTGCCTGCAGGCGCTGTGCCTGCTGGCATGGCGCGACAGGGACTGAATGGTGCACCGACGCTGTCATCGGGTGGGCAAAGCGTCCCATCTGCCCGTTCAAGAGAACCGATCGGACAAATGGGGTCCCGATAATGGCAGTATCGAAAAGACGCCTTGATTACTGGTTGCCGTCAAGAAGGGTGATCTTCATATTCCTGAATTCAGTCAGGCCGTTTTCGGAAAAAGCCATGACGCGATCTGCCCCGGCAGGCGGGAAGATGAGGTCCGTTATGACAACCGAACCATGGCGCGACAGAACCTCGATGGAGTTACGGTCAATAATGATGTGTAGTGAAACATCCCCTGTTGGGGCGGGCATATTGACGATATGTTCATGACTGAACTTGTCTGAGAAACCGGTAAGCCCCGAACGTGACCGGTCCACGGTCAGCAACTGCTTTTTCATATCGTAAACAATACTGGTGCCGATGCGGCCATCGGCCGTCGCCCGCACGGATATTCCGGCACGATCCGCGCCTTGCATATGCATGTTCATGTCAATATCCAGAACCTGGCCATGTACACGGTCAGGTAGCAGATGCTGTTCCGAGGACAGTCGCATCCCGTCGAAAGATAGCGTCGGTCGGGCAGCGACCCATGCGGTGTAATGGCTGTCGGGTTTCAGGCAAAGCTGTGCTCGGCCATCAATGGTGCGCAGGGACATGGCCATGGGCAGGGTCATCTGGCCTTTCCATGGTGATGTCGGAATCCGCGATGCATAGTCCCAGTTGCTCATCCAGCCAATGGTCATGGAGGCATTTTCAGGCAGGCCGGAAAATGGGATGGCGGCATAATGGTCCGCCCCATGGTCAAGCCAGTCATAGGCTGCCGGGTCTGACCCATCCGGTGGCAATCCTTCCGGCCGGAATGTCGTGCCGTCAAAGGAGCCAACGAAGTAGATGCTGCCCGATCCGCCGGCGATGCTCCATGGATTTATCCCCAGCATTAGAACCCATTTCTGCCGTGCTTCATTTCCGTCAAGGGGGAGGGGAAACAGCGATGGCATTTCCCATAACATTCCCGGTCGAACAAAACCGGCAGGCCCGAAATCGCTGAGGAATGTCCAGTCCGTCAGGTTGGCCGATTTATACAGTTTCACCACCGGCGCATTCGCAACGACCGTTGCCATGACCCAGTACCCACCGGGTGCGTACCAGAAAACGCCGGGATCACGAAAGTGGAGTGAATCCGGCGATAACGTCAGGACAGGATCCTTCTGGTAGGGCTTCCATGTCCGGCCATCGTCAAGACTGTAGGCAAGGGACTGCGCCTGCACCCCGGCTTCCCTGGATGCGTCTTTCTTGAAGACACTGGTGTACAGGGCTACCAGCGGTGGATTGTCCGCCGTGCCAAGCCCGGACGTATTATGGATGTCCACCACGACCGTTCCAGAAAAAATGTCCTTTGTCGCGCTGAACGGAAGGGCTACGTCCTGTTCACGCCAATGCAGCAGGTCCGTGCTGGTCGCATGTCCCCAGGACATGTTTCCCCATTCCGGGGCCACAGGGTTGTACTGGTAGAAAAGATGATAGACCCCCTTGTAGAAAAATGGGCCATTGGGATCATTCATCCAGTTGCGTCGGGGGCTGTAATGCAACAGTGGGCGCCACTGTGGGGTGGCGCCCTGCAATGGGGCGGTCTGTTGCGTGTCGGTTGCCTGCGCCGCTGCCAGCGCAGGCACGTTGGTCGAGAGTGCCATCAATACAGCCCACCATGTCATTTCTGCCCGCATATTATCGACGTCTTCCCTTCAGAATGCGAGCGCCATGTGAACAGTTTCCGCATTATGGCTGCTGTACGAACGCGGCAAGTGATATATTGGCATTGGACGATGTCTTCGACTGCAGCAGGTCAAGCACAAACCCCTGCAGGTCCAGATCATACCGGTTCGCCGGGATGTTGCCATATCCACCCAGTCCGTTCTGGCCATAGGACAGGTCGATCTGGGTTGCTGCATCACTGATCTGGATCTTTACGGTGGGCGCCAGTGCCCCGCCACGCCGGCCTTCTACCGTGTCGATGAACGATTCAACCAGGCCATTGGGCATCACGTAATGCGAATAGGCCTGAAAGGCACGTGGGTTCTGCTGGGGATCGGGATCAAAATCGGACCCCGCCGCGGTATTGAGGTCGGTGGGGTTGCCCAGCGCCAGGCCACTGCCCCAGTTCAGCGGTTCGAAATCGCTTCTCAGGCCATTGCCGACAAAACCGTAAACCCCATCTGGCCCATCAACACCTGCCGCAAACGTCGTACGATGACTGATGGTAAACAGATAGTATTTTCCATCCTTGATATAAATCTGGGGCCGTTCGGTCTGGTCATTGACGCAGTTCGCGGAAATAAGGGGCGGCAGGAAGCGCCATTGTGCCAGGGAACTGTCGGTGGATACAGCCAGGCCAATATTGGCTTTCTGGTACGTTGCCCCCGAATTCAGCACGGTATCCAGGTCTTCGGCATAGGGATCACCCGCCTGGTAGCCCAGGTCTGCTGCCGTGCAGTCCTTTGCGCCACGTTCGCCCGCCGTATTGCCCTCGAATACCATGAATGTCTGCCCGGGATGCTGGGGATCCTCGAACGTGAAGGGGTCACGGAAGGAATAGAATTCATTCTGCTGTCCGGTCTGGTAATAGGTTCCATCAGGTTGCAGCAGGCCGGTATGGTTGTTGAAACCGGTAAACCAGACATGGTTCAGGTCTGCATGGATCGTGCCGTTCGCCTTGGAAATGATCGCAACGGGCGGAGTGATGTTTGTCCCGTCCGCCGTGCGGTTGAAGCCAAGCGCGGTATAAAATACCACCACCTCGTTCCCGTCCGTTTTCAGCAGGCGCGTCGATCCTGACCATTCGGCATTGTTGGTCAGGGTCGTGGAACCGAAGACCTTGACGCTGGCCCCGTCGGGGAACAGGTGACCGCCATATATCCATCCCCCGTTGCGTGGCCGCGCCGAAGCGGGGATGCCTGCACGGCGGTAGAAATAACTGATACGCGCATGCACGTGCCGGTCATCAAAGGTGTATCCGGCATTGGGATCTGCCGTAAGAGAGAAAATGACTTCCCATCCGTTATAACTGAACTGGTTGGCGTGGGCGTCGATCAATGTCCATGTATCCCACAGCCACACATCCGGGTTTGTCTGGGGAAAGTTGGCGGGAATATCGGGCATTGTCACGCTGGTCGGCAGGGAATTCGCCCCCACCGCGACATTCGGGTTGGATCGGGCCTTGATCTGCCGCGCATCCGCACGTGTCCACCGGGAGGTGAACGTGTCGAACGGGCTGTAGGCCTGTTGGGAATGGGTGGTGGGCACCGGGAAACCGGGAACCGGGGTTACGGTGGTCTGCGCATGTGCCGTGACAAGGGAAAGGCTGCCCGTAATGGCACTGGCCAGGACCAGTCTGATGGCGGTTCCATACACTTTTCGGCCAGAATGACCGTTGCCGATTATTCTGGAGACATCCTGATTGGGAATTTCCATTTCTACGTGCTCCGGCATAGGATGATCCCGCACTTCAGGCGCCGTGCCGAAGTATACGGGCTATGGACTCGACGTCATTACTTGTTCCACATCATTGTTTCTGTCTATTTCAGGGCATGAAAACACGATCATGACTGTCGCGTCTATTTTCATTTTATTTGAGAATCATGTCACCATATTTTGGGGAATACAGGCATGGCATCTCGTGTCTCGAACGGCAGGCCCATGAACAGGTTGCCCGGACAGGAAAATATTTTAACAGGTCCTTAATTCAGGACAGAAGAACAGCCATATGTTTTACTTTCCCCCGGGGATGTCCCATTCCAATACCCGGACGGGGGCTGTGGCGTTATCGGCAGGCGTCTTCATGATGATCGCATGGCGGAAGGCGCGTGCGCCAGACCTGTCCGTCGCGGCGGATTCAATACTGACCACCTGCTCGGCCCGGGCTGTTTCATCGGTGGGGAAGATGTTCCCGACACTCATCATGGCCTGACGCACCACCGGGTCCGCCTGTCCCGCAACCGGTTCATCATCCCAGTATATGCTCAGGTGGGGTATGATCCGGGCTGCCAGCACGGGCGTCATGCCCAGCACCAGACGCAGTTCCCCCACACTCTGGAACGGTGTGCCCGGTGGTCCGTAGGGCAGGCCGGCGGCAACGTAGGCAGCCGGCCCGCCGGGCAGTCCGGCCCCGTCCGATGATGCGGGAAAGCGCCATGCACGGATATTGAGGGTCAGTGCCTGTGCCTCGTGCATGTCCGACCCGGTCGCCCGCAGCAGCGCCAGCAGCAGTTGGGTCGAGGCAATGTTGGGATTGATCTTGCCCGCTTCACTGGTGATCCGCAGGTCCAGCCGGGTATTTCCGCGTCGGATCGGGTGGTCTGCTCCATCCGCCCCCCAATGCCCGGCCGAGGTATCCAGCAGGTGGAACGCGGCTTCCCATACCCCTCCGTCGGCTTCGTGCTGCAGGCGGGCATGAAGGCGTAGCAGATCGGTCGTGTGCATCTGCCCCCGTCCTGCGGATGCGATGGCGAATGCCAGGAATGACAGCAGGACCACCGTCCACAATACGATCAGCAGTGCGAATCCGCCATCGTTCATGGCTTGCCTGCGTGGTGGTGGTGTCTTCACGGCCCCAGGCCAACGCCACGGCGGATGCGGGCCTGCGGGTCGGCGCTGCCGGTGGAGCGCATGTGCAGCAGTTCATCGGGCACGCCCGCCGCATTGGGCAATGTTTCGCGCAGGTCGGCGGTCAGCGCCTGTGCGTCACGCTGGTCATGCATGACATGGGGCGTGATGAGAACCAGAAGTTCCGTGCGCTGGCGGTTATTGCTCTGGTCGCCTGCCAGTATGCCCAGCACCGGGATATCCTTCAGCCATGGGATACCGCTGTTGTTGCGTGAGGATGTGTCGGTAATCAGTCCGGCCAGCCCCAGTGTCTGCCCGTCCTGTATCACCACGCGGGAGGTGACGGAGCGGTCATTGAAGGTCGGGTTGACCGTGCTGGAGGATGTGGAACTGACCGAACTGACTTCCTGCGAGATGTCCAGCGTCACAAGCCCGCCATTGTTGACCCGTGGCGTCACCTGCATGATGACTCCGGTGGGCTGGTACGTGAACTGGTTGTAGATCGAGGTCCCGATCGTGCTGGACTGTGACCCCGTCTGGATCGGAACAAGCTGCCCCACCTGCAGGCGCGCAGGCTGGTTGTCCAGGACCATGATCTGGGGCGAGGACAGGACATGCACCTTCGTCACGTTCTGCAGGGCGTCCAGCGCGATGGGGGCGCCCCCGCCGCCACTTGCGCTGCCGATTATGAAACCGGGCAGGGTATGGCTGAACGCGGCGGAAGCCAGCTTGCCGGTGGTGATGGTCTGGCTGTTGCTGCTCAGCACGCCATTGATGCCGCCTGACTTGAAAAAGAACTGCGTGCCATAGCGCAGGGCGTCATTCAGTTGCACTTCGGCAATCACGGCATCGATGCGTACCTGCACGGGAAGGATGTCCACCTTGCGCAGCATGTCTTCAATCGTGTCGTTTTCCTGATCGGTGGCATAGATCAGCAGCGCATTATGCTGGGGACTGGGGATGATCCGCATGCCCCGGACCCGGCCGCTTCCCCCGGCGGTATTATCAAGGCCACCCAGCAGCGGATTGGCGTTCGCAGGCTGCGTGCCGCCCGCCGCACCGCCCTGTGCCCCGGGCTGCGTGACACCGGTCGCCATGCCCGTGCCGCCTCCCACGCCGGTGACGCCGCCCAGTGTGCCGCCGGACTGGATACCCCCCAGTCCGGACAGGCCACCACCGCCCGCCATGCCCATGGCGGCCTGCTGGCCCGCACCGGGAATATTTGCCTGTGGCGGCTGTGTGGGCTGGGCCGTCACGTCGTCAGGGGTGAAGGCCTGCTGCAGGATATAGGCCGCGTCATTGGCATTGGTATTCTGGATGTAATAGACGTGCCATGTGCGCATTGTTGTCCGCCGGGTCCGTTCCAGCAGGTCGAACAACCGGCGGGTGTCGGTAATGTATCGGGCGGAACTGGCGACAACCAGCACGGCGTCCACGCGCGCCATCGCGATGACCCGCACCACCTGCGCCAGTGCGCCGCCACGTCCGCGCAGGGCTTCCTGCAACGCCGAGGCCATGTCGCGCGCAGCCCCCGAGGAGACGGGCAGAAGGGCATAGGACTGTCCCGCCAGCATATCGACATCGAAGGCATGTATCAGGTCCACGATCGTATTGCGCGTGACGGGATCCCCCGCGACAAGCAGCGCATTCGCCCCGCTGACCGCGCTGACATGGCCGCTGCCCTGCATGAAGGGCTGCAGCGCCTTGGCAAGGTCTTCCGCCCCGGCATAACGCAGGGGCACCATGATGCTCCCCGCCATTGCCGGATCGTCCGCCAGCGCCACAGGACTGCCGCCCGCGGCCCCCGCACCGGGGGACATGCCCGCAGGCCGGGCCGCACCGGGCGTTACCCGGTACAGGTCGCCCACCCGGCCCAGTGTCGCACCGACCTCCGACAGGAGCATCTGCAGGACAGGCAGCATTTCACTGCCCAGCAACGGTGTCGCGGTATGGAGTGTGACCGTGCCTGTTACGGCGGGATCAATCGTGTAATTGACGTGCAGCACATTGCCCAGGATCTGCGCCACGACATCACGGATGTCCGTATCGGCAAAATCCAGCGTCACGGTTCCCGATGGGGTCGTCCGCACCCCATGGCCCAGGTGGGGAACGCTGTCGCGGCCATAGCTGACCTGTGCCGTCATGGGACGGTCGGTCGATCCGACCGGCCCGTTCACCGGCGGCTCTGCCCCGCCCTGCAGCAACTGGGGACCGGGCAGTGGCGAGACCCTGGGCGGTGCGCCCGTATCGCATCCCGTCATGGATATGCACGCCAGCAGGGCGGCACACCACCCGGACAGGGTGGCGAAGCGGGCAGGGGTAACGGAAAATGGATTCATGGATGCGACCGGGCCGGAGGGGGCGGGGGAACGGGAGTGCGGGCGTCAGGGATTGTCATGGCATCATCCGGACCGGCGGAGGCATCGCCGCCCTGCTGGCTGCCCGGTGGGGCGCGTCTGCCGCCACCGCGTTCCCGATCGGGACGCAGTTCCGTCATGCCGTTACTGCCTTCCACCCCCACCGCTCCCGGGCCGATCCGGCGGATGCGCCATGATCCGATCACGTCCCCCTCGCGCGCCAGTATGCCGCGACCGCCTGCGGCCATGGGGCTGCGGGGGCCGTGCATGGCGCCCGATGGCACTGCGGCGCGGGGCAGGGAAAAGATGGCGGTCCTGCTGCCGCCCGGCCCGATCACGATGCCACTGAGCCGCATGCCCGGCATGGCCGTGGTGCCGTTACCCGCCGGGCGGCGGGAGGGGACGAACAGGGGCTGCTGGAGGATGGCCGACAGCAGGTCTTCCTGCTGGCCTGCCCCATCCCGCGCAGCCCCCTGCGCGATGGGCAGTCCCCTGATGATGTCGGGTTGTGCGGGTGGCCGGGGGACAGGGCTGCGGCATTCTTCAATCACGATGCCCGCCAGCACCACGCCACAGCAGATCAGCGCCAGCAGTCCGGCCGGAACCCGCAGGGGCAGGGAAGGGCCGGTCATGGCGCCTCCCTGCGTGGCGTGCTGCCTGCGGGCCTGTAGGCAATGACGGTCATCGCTGTCTCCAGCATGGGATTGTCGCGCCGTGTCCCTGCGGCAAGGTGCAGTTGCAGTTCATCAACCACCATTGCCGGCGTTGCCCGTGCGATTGCATCCAGCAGGCGGACATCCGTTTCAAAGGAAACCGTGGTGGCAATCCGCACGCTGATGCGGTGATAGGCCCCTGACTGCACGACGGGCAGGGTTTCCACACTCGACAGCGTCGCCCCCAGTGCCGACGCCATGTCCTGCACCCGGTCCTGCAACGCGGCGGCGGTGACCGTGTCGTTGGCCCCGCTGAGGAAAAATGACGGGCCGGGCCGGGAGGTCGCGGCCTGCTGGCGCAGGGCGGGCAGGGCCGCCGCCAGTCCGGTCATGCGGGCGGTCATTGCGGCGCGCATGTCCAGTGCTTCGGCCCGTTGGTGGTACCAGCCCATCAGTGGCCGTGCGATGCCATTCCACACTATCAGGACGACGATCCCCGTCATGGCGCATGCCAGTATCCGGCCCGCCCGTCCTTCGGGCAGGACCCCGTGTGTCAGGGTGGGGGGCAGCAGGGAAACCATCAGCGCTTTTCTACCGTGGCCTGTATGGAAAACTGGCTGTATCCCCGGTCACCGGACTGGGTGACGGGGGCTGCGAAGGAAGGTGTCCCGAAAACCGGGTTGGCGTTCATCGCCTGTATGACTGCTGTTGTGGCCCGTGACTGCCCGCTTATCAGCAGTCGCCCCTGCTGCAGGGAAAGGTCGGTCAGGCAGGTATCATCGGACAGGGCGGAGGTCAGGGCGGCAAGTATGACAAGGGGGTTGCCCAGTCGCTGCTGTTCGGCGCGCATCAGGTTACGTCCTGCGGCTTCGCCCTGCATGTCCTGCCGGATCCGGGTCGCGGCCTGTGCGGGTGCGCGTACGCTGGCCATGCGGCGGTCCAGCCGTGCATAAGCCACCGATTGCAACACAAAGGGCAGGACCACCGCCACGACCGCCAGCCCCGCGCAGATCGCCGCCGCCCCGCCCAGCAGGTGCCGGGCACGACGTTGCGCCATTGAGCCCCGCCGTGTCAGCGAAAGGCGCAGGGGCGGCAGTCCGGAACGGGGAATTTCCAGCGCCAGCGGCTCCATGCCAGCAGCGCGCAGGACGGGCAGCAATCCCCCCAGTGCGATGGTCGGAACAAGGGAAAGAAGCACATGCAACCGTCCCGCCGCCATGTCGCGGCGCATGATCTGCGCACCGAAAACAACATCGGATGCGACAAAGGGCGTCAGGCGGTCCATTTCGTAACCCAGCACATGGTCAAGGGCGTGTTCCGCGGCTGCCGGCAGGATCACTTCACGTTCCAGCAGCATCGCGGGATCGGGCCGCAGGATGACCTCCCTGCGGCCATGGGTGGCCACGACCGCCGCCAGCGCGTCGTGCATGGTGGACTGCTCCGGCGCGGATATGTCCCCATGATCCACCTGCCAATCAGGTCGGGGCAGGGGCACGGCCCCGCCATCCGGCAGGCGCAGCATGACCCCATCGGGCAGGTAGTCGATCATGTAGCCATCGAATGCACGGCTTTCACGTCTGAGCCATGCGGGAAGGAGGTCGTGCATCTGTCGTAACCACCAGTCCCGGACGTCGCGTATTTTCATGGTCAGGGAAACTCTCGCATCCATGGTGTGTTCCGGGTGTCGAAGAAAGTATCGGCCAGTATGGCGATTACGTTTCACTGTCCCGTCTGTGCCGCGGCAAACAGGCGGGCTGCCGATTGCATGACCCGCAACTGATAGGCCCGGTTCAGGTCGGGAGTATGGGAATGGTAATTGCCGATAGCCCGAAGCAGGCCGTCATGCGTGGCCTCCATCTGGGTGCGCATGATCGCCCCCGCCGCCGCGATGTTGTAGCAGGCGTCATCGCGCAACCGGCGATAGACCGTGGCCATGGGGGTGCCGGTATAACGGGCCAGCGGAACAAGCCAGACCGTATTGACCTGCATGACCCCCAGGTCGCGGGTACCGTTGGTGTCGGGGTGTTCCAGCCCGGGATAACCGCCTTCCACCGCCTGGATCGCAGGCAGTACGCGCGGCGGGAGATGATAGAGCGATGCGACAAGCGCCATGCAGGCCAGATACGGAATGCCCATCGTTCTCCCACACCTTCTGACCGTGGCGCTGTGCCATGCGGCGGGATGATCCCGCGCAATCATTTGCAAAACGCAAGAAAAGAGGGGCGGTTTATTTCCGGGGAAAGAAAAAATTTCGCCCGTTTCATGGGGTTGCACGAAAAACACGCGGAAGGGGGATTCACGTTAATTGAACTGCTTGTCGTTATTGCAATCCTTGGCCTCCTGATCGGACTGGTCGCCCCGGCGGCCCTGCGGCAACTGGGCGGGGCACGTACTTCCATCGCCCGGCAGTCAATCGAACGGATGGGGCAGATCCTCGATCTGTACAAACTCGATGTCGGGTCCTATCCCTCTACCGATGAGGGGCTGCAGGCCCTGCTGACCCGCCCCACCGATGCCGAGACGTGGAACGGTCCTTATGTAAAGGACGCTCACCCGCTGCTCGATCCGTGGAACCATCCTTATATCTATCGCAATCCTTCCGATCGTCCCGGCCATGATTATGACCTGTGCTCCGCCGGACCGGCGGGGCATGGGGATGATCCCGCCCAGCAGATCTGCAACCCCTAGGAGGGAGATGCGCGGATGGATGGACCGCTTCTCCTCGTGCTGCTGGCCGCCCCGTTTGCGGGATCGTTCCTTGGGGTCCTGATCCGGCGCCTGCCGGATGGCCGGCCGGCCGTGCTGTCCCGCTCCGCCTGTGAACATTGCGGATCGCGACTGGCGGCGCGCGATCTGGTGCCGTTATTCAGTTACGTTGCGGCACGTGGCCGGTGCCGGTACTGCCATGCGTCCATCGGCGGGTTCCATCCCCTTGTCGAACTGCTGGCGCTGGGGATGGCGGCTATCGTGGCCTGTGCCGGATACATGCGTTTTTCCACACCGGCCCCGGTCTGGGTGTGGAGTGGATGCGCACTGGGCTGGACCCTCCTTGCGCTGGGCTGGATTGACCTGAAGACCCTGCGCCTGCCCGATGCGCTGACGCTGCCGTTACTGCTGGGGGGATTGCTGTCATGTCGCCTGCTGTCGCCTGCGGCCGTGCCTGAACATACGATTGCAGCGGTAATGGGATATGGCGGTTTTCGCCTGGTCGCGCTGATTTACCGCCGCCTGCGCGGGTGTGAGGGGCTGGGGATGGGGGATGCAAAGCTGCTGGCCGCCGCCGGGGCGTGGACGGGTCCGGCCGCCCTGCCCCTGATCGTCGCGGGGGGCGCCATCGTGACATTGGTTGCAACGGGCGTGGCATATACCGCTCTGTCCCTGCGCAGGCGGGCGGATGCGGGACCAACGCACGGCGAACGGGGGCATGTCACGGCCATCCGCATCCCGTTCGGGCCGGGACTGGGCCTGATGACGTGGCTTGTATTCCTTTCGGGGGTGGGCGGCGGCGCGTCATGATGACGGAATCATACGGGGACGACGTCCCTTCACCCGAGATCATGGTGGCGGGGGCGCCCGTACCGGAAACGGCGGAAACACGCCTGCTTCAGCTTCTGCTCCGGACGGGGCGGTGTGATCCGCGCACGCTTGATCGTGCACGCCGGGCGGCGGTGGATATGGGGGGGCGTGTTGATATCGCGCTCCTGCGGCTTGGGCTCATTTCGGAACGGGTTCTGGCGGAAGCCTATGCCGAACTGCTGGGAATGCCCATTGTCACCCCTGAGCGGTTTCCTGCCGAACCCATCCTGTCCGACAGGTTGCAGCCACGTTTCCTGCGTGATGTCCATGCGCTGCCGATCGCCCGCACGGAGCATGCGCTTGTCGTTGCGCTGACTGATCCGCTGGACCACTTTGCCACGGCCGCCATCACCGCCGCCACGGGGCTTGCGGTGACACCCGCCATTGCGATCCCGGTCGAGATCGAGGCCGCCTTCGCACGTCTTTATCCCCCGCCCGATGCGGTGGAGGAGGAAGAAAAAGCCGAGACGCCATTTGAGGAAGATACGGAACGCCTGCGTGACATGGCATCCGAAGCGCCGGTTATCCGGCTTGTCAACCAGATCATTTTCCGTGCCGTCGAAAACCGGGCTTCCGACATCCATATCGAACCCTTCGAGGATCGCCTGCGCGTACGCTATCGCCATGATGGCATATTGCATGAAGTCGAAAGCCCGCCAGTGTCACTGACGGCGGCTGTCATCTCACGCATCAAGATCATGGCGCGGCTGGATATTGCCGAACGCCGCCTGCCGCAGGATGGCCGCATCCGGCTGCCCATCCGGGGGCATGAGGTCGATTTCCGTGTCTCCACCATTCCCTCCCTGCATGGTGAAACGGTGGTGCTGCGTGTTCTGGACCGCTCGGCCGTGACCTTTGATTACGCTGCCCTCGGTATTGCGCCCGCCGTGGTCGCATGCCTGAACCGGACGCTTACGCTGCCCAATGGCATGGTGCTGGTGACGGGACCGACCGGGTCGGGGAAAACCACGACCCTTTATTCCGGTCTGCTGACCCTCAATACGGTTGATCGCAACGTGGTCACCGTCGAGGACCCGATTGAATTCCAGTTGCCCGGTATCAGCCAGATCCAGGTCAGGCCGCAGATCGGCCTGAACTTTGCGACATTGCTGCGCGCCATCCTGCGACAGGATCCGGATGTGGTGATGGTGGGGGAAATCCGTGATGTGGAAACCGCCCAGATCGCGGTTCAGGCTGCCCTGACCGGGCATCTGGTCCTGTCCACGCTGCATACGAATTCCGCCGCTGCCGCCATCGTGCGTCTGCGCGACATGGGGATTGAGGATTATCTGCTGACCGCCGTGTTGCGTGGGGTCATGGCGCAGCGTCTGGTGCGGCGCCTGTGCGGGGCATGCCGCCAGCCCCGACCGGCATCGCCTGAACTGACGGCCCGTTTCGGCCTGGCGGAGCGCAGCGGCGGACGGGCCATCACCCTGTTCCAGCCCGTGGGGTGTCCCCGTTGTCGTCACACCGGGTATGCCGGGCGGCTGGCCATCACGGAATTCCTGGTGCCGGATGAGGCGGTCACGCATCTGGTCTTCACCGGCGGCGACCATGCCGCCATCGAGCGTGCGGCGGTGGCAGGCGGCATGGTGCCGATGTTTGACGCGGGTCTGGACGCCGCCCTTGCGGGCCAGACCACGATTGAGGAAGTCACCCGCAGCATACGGGCGGAACAGCCATGATCCAGCCTTCGGCCACCAGCCATACATTCCGCTTTTCGGCCCTTACGCCTGATGGGCGGACCATACGGGGGACGGTCAGGGCCGCCAGTGAGGCCGAAGCCGTCGCATGGATACGACGGCAGGGGAACCTCCCACTCAGGGCTGAGCCGGGGGGAGTGGGGGGGATCCGGTTTCTGCTGCGCTGGCTGCCGTCGGGAGACCTCCGTTTTGCCAGTCGTCGCCATGGCCTGCGTCGCACGGAGGTCACGCACCTGACGCGGGAACTTTCCGTCATGTTGGCGGCGGGACAGGATCTGGACCGGGCCATGCGTTTTCTGGTCGAAACGGCGTCCGGGCCGCGTGTGCGCACGGTGCTGGAACGTATCCGCGTTGCATTGCGTGACGGGCGCAGCCTGCATGTGGCGCTGGCTTCATGCCCGGAGAGTTTTCCGCCGCTATATGTCGGGCTGGTCCGTGCTGCCGAAGCGGGGGGCAGCCTGCCTGCCACGCTGGAACATCTGGCGGGCATGATGGAGCGTGAACGCGCGCTGGTGGCAACCATCCAGTCCGCCATGATCTATCCCGCGCTGCTGTCACTTGCCGCCGTGGGGTCCGTCGTCCTGCTCCTGACGCAGGTGCTGCCGCAGTTCGTGCCGTTATTCATGGAAAATGGGGCGATGCTGCCGCCTTCCACCCGCCTGCTGATCGGGGTGGGCCACTGGCTGGGGCAATACGGGGTGCTCATGCTGTTCGGCCTGTTTCTGGTTGGCATGGGGGCAGGGCGGATACTCCGCCATCCCGGTCCGCGCCTGCGCGCCGACCGGTTATGGCTGCGCCTGCCCGTGATCGGCGTGTTATTGCGTGAGACGGTCGCCGCGCGCTTTACCCGTACGCTGGGCACCCTGCTGACCAACGGCGTGCCCCTGCTGCCGGCGCTGGGCATCGTACGTGACGTGATCGGCAATCGGGCCGTGCTGGCGGCGGTGGAGCAGGCGACGGAAATTGCCCGCAGCGGTGGCGTGCTGTCGCGTTCGCTGGGCGGATCCGGGCTGTTTCCATCGCGTACCATCCATCTGCTCAGGCTGGGGGAAGATACGGCGCAGCTTGGTCCGCTTGCGTTACGGGCCGCTGGCATTCACGAAGAACAGGTGCGCCTGCGGGTGCAGCGTCTGGTGGCGTTGCTGGTGCCTTTGATCACCATCATCATGGGGGCCGTGATCGCCGGTATCGTATCATCGCTGATGCTGGCGATGCTGGGGCTGAACGACCTTGCGCAGCATTAGTGTGAAAAGTGCGGAAGGGTTCACCCTGATCGAAATGGTCGTGGTGCTGGCCGTGCTGGGACTGGTCGGCATGGTGGTCCTGTCCCGTGGTCCCATGCGTTCACCCACGCTGGAACTGCGTGTTGCGGCACAGGAGATGGTGGCAGGCCTGCGTGATGGGCGCATGAGCGCCATCGTCATGGCCCGTCCGGTCATCTTTGTGACCAATGCTGCGCAGCGATGGTATGGCGTGGAGGGCAGGCCATATCATGCGCTGCCATATGGCGTAATGCTGGCGGATAATGTCACCCTTGTATTTCATCCCGACGGGAGTGTGACGGGGCGTACGATCACGCTGTTCCGGGGCGTCCGGCGGATCACGCTGTCCCCCAATGCCCTGACGGGTAGCGTGACGGTGCGCGAGAATGTTCCATGATGGGGCGGGCGGGGCGTGACGAGGGTTTCACCCTGCTGGAGGTCATGGTCGCCTTTGTCATTGCCGCCCTGGCGCTGGGTGTCCTGTTTGATACGGGCACAGGGGGATGGCGCAATGCATGGATTGCCGATCATGCGTCCGAGGCCCTGTCGCGTGCCCAGTCCCATCTGGCGGTCGTGGGGCATGGGCAGGGTGTGGTGCCTACGGTGCAGGAAGGCGACGACGGCCATGGTTTCCGCTGGCATCTGCGCATCGCCCCGGTCCAGAGCGCGGGGCGCCTGACGCTTTATTCCGTCGAGGTCAGGGAAACGTGGTCGCGTGATGAAACCCGCACAACGCAGGGGGATGAGGATAACCCACGCATGGTCGTGCTGCGCACAATGCGTATTGGCGGGACGGCAGGGGGCGGCCCATGATCTGTCGTGCCCGACATGGCGGGCCTGTGTCAGATGCAGGCTTTACCTTGCTGGAACTGCTGGTTGTTCTGGTCATATTCGGCGTGCTGATGGTGATGCTGGGACAGGGAACGTATTTTGGCGTAACGGTATTCGAACGGCAGCGCCGGTCCATCGGGGAAAGTGAGCGCCTGATTGATCTTGATGGCCTGTTAAGGCCGATGCTCGAACAGGCGGATCCCGGCAGCAGTCTGGATACGCGCACGTTGACGGGCACCCATCACGGTCTGGTTTTCCGCACCCGCCTGCCCGAAGGTGCGGCGATTGCGTCTGCCGACCGTCTGGCGGATGTTCGTCTGTCCCGCGAAGGGGACGCGCTGGTTTTATCGTGGCTGCCCCATCGGCATGTCATGCCGCGGGGTGTGCCAGACGCGCCACAAAAAGCGGTTTTGCTGTCTCCGGTTTCGGATCTGGAAATCAGCTATTTCACCCATGGGCAGTGGCTGGCGGAATGGGCAATGGAGGGGCTTCCCGATCTTGTCCGCATCCGTATCGTACTGCCCGATCAGGAAAAGAGGGCATGGCCTGATATCGTTGTCGCATTGATGCGGCAACCGGGTAATTGACTCGAATATAGCCGGTCTAATCCCTCATGTCCTGAGGGGTGAATTTGCAGGTGATGTATTTTTCCCATCTGCAAGCGAACTGGAAAAGCACAGGGGTTTGGCCAGGCGGCATTGAGGCGATGCTGGCGCGATCAATGAACAGGCGGCAGCGGAAGGAAAACCGCCATTCCAGTTCAAGACCATTCCGCAGGGGGCGGCTGCCGCAGTCGGTGGTCGTTACTGCGAAGATTGCCACGTTAAGTCCGGGCGTACGGGCCTATGCAGTTGATCCCGCGCATGCCGAGGTGCTGTGGGCAAAAGCGAGGAAATGGTCGGGGAGAAATTCTCCTGAGGCATCCGTGCCCCGGTTTCTGGCATAACGGACAGGCCTGACACCGGGACAGATATATTGCCGATGTGTGATCGGGGCGCAGGGAGACGAAAGATGTCTCCCTGCGCTTTTGTGCGAGGATATTGAATGCGCCTTGTTGTTTTTGGCCTGCCCCTTCTGGTCGTGATCCTGAACTGGCTCTGGCCGTTGCCACTTCCGCTGGGCCTGAAGATTCCCGCGGCCGCCCTGGTGGTGATAGCCGCACTTTACCATTACTGGTCCCGGCTTTCCTCGGGGTCGGTTTTTGCCCCGGAATTTCCCCGGCCTGTTGTCATCCTGTTCAACTGGGCGTTCGGGACGATCCTGTTTCTTACGCTGCTCCAGATCGCGCTGGATATCGGTGCGCTGCTGGTTGCGCTTCTGACGTGGCGGCAGGTGCATATCCCGGTGGGCGCGCGGGCGGCTGTGGGAGGGATTGCCGGGATGCTTGCCGCCATTGGCGTCGCCAATGCGTTGCGGGTACCATCGGTCAGGGATGTGAGCGTGACCATTCCCGGCCTGTCGCCAGCATTTGACGGCTATCGACTGGTCCAGTTGACCGACATGCATATCAGTCGTCCGTTTCCCGCCAGATGGGCAACATCGGTCGTGGAGCGCACAAACGCGGCCGATGCCGACCTGATCGTCGTGACGGGTGATTTCATTGACGGTTCGGTGGCCATGCGCCGTGCTGACGTGGCACCGCTTGCGCAACTGCATGCGCCGGATGGTGTCCTGGCGGTCCCGGGAAACCATGAATATTTCTTCGATTATGATGACTGGATGCAGCATCTGTCGGAACTGGGCTTTCACATGCTGCTGAACCGCCATGCGGTCATCACAAGGGGAGGGGGCAGACTGGTCATTGCCGGCGTTACCGACCGGTCGGCGCCCGGGCATGGACAGGCTGGTCCCGATCTGGCTGCGGCCCTTGCAGGCAGCCCTGCCGACGCCCCGATCGTCCTGCTCGATCATCGACCCGGTGATGCGCGTGTCGCTGCCGGACGGGGCGTTGCCCTTCAGTTATCAGGCCATACGCATGGCGGGATGATTGTTGGCCTCGACCGTCTCGTTGCGCGTGGCAATAACGGGTTTGTCTCCGGACGCTATGATGTGGGAGGCATGACGCTTTACGTCAGCAATGGCACCGGGCTGTGGCCGGGCTTTGCGCTCCGGCTGGGCAGGCCATCCGAGATCACCCGTTTCAGCCTGCATGCGGGATGAGGAGGAAGCTTTATCCTGGGTTTGAAAATTTCAATATTCTAATTGCGCTCTCCTGTGTCGTTCGGGTGATGGATCCTGTCCGTCCGGTCCTGCAGGAGAGCCTCTTTTTACGCAGTGAACACGTATGCGCGTAATATGACCGGCTGGACCAGAACTTCGTTGCCCGCGCCGCCGAGACCGCTGGGATGGACGCGATTGTAGCGCAAGGGATTAAGGCGAGCGGCCATCGTGGCATTTTTGATCCAGCAGGTCACGACGATGCCTTGGGAATATTTGCCCTGACCCGCCTGCTTGTGCGGAGGTGCCGCATTCCGGTGATTGCCGCAGGCGGTATCATGGATGGAGCGGGCATAGCGGCTGCCCTTGCCCAGGAGGCCGTCGCCGCACAGATGGGCACGGCTTTCATTCTCTGTCCGGAGACAGATGCGGATGAAGCGTACCGAAAGGCTCTGGCAGGACCAGCCGCGTTTCATACATGCATGACCGATCTCATTTCAGGACGGCCTGCGCGCTGTCTTCAAAACCGGTTTGCAAGCCTGAGTGACAGTGTGGGCATTCCACAGGTTCCCGATTACCCCATTGCCTATGATGCGGGGAAAGCATTCAACAAGGCTGCCAGAAACTGTGGTGAAAGTGGTTTTGGTGCTTATCGGGCCGGACAGGGCGCCCCACTGGTTCGGGCTATGCCAGTGGGGCAGCTCATAGACAGACTGAAGGCAGAACTGCACAGGGCACGTTATTTAAAGACATAATCACTAACCTGAGCGAACATGAAGCCATGGTAGATCATGACGAGGCCCTTGCGCTTTCGCGTGCTGCGCCCACCACGCATGGGTCCTGACGGACCGGGACGTTAGGCATCGCAATCCTTTTTATCACGGCCCGGGAATGCTGCACCCCGAAGATGATGGCACCTATGACTTTATTGCCGACCACGGCATCGACGCATGGCGGAAAGCAATCAAGGCTGTAAGGCCCGCAGCCATAACCGAACCCTGGAGGCTCGCCATGAAGGCTGGGCTCTTTCATTTATTCCCATTTTCAATCACATCCTGATCTCTGTGGGAATCCTACGATTCAATTCAATCTATTGGCATTAGCGCTCTGAACGCAGAAAAGTTAAATCTCGGCCTGCTCCAGATTGTTGGTGCAGGCCGAGATTACATATCAACTGTTCAAATATTTAAAAAGATGCAGATATGGTACCAAAAAACTCACGCGGTGCCGCAACAAACAGATTGGGGTTGTTATCGCCTGAAACTGATGCAGCTCCGTATACGCCCGCAAGGTAATTTTTATTGAACAGATTACTGATTCCAAAGGATGATTTTATATTCTGTGCAAATCCTATTTTTCCAAAATCATAAGAAACATTCAGGTTTGAACTCCAGTATGCAGGAATTTTTTGATCGTTTGTATAAGTCATATAACGGGAGCTTGTATAAGCAACATTGAAATTGAATGTGGCACGTTTGTAATTATAAGATACGTTGGTCTTGTACATGAATTTTGGATAATATACTTGATGCTTACCTTTTATGTTAATGGTGGAACCGCCATAGGGTAAGTGACTGTCTTCATATTGTGCATCATTCCAACTGAAGCTGTTCATGAAGGCCAGACCTTTGACTGGGCGGATTTCTGCCTGTACGTCAGCACCATTCATGGTTTCACGTCCAACATTTACGAACGCACCATATGTATTTCCTGTTGATCCTTCAGTAATTGCAGCCAGTCGGTTGTAGTAGTCAGTATGGTAAAAGTCGGCACTGGCAGACAGGAATTTTGAATTGTAACGGTAGCCGATAACGTAATTCCAGGTCCGTTCAGGTTTCAGCAATTTCTTGTTCTGGTTGAAGACGGTTTGAGCTGATTGAGCGGATGTCCCCAGGGCCCCCCAGGCGGTGCCGCTTGAACTCTGTGTATTGTAATCGTACGCATGCATGTTTTCAGCAATGTCGATATATATTTCATGATGGCGCAGGAATTCGTAGTCATAATTGAAATGAGGAAGGAAAGCATTTGCCGCTGTCATGCTTCCTTCTGCCGGGTGGCTGTAATATACATTCCACGCAGAAAGGCTGGCACTATTATCTATGCTGGTTCCGCCATGCGTGTCCTGAAGCAGAGAGCGAAATCCAGCCGTAAATGTCATATGTGGACGAATATGATAGGTGTCCTGCAAGTAGAACTGAAATGTATTCGTGCTGAATGCATCGTTAAACCAGGTGGTGGCCTGTGATGCCAGCAAGCCAGATTTGGAAGCATGGGCAGCGTCTATCCCATCTTCATATAACCGCATGGGGTAGGAAAAACTGTCATTTTCATACCATAGGCCCGTGGAAATCAGGTTGTTTCCAGCCTTGATCTTGTACCCATGGGTAAAACCGATACGGCGTACACCAATATGTCCAGATCCCAGTGCCATGGGTACACCCGAAGTAGGCGAAGTCAGGAATGGATTGGTGCCATCATAATTCCCGCTTGAGACCTGGGCATAGGCAACAGTGTTCATGTTGACATTAGGAAATATCTGGAAATTTCCTGTAACCGCCGATAGGTAATTGCGCTGTACCCGTGCTGCGTCGTAAGCGAAGTCGCCTAATTCCGAAGATGTGATTCCTTGCAGTCCGGGCGGAATAGTACCACTATGTACCCCTGCGGCATATTCCTTTGCCAATGCATAGTTTGGTTTCAGGTAAGTGGTATTGCGCCCCAGTTTCTCCCACATGCTTTTTGTCAGGCCCATATAAGCATATTGAGTAAAATTGGAGTAATCAAATACTGCTGTAATACTTCCGATATCTTTTATGGGCTGAACAAGTTTGAAATTGACCTGCTGATCATCCTGGTCGCCATATCCTTTCCACAGGTTCTGGGCAGTGCGTGCGTAGGCTGCATAAAACTTTGTTCCGGTTGAGTTGAGAACACCGCTGTCAACCCGTGCAAACGTGCGGAACATGTTGTAACTGCCGAATGTCTGCCCGATACGGCCGCCGGCTTTGTCTGCTGGATTGGATGTGGTAAATGCAATGGCTCCGCCTAATGTTTGGGCAGACGGGGTTTCCAGTGCGCCTGCACCCTGGGATAGGGTCATGCCACTGATGTTTTCCTGTATCTGGGCCTGATCGATACTTAGCCCATTCCAGACCTGATAGCGCTGTTCACCTAATGGAATGCCATCAAGGGTAAAACCAATCTGACTTTCATTGAAACCGCGGACATATAAAGCATTTGCATAAGTATCCAGGCCAAAGGCATCGTCAGAACCAAAATTGACCCCTGGCGTCGTTTGTCCCAGTACCTGCAGGGGGCTAGTACCGCTGACAAACTTGTTCAAAGTATCACGCGTAATGGCCTGTTCGGCGCCATGAGTACGAACACGGGCACTACTGACCTGCAATGTTTCTGTAGATGGTTTTAACGGAGTTGTCCTGGCATGGGGCGTTTTCTGTTTTCCAGTTGACGGGACGACCTGCTTGGCTACGGATTTTCCCGGATTTTTCACATCAGCTGCTAGGGCTGTTGACATATGAAAGGCGTAGAAATTAAGCGCCACGCTTAATGTAAGGACCTGTTTCAGCCCCAGTCGCTGTTGCATGCTTTATCTCCTTACGCAGTTTACGATCAGGATCTACATATGTGCGTTTGAAACGTATATAATTTACACATAAACCATACACGTTATGGAATCGTAATCAATATGAATCTATAAAATAAATGTATGGACGTGCTGGAGTCTTATAATTTCAGGAAGACGTTGCGTCTTGGACACATATGGGGAATTGAAATCAGGCATCGCTGGAAATAGTTTTGGATTTCCGCAAGTGCGCATGTGTTCCAATCAGATGGAACAAATTTGGGCTGATTGTAGGATCAGCAGCTAATTTAGTAAGATAAAAAATAAATTCCCCTAACCTGATAAAATTTCCGTATTATAAAAATTTTATCAGGTATGCATTTGCTGTTATTTTTTGTTCTTATATCCAGAGGTATTTGCTGTCATTGCCTGAGTTTAATGTAAAATTCAGGCAATGATTGCTCTCTATAAATAAGTTCAGGAATATAATTTGTGTTCAGTCTTGTAGTGCCATGACCGCGTAGGTGGCAAGCCAGTGCTCGCCCATATAATCGCCGGTTACATGCGGAAGGCTGGCATGAAGGTGTATGTTGCAGGCCTTGTGAACGCGACT
Organism: Gluconacetobacter entanii; assembly: GCF_013155425.1. Taxonomy (NCBI): domain Bacteria; kingdom Pseudomonadati; phylum Pseudomonadota; class Alphaproteobacteria; order Acetobacterales; family Acetobacteraceae; genus Gluconacetobacter; species Gluconacetobacter entanii. The sequence goes on along the minus strand of NZ_JABJWD010000003.1, from coordinate 301,912 downwards.
CCGTGCGGGCCACGATTCTGGTAGTTTGGCCAGAATTTGTCTCCAGCACCATACGCGACTTAGATTGAGACCATCCAGATGTGCAATCTTGCCATCAGCACGATCTGTTACTTCCGCCGGGGTGAAAAGTGTTGCGGGATGTCCCTTATCCAGATCTGGCAGGAACGTGTCGAACCAGGCGGTAAACTGCTCACTTCCCAGTATCCGCGCCATCAGCGCAGCCTCCACAAGCGAAGGGGACAGAAACTCATCGCCGCAAGGCTCCCATGCCTGGCAGGCAGCATCATTGGAAAACCATTCCAGTGCTTTCTGACGAATCAACCGGTGCAGGACAGAATCTGATTCCTTTTCAGCATAATCAAGAGAGAGCGACATGCTGAACGCACTGTTGTAATGAGTACCAACACGGACAGGATAGGATGCAACCGGAAGAAAATTACGGTAAAGTTCTGCGATCCGTGCCGCCAGAGGGGAAAAGGTCTGGTGATATCCTCCCAACACAGGATGGTTCTGGAGTTCTGCCGAAAGCTGCAAAACCCATCCCCATCCATAAGGGCGTTCGAACCCATGATGGAGCGGGACAGAGAAATATTCCGTTTCCGCCATGACATTGGCAGCGGTAAACTGTTTTGCAAACAGGTCTTCAATACTGTTCCGTGCGGAAAAATCAGGAAAGAGACGTAAAAGGCGCGTCAGCAGCCAGTAACCATGAACGCAGGAATGCCAGTCAAGGCTCCCGAAAAAAATGGGATGGATGTCCTGTGGCAAATGCAGGTCGTTTGCACTGCGTAGGACCAAGGCAGGAAGAGTAGGAAAGGGACGTGTTACATGCCCAAGTGCGACACGTGCAAAATGTTCGGAAAGGGATTGGTCTAGTACAGTCACGTTCTTTCTCCTAGAGACGGATCATGAGGTACAGCAGGAGTGTATTACTAATGAAAAGGATCAACGCAGTGGGTGCCTGCGTGCGGATAACAGCATAACGGTCATGTAATCCCAGAAGGGAAACAGGCACGATATTAAAGTTCACCGCCATTGGTGTTATCAGTGTGCCGCAAAAGCCGGCAAGCATGCCGACCGCAGCAACCATTGCGGCAGACGCACCAAAGCCTGTTACTAAAAACGGAAGCCCGATTGCACCAAATGTAACCGGAAAGGCCGCAAAGGCATTACCGATCAGCATGGTCAGCAGGGCTGTTCCACCAGTATAGGCCAGTACTGCACAAAGCGGTGCGCCTGATGGAAGCATATGTTCAATCATATGTGACAGCGATGTGTTCAGACCTGCGGCCATATAAACGCCGCCGAGTGCCGCCAGCATCTGGGGCAGAAGCACTGGCCAACCAACCTGACGGGACAGCCGTACGCCTTCGTTGAATGGTGTAAGGGGACGTGGGCGGATGATGGCACAAGCCACCCCCAGACCGGCCATGACGGCGATGACATAGGCGACCTGACTAAGGCGCTGTGGATCGATGAGAGGCTGGGAACCCCAATGAATTGACGTACCCCACCATGTCAGTATCACCACAAATAATGGCACGGTCAGAAGTGGCACGAACAGAAGGGGCGAGCGGCGCGTATCAGCATCGTCTGCGGGCAATCTGATCGGGGGTGTCGCCCGCACGGTGTTTGTAGAAGTGGTCGAGGGCCGGGGTTTCGGCCGATGCACCATGCCTGTTGCCAGCGTTGTCAGAAGAAGGACCAGAACACCGTTTAAAAAATCTGATAACAGGTTTCCTAAAAGGAAATTAAGCCCGTATAACGTCCAGAATGTACTTTCCAGTATGGAACGTAATGTAAGGCCTGCACATAGCGACCGCGCGCCAGCATAAACAAAGAAGCAGCCGAGAGCTGTATAAATGAAGTCAATGCCTATCATGGCCGGTTACGGCGTCCGATCGCCCGGTCCAGCCGCTTCATGCGTATGTAGGTAACCGCCGCTGCCATCAGGGCGGAAGGGATGGCCCAGAACGAGAGATGCCAGGGAGAAATCCTGAGGCCTGCATTTTCAAGGACTGTTTCCATCAGCAGGATGGAAGCAACGGCAAGGAATATATCTTCCCCAAAAAAAACGGCGACATTATCGACCGCAGCGGCCTCTGCCTTCAGTTTCTGACTGAGTTCGTCAGGTAACGGCTGTTTTTTCATCCTCAGCGCCGCTTCCTCAACCATGGGAGCCAGAAGGGGGCGTACCATCTGCGCCTGCCCGCCAAGCGATGTCAGTCCCAAGGCTGCTGTAATCTGCCGCAAGAGGAAATAAAGCCATAATACATGCCCTGGCGTATTGACCCCAAGCCTGCCGATAAAAGTTCGTGATGCCTGCGGCAGACCCGCATGTTCCAGAAGGCCCACCAGCGGAAGGATGCTCCACAGGACGGTCATGTAGCGATTGGCCGTAAAATAATGCCCGATGGTTGCAATCGCGGCCACAAGGGAAGCACCACTGCACAGGCAGGTTGTCAGTGCGCTCAGGATGATGACCAGCATGATGTTGATCCTGGCCCCCACGCCAACCACAATTACGGCGAGGCCAAATAACGTCAGCAGGGAAGGGGACGCCTGCATCAAGATGGCTGCCTTTTTCTGATATGCCGACGCATAGGGAATGGAGGGCCGGGGGGGCTGCATGTTCTGGGCATACGGATTCTTCCTTGAAATGTCCGAAACAGATATAAATTACACACGATACGATTCCGAAATCAAGAAAATCATGATGCCTCTGCACCATATTCCGGCAGGCTGCGGGAAGGCATGGAAGAAGGTTTGATTTCGGCATCAAGATGTGTATGATTTATATATGAAATCGTCACGTTATGTGGCTTTATCCTTTCCCGTCCTTGGTTCCTTCCGATATTTCGGGCGGTACAGGACATGACTGACGGACTGCGTAACTGGCGGATTCGGTCGTGTTTTCCAGCATGGTGAATTGTCATCAATGTATTTATCGCAAGATTGCTTCAGAACGGCCATTGGTCATTTCGCGTCACGCGGGGGGAATGCACGCAGTGACATGGGGTGTCGCGTATGAACGCAGTGCCGGATTTGGCCGTACGGCATCGGGTAGCCGTACGACATGATGCGAACAGTCAGGTACGGGCATGCGTATAAGTATGGAAGGTGCTGGCGCACTATTACTTGATGTTGCCGGGCCAGTGTTTGACGAACTGCTCCAGGGGCGTATCTGGGATGCGGCACAGCAACTGGAACGCGAGTCTGCGATCATTCAGGCTGTTCCTGGTGTCAATAACCTGCTGGTAATCTTTGATGTCCTGCGCAGTGATCCTGATGAGGTAACCCGGTTCCTTGAGGCCGTGTGGGAGCAGACCACCCCGTACACAATACCGGGGCGGGAGATTGAAATTCCTGTCATCTACGAGAGCGGAACTGGTGAAGACCTGGCGGTCCTGGCGCGTCATGCCGGTCTTTCAGTCGCCGAGGTCATCAAACTCCATGCTTCGGGCCGTTACAGTGTTGCCGCGATCGGGGCAATGCCGGGATTCGTCTATCTGACCGGACTGGATCCCCGCCTTGCGCTGCCACGTCGGGATACGCCCCGCCTGAAGGTTGAAAAGGGGGCGGTCATTATCGGTGGTGGCCATGCCGGTATCATGCCCTGTACCGCGCCTTCCGGCTGGCATGTTATCGGGCATGCCGATGTGAACCTGTTTGACCCGTCACGATCCCACCCCTGCTTTCTGCGGCTGGGGGACAGTGTTCGCTTTGTGGACGTAACATGATCGAAATCCTTACGGGCTCCGCGCTCAACACGGTTCAGGATCTGGGGCGCCCGCGTGCCATGACCCTGGGGGTAGCGCGGGGCGGGGCGATGGATGCCCATGCGCTGATGATGGCTAATGCCCTGTTGGGCAATGATGCCCATGACGCAGGTATTGAGATTGCTTTCTTTCCTTTTCGCGTTCGGTTCCATAAGCGGGTCAGCATCGCCCTGACCGGGGCATGTGGCCCGGTCAGGCTTGATGAGCGGCTATTGCCGGCAAACTGGGCCATCACGGTTCAGCCTGGGCAGGTTCTTGCCATTGCGCCACCATTGCGTGGGGCACGCATGTATCTTGCGGTCGCAGGCGGGATTGACGTGCCTATCGTATTGGGCGCGCGTTCGACGGACCTCAAGGGCGGGTTTGGCGGCTTTCACGGCCGCGCCCTGGACAAGGGGGATATGCTGGACTGCCATCCGACAGCCATGATGATACCGGAGGGCGGATATGGGCTGGTCGATCCGCCCGCCTTGCCATGTGCGGAAAAAACGGTCGTGCGCATACTGCCTGGCGCCGAATACGAGAAGTTTACGCCGCAGGCACGTGCAGCCCTGCAAAGCGGGATCTGGTCGCTTACACCTAGCATCAACCGCACAGGTTACCGTCTGGACGGGCCTTCGCTTGACCTTGTCGCACCGCTTGGCCTGTTTTCGCATGGCATCGTGCCTGGAACCATTCAGGTTCCGCCATCGGGCAAGCCGATTATCCAGATGGCCGACGCAAATACATGTGGCGGATACCCCAAGATCGCAACTGTGGCCGAACCGGACCTGCGGCTGCTCGCGCAGTCATCGGTTGGAAGTATCATCCATTTTGTTGAAACCACGCGTGAAGAGATCGTTTCAGAGATGCGTGCCCAGGCGCTCCGTTCAGAACAACTGGCTGCGGAACTGGCTTCCTTGCGTCATAAGCTCATTCCCTGGAGATCATAATCATGTCCGGCATGAGAGCCATTGATCTGAACGCAGACATGGGTGAGGGATTTGGCCCCTATACCATCGGTGACGACAGCGCGCTGCTGGATATTGTGACTTCGGCCAATATCGCCTGTGGTTTCCATGCCGGGGATCCGGAAATCATGGCGGCCACGTTTCGTATGGCCAGGGAGAGGAATGTGGCCGTTGGCGCGCATCCCGGTTTTCCGGACAGGTGGGGGTTCGGGCGTCGTGTCCTGCCTTTTTCAACGGGCGAGATCGAGCGGATTATTGCCTATCAACTGGGTGCGGCGCAGGCCCTGGCCACGTATGCGGGGCATCGGATCAGCTATGTGAAGGTACATGGCGCACTTGCCAACCTTGCGGAACAGGAGCCCGAAATCGCTGCAGCGGTGATGAATGCGGTCCATGCCGTAGATGCAGCCATGCCGATCGTCGCAATTGCATTGAGCCCTCTTGACCGTATGGGGCGTGAGCGGGGCATGCGTATCTTTTCCGAGATATTTGCCGATCGTGCCTATACTGACACCGGCCAGCTTGTATCGCGTAAGCAGGCCGGTGCCGTTTTGCATGATGCGGATTTCGCATCACAGCGGGCCATGAGGATGGTGCGCAGCGGTGGTATCGAGACCGTGACAGGCAGGATTCTGCCGACACCGATCGATACGATATGTGTGCATGGTGATAATGCAGAAGCGATCCAGCTCGCACGCAAGCTGCGTAGTGGCCTGGAGGCTGCCGGAATTGCCATCAGGACGATGATCTGAAAGGAAAGCACCATGTCTGTTGATCTCGCCCGACTGGACCTGCTGATGGCCCGGATGCAGGCATTGGGTATTCGGGAACTTGATGTGACCGAGGGTGATACACGCATCCATCTGTGTCGTGATGTGGAAACGGCATCGCCATTCGTGCCGGTGGCACCAGCCGAAGCGGAGACTTCCGCCGTTTCGAAACCTGTTGCCCGGACAATCATGGCCGGCATGCATGGCCAGTTCTATACTGCCCCCGAACCCGGCGCGCTTCCTTTTGTTCGACCCGGTCAGGACGTGGTGGCGGGACAACCGCTCTACGTTCTTGAAGTCATGAAGACCATTACACGCGTCGAAGCAGAATATCCCTGCACTGTGCTGGAGATATTATGCAAAAATGGTGAGACGGTCGCACCGGGAACCCCCTTGTTTACCGTGGAGCCGCTGCATGCGTAACATCCGCCGTGTCCTGATCGCCAACCGGGGTGAAATTGCATTACGTATTGCACGTGCCTGCCGTGTTGTCGGTGTGGAAAGTGTTGGGATCTATTCGGAAGCTGATGCGGGGGCAGCCCACCTTCTTGTGGTGGACCAGTCGGTCTGTATCGGTCCTGCGGCACCTGCACAGAGTTATCTGGATATTGAACGGGTCATTCGTGCGGCGATCCTCATGGGGGCGGATGCGATCCATCCGGGATATGGTTTCCTGTCGGAAAATGCAGATTTTGCAGCAGCGGTGGAACAGGCAGGGCTGGTGCTGATCGGGCCCGATGCTGCTGTCATGCGCCTGATGGGTGACAAGATCGCAGCCAAGAAGCAGATGCGCCGCTCTGGTGTGCCCTGCCTGCCGGGATCAGATGATGGGCTACCGGAAGATGCGCAGGCCATGCACGCCATTGCGGATGCCATAGGGTATCCGCTGATTATCAAGGCCGCCAACGGCGGTGGTGGCCGGGGGATGCGTGTGGTTCATGACAGCACGGGACTTGAGGCTGCCGTTATCGCCGCGCGGGAGGAAGCAGGGCGTGCCTTTGGGAAACGCACTGTTTATGCAGAGCGCTATCTCCAGCATCCCCGACATATCGAGGTCCAGATCCTTGCCGACAGGCTCGGCAATGCCGTCTGGCTGGGCATGCGGGACTGTTCCATACAGCGTCGCCACCAGAAACTGGTGGAGGAGGCCCCCCCTGTCGGCATATCGCCCGAGGCCATGTATAACGTAGGAGAGCGGTGTGTGCAGGCCTGCCGCGACATAGGATATGTCGGGGCGGGTACTTTTGAGTTCCTGTACGAAGACGGTACATTTTCATTCATCGAGATGAATACCCGGGTTCAGGTTGAACATCCGGTTACGGAAATGGTCACTGGCATGGATATCGTACGTGAACAGATCCTGATTGCCATGGGGCTGCCGCTATCAATGACACAGGCCGACATCAATCTGCGCGGGCATGCCATCGAATGTCGTATTACGGCGGAAGACCCTGACACTTTCCGGCCCATGCCGGGGCAGGTCGAAAAATGGCATGCACCCGGAGGGCCGGGCGTCCGTGTTGATACCCAGCTTTACGATGGTTATACGATCCCGCCACAGTATGATTCACTTATTGCCAAGATTATTGCCCATGGCCGGGACCGTACGGACGCCATGGAACGCATGCGTGCGGCTCTCGGTGAAATGATGATTGAAGGTGTTGTTACCACCGCGGCCTTTCATCGGCGATTGATGGACGATCCGGCATTCCGGAAAGGTGCTGTCAGCATCCACCATCTTGAAACATCTATGAAGCGGGATGGCCGGGTATGAGTATTCTTGATATGCTGCCGCAGATTACTGAACGCATGCGGGGCCATGGCATAACGACCCTCGATTACCAGAAGGGTAAGACCCGCCTGCGCCTCAGCCTGGAACCTGCGCACACGCCAGACGCGGTATCCACGCCTGACGGCGTGTTCACTGCTACAACGCCCATCCCTAGCCCCGAAATGGGTTGTTTCCAGCATATGCCGGATATTTCAGATGGTGAAACTGTCCGGGCGGGAGATATCGTAGGCTTTGTCATCGTCGGGGCCATGCGACTGCCTGTCCTTGCCCCGGTCTCGGGGACTCTGAAACTGGCTCCCCTGCCGGAAGGCGGGATTGTCGGGTATGGGGCACCTTTAGGAGTGGTGGCGACGCCATGAATGGACCGCCTACAGGGATGCGGCGGAACGCGAAGCCTGTTCGTAAAGCCCGGTAAGGACACGCAGGGCCTTTGCAACCTCTCTGATCGCGACATCGCCTACCTGCCTGTCGGCAGGCATCAGTTCCAGAAGGCAGGTGCGACGGATGCTGGCATATTTTTCGCAATATTCCTGCCCCTTTTTCGTGGCCCCTACAAAAACTTCCTTGCCACGGCGGATGCGCACGATCAGGCCCAACTCATCAAGTTTTTTCATGGCATAGTTCAGATAATGGCGTTCGGACAGGTTGAGTGTGAACATCAGGTCCGAAATGCTCTTGCTCCGGTTGCGATGATTGACACTATGCAAAATGAGGGCATCAAGTGGGGACAGTTCTGGTAATCCTGCAGAAGCCATGCCCCTTGCGACCCAGCGCTGGAACGCATGATTGACAACTGTAAGTGCAAATTCGAATTCGCTGACATCTTCCTGACCGGGGGAGGCGAGGTGGGAAGATGAGACGATAAAAGGGCGCTGTTCCTTTTCCGGATTGGCCTGCGGTTCTTTCGATGTCTTTTTCATTGCCATAGTGTTTTCGTTTGTCCTGGTCTGTCTGGGGAAAGGGTCATCATGCACTGATGGGATAATGTATCATGATTGTGGACATGATGACGGCCGATTTTGCTTCATCAGGTAGAATGGCTGATCCGCCGAAGGACGCAGGAATGATGACCTGAATTGACCGATCATGGGACTGGCCCCGCCCCGGACATGACGGCATCCCCAGCAGGCAGTCTTGTCAAAACCGGGTTGTACCAGATCCTTGCGGCGGCCCAGATGCCGATGGTCCGGGCCGTCAGATCGGGCAGGATGGCGTATCCCCATGCGCCAATACGATCCTCCGGCAGTGGGGGCAGGCCCGCGATTTGCCTCCCGCACCATCCACAAGGACCGCAACTTCGGCCCCGGGATCCTGATCCGACAAAAAACGCCACAGCGTCTCACGCTGGACACCGTCCTGTTGCGTGAGCAGGACGGGTGAGACGTCACGCCCTGTCGCATACAGCGATCCGGATTTCATAAGACAAGCCCTGGGCCTAAGACCCACCGTCGGGTTTGCAGATTTCCAGTGGGATACCGGCAGCATTCAGTTTTTCATGTATGGCCGGACTGATCTGGGCATCCGTCAGCACATGGTCGAAGGCATCCAGACCCGCCAGTCGGTAGAGTCCCCCTTTGCGGAACTTTGAACTGTCTACCAGCAGGACCGTCTTGTCACAGATTTCCATGAGTACACGTTTGATCTTGATAATGTCCTGATTGTTCTGAAATGCCGCGCCGCCATGAACGACGGATGTGGACAGGAACATCGTATTGGCACGCAGGCCCTGTGCCGCCTGTTCGCATATCAATCCGAAAAAAGCGTTGCGGGGCCGGTTGTAATCGCCCCCCAGACAGATCAGGCGCAGGTCGGGATATGGGGCCAGTGCCTGTACCACGCCCATGGCGTTTGTGATGATGGTCAGGGGGGCAAGCGCAGGCAGCAGGGGCAGCATCTCGGCTACGGTGGTTGAATCATCCAGAATGATGATCTGTTCAGGCCGGATCAGCGATATGGCGCGGGCAATGATTGCCTGCTTTCCTTCTCTGGCAAGGGCCATGCGATAGCTTACGGTCTTCTGCGTAGCGGCACGATTGCGCAGGGCAATGCCACCATGCAGTTTTTCCACCAGTCCCTGTTGTGCCAGCGCATTGGCATCACGGTGAATGGTCATGCGACTGACGTCAAAATGTGCGGCCAGCGCGTCAATGGTGGCGTTACCCGTTTCAAGCAGCAGGCCAAGGATACGTTGCTGGCGTGTCGTGTTGTCGCCCCGTCGGGCAGATCGGCTGGAATTCAGGGAATGTGACGGGCCCGTGTTCTCGCTCATACTGGAAATCGATCTTCATCCGCAGGTCAACAGGAAGGCGCTTAGCGTAAGGGATACCTGTTACGGTGTCACATTCAATGTGGCCATCGCAATGGCTGTCCAGCCCTTTGAACGCCATCCGATCCGGTTCCCGTCATGGGAGATCACATTAATATGCGGTATATATAACACTAAACCTGTTATATATAACATAGTGAATCCGTCATCATGCTGCTGGATATCAGGAGGTCGAGGATGCGCCGGAACTTCATCATCGGAATAGACTGCGGCTCTACCACCACCAAGGCGGTCATTTTTTCCCCTGAGGGTGAAATCGTGGGCACGGGGCGCTGTCGCGTGGCCCAGCACATGGACCGCCCGCACCATGTTGAACGTGACATGGGGGAAGTATGGCAGGGCGTGGCCACAACCATCCGCATGGCGCTGGAAGATGCGGGCCTGAACGGTCAGGCCATTGCCGCGGTGGGTGTCACAGCGCATGGCGACGGGCTGTTCCTGCTCGACCGCATGGGCAACCCGCTGGGGCGCGGGATCATGTCGCTCGACAGCCGTGCTACGGGCCTGCACGACCACTGGCAGCAACGCGGGGTTCTGGACCAGCTTGTGCCGCTGGCGGGGCAACGGCCTTATGCGTATTCTGCCAATACCCTGCTGGCATGGGTACGTGCGCATGAACCGGAGCGCTATCACGCCATCGGGTCCGTCCTGTTCGCCAAGGACTGGATCCGGCTGTGCCTGACGGGGGAAATCGCAACAGACATAACCGAGGCCAGCACGGCCTTTACCGATCTGCATACGCAGCAGTACAGCGCCGCCATCCTCGATATCCTGGGGCTGGAGGCCATGCGTGACTGCCTGCCGCCCATGCTGGATTCCTGCGCACGGGCCGGGACGGTCACGGCCAGCGCCGCCGCGGCAACGGGCCTGCTTGCGGGCACGCCGGTTTCAGCCGGGCTGCATGACGTAACGGCCGCCGCCGTGGGGATGGGCCATACACAGCCCGGCGACATGTCGCTTACGGCCGGCACGTTTTCCATAAACGAGGTATTCCGCGACAGGCCGGTCACCGGAGAGGGCTGGGCCTGCCGTGCAGGTTACCGTCGGGGATTGTGGAACTGCATGGCGATCTCGCCTGCGTCGTCCAGTAATCTGGAATGGATGGCGCGCCTGCTCCTGCCCGGAAACGGGGATGCCACGACGATATTGATGCATGAGGTGGAAGAACGCCTGACCGCCGCCCGTCACGCGCGCACGGTTCCACTTTTCCATCCCTTCCTGTTCGGCTCCCCTTATATCGCCCCTGCCAGCGCGTCATTTTTCGGCGTGCAGTCATGGCATGACCGGACCGACCTTTTGCAGGCGATGGTGGAAGGCATGGTGTTCAATCACCGCATGCATGTCAGTGCCCTGTGCCAGACGGGCGCGGTGGCGCGCGTGGGCGTATCTGGTGGCGGCAGCGGCCAGCCCGCGATCGCGCAGCTTTTTGCCGATGTGCTGGATATGCCTGTTGATGTCTCTTGCGTGCGGGAGGCGGGAGCACTGGGCGCAGCCCTGACCGGGGCGGTGGCGGTTGGCATGCAGCCTGATCTTGAACGCGCCGTGGCGGGGCTGGATGTATCGCTACGGACCTATGTCCCGCAACCAGAGCAGGTGGTGGCATATGACGGCATCTATCACCGTTATGTGGAACTGGCGCAGGCCATGCGCCCGTTCTGGCGCGCGCTGTATGATACGTCATCCCCGCCACCCCCACAACCAGAGCCTGTATCCGGGGCCCATCCCGCCATGCATCTGCATGCCCATCATGCGACAGCCATGGGAGGGATTCCTTCATGAATACCGTCCTGTCTCCCGTGGAGGATTATGATGTCATCATCATCGGCGCCGGGATCAATGGCGCGGGGCTGATGCGTGAACTGGCCGTGCAGGGCGTGCGTGTGCTGCTGGTGGACCGGGGCGATATCTGCGGCGGCACCTCCAGCGCCCCGTCGCGGCTGATCCACGGCGGGATCAAATATCTTGAAACCGGGGAGTTCCGTCTGGTCGCGCAATCCACGCTGGAACGTAACCTGCTGCTGCGCAATGCGCCGCATGTCGTCCATCCCTTGCCCACGACCGTGCCTGTCCGTTCATGGCTTGGCGGGATCGTGCCGTCCGTGCGGCGCTTCCTGCGGCTGGGCGGCAAAATGACGGACCGGGGGGCACTGGTGCTGGAACTGGGGCTGCAGATCTATGACTTCCTTGGCCGCCATGCCCGCGTCATGCCCCGGCACCGCCTGTTTTCAGGCCGGCAGACCCGCGCGCGCTGGCCGCATATGAGCAGTGCCGTCATGGCCTGCGCACAGTATTATGATGCAGCAATCAGCCAACCCGAACGGCTGGGCTATGAATGCGCACATGATGCATTGCAGGCGCAGGAAGGCTGTCGTATCGCGACCTATACCCATGTTGAATCGTTTCACGATGGCGTTGTGGCACTGCATGACCGGCCACGCGGGCAGTCGTGGCGGGCGCGCGCACCCATCATGGTCAACGCAGGCGGTGCATGGATCGACCAGGTCAATGCTGCCCTTGGCGTGCCGACCCGTTATATCGGCGGCACCAAGGGCTCGCATCTGGTGCTGCGCCATGACGGGCTTTTGCGCGAACTGGACGGGAACATGGTGTATTTCGGCACGCCGGACGGGCGTATCTGCCTGGCCTATCCATTTCTGGGCCACGTGCTGATGGGGTCAACCGATATTCCTGTCTCCAACCCGGACGGGGCCATCTGCACCGATGCGGAACAGTCCTACATGCTGGGTATGCTGGGCGCACTGTTCCCCGGTTTCCGGTTTGATGCGTCCGACGTGATCTACCGGTACAGTGGCGTGCGGCCCCTGCCAGCCAGTAACGCATCCGACCCCGGCGCGATCAGCCGTGACCATATCGTGCATGAGGACCGGCTGGGAACAGTCGCGCTGTTTTCGCTGGTAGGGGGCAAATGGACAACGTTCCGCGGCCTGGCGGAGGAAGTGGCAGACACCATCCTGCCCCGTCTGGGCCGGGTGCGGCAGGTTTCCACCCGGTCGCTGCCAATCGGGGGCGGGCGCGGTTATCCCCGTCCCGGGGACCTTGAAGCCCATATCGACCGTTTTGCCGCGACCTGCGCCATTCCACGTGAACGGGCGCGCGTGCTGTTTGGCCGTTACGGCACGCTGGCGGTGGAAATCGCGCGGTTCTGTGCCCTTGCGCCCGATCAACCGCTGGACAGCCTGCCATCTTATACCTGCCGGGAAATCATGTTTATCGCACGTCATGAACAGGTCCGGCATGTTGCGGACATTCTCTACCGCCGCACCACCATTGCGCTGTCTGGTGCGTTAACACCCGACGTCACGCGCGAGGTCGCAGCCATTGCGGGGGAAACCCTTGGATGGGATGCCGACACGATCCGGCGTCAGGCCCGCGATGCGTGGCAGGAGGCCGAAACGCGGCATCACCTTGCCGCCCGTATGGCCGCGTCGAAATCCATGCAGCCCGAACCGGTCGGAGCCTGAACAATGAACCGTTATGAAACCAAGATTGCCCGTATGGCCGCCGGGACAGACACGCGCGCCGACTTCATCCTGGCCGATGCCAAGGATGCCGACATGGCGGCAGGTATCAGCGCCATGGGGCGTGACCGCAGCATGGGGGGGCTGTCGCCCTATCGCTGCCGGGATGCGTACCTGGATGATATCCGCGCGATGCTGGAACTGGATGTTGTCGATATCATGCTGGTTTCGGCTTCCAATCTGGAAACGCTGATGCAGGAGGGCGCCTTTAACGACAGCCGTGTGCAGCCTGCAATCCGCGCCAATGACACCACTGACGTGTGGCGCGGGCGGGGAAGTCCCTATACCACCCAGCGTTCCGTACCCTTTCGCAGCGCGTCACTGGCGGGTGCACAGACCGGGCTTGGCCTGTATTCCATGACCTTCAACGGTGATGCGGAACATGATGCTCATGCGCTGGAATGTTTCCGCCACTTTCGCGAGGATGCGCAGGCGCATGGTTTTTCCTATTTCCTTGAGGTATTCAATCCCAACGAAGGACGGATTGCGCAACCGGACTGGGGTGTCTTCCTGAATGACATGATTGTCCGCGCCCTTGCCGGCCTGCGGCAGGCGGAACGTCCGCAATTCCTGAAGATCCCGTTTAACGGCGCGGCCGCGCTGACCGAACTGTGCGCATTCGATCCACGCATGGTTGTGGGGATCATGGGTGGCGGCAGCGGGACAACGCGTGACTGCCTTGAACTGCTGCACCAGGCCCAGGCCTGCGGTGCGCGGGCGGCCCTGTTCGGGCGCAAGATCGTCGATGCCGATGACCCGCTGCTGCTGGTGCAGGCCATGCGGCGTGTGACCGATGGGGACCTTCTGCCGGATGAAGCCACATGCTTTTACCACGATGCCCTGGCCCGCAGGGGATGGCGTACCGAACGGCCGCTAGGGGCCGATCGCTGCATTACCGAAGCTACGCTGCTGGAAGGTCCGGTCAGCATGGGCGTGATGGGCTGACAGCATCCGTCATTCTATACTTTGGTTTCGTAAATTATATTTCGTAATGGCAGGGCAGTATTTCATACATTTCCGCAGGTCAGGAGAATGTGAACATCCTCCTGCTGGGAATGGCGCAACCACAACGCCGGTTATGATATATATATCATGTAAAGCGTTATATCTGCGCATCCTGCCAGATATGGAGATCCGTGATGCATTCCAGACCGTTATGGATTGGCACCAGTTGGAAGATGAACAAGGGACCAGCCGCCGCCATCGAGGCCGCGCGGTCACTGGCCGCCTTTCATCCGCCTGTGGGGGTGCAGCCTTTTGTCATCCCGCCCTTTACGTCGCTCAGGGATGTCTGCGCCATACTGGAGGGCACATCCGTGCTGGTGGGGGCACAGAACACCCATTGGGAGGATGAAGGGGCATGGACGGGGGAAATCTCGCCCGTCATGCTGGCTGAATGTGGTGCGGCGCTGGTGGAAATCGGCCATTCCGAACGCCGGGCGCATTTTGGTGAAACGGACTGGACCGTCAACCTGAAGGTCCATGCGGTGTTGCGCCACGGCATGCGCCCGCTGGTATGTATCGGCGACACGGCGGAGGAACATGCGTTCGGTGTGACGCAAGATGTGCTGGCCCGCCAGTTGCGTATTGCGTTGCATGGTGTTCCCCCCGCCCTGATGGGGCAGGTACTGGTGGCGTATGAACCGGTCTGGGCCATCGGGGCGGGGGGGCGCGCGGCAGATGCCACGTTTGTTGCCCACACCCATGCACGGCTGCGCGCGGTGCTGGTGGAGATCGCCGGGGAGGACGCCGGGCACGAAATCCCCCTGCTGTATGGCGGCAGCGTTACACGTGACAATGCCTGCTGCTATGCACGGCTTGCGGATGTGGATGGCGTCTTTATTGGTCGTGCGGCATGGAATGTTGCTGATTTCAGGCAGATCATCGGGAGTGTGGCGCATGAACATGTTGCACCTGGCTGAAAACGGCACCGTCGCCACCCGCAGGCGCGCCATGGTCGATTATGTGATGAACCGTGGCAATGTGGAAATTGATGAACTGGTAACGCGTTTTGAAACCAGTCGCATGACCGTCCACCGTGACCTGCAGGCCCTGTCGGCGCAGGGACTGCTGCGCCGGGTGCATGGCGGGGTGACCACCCTGCCCAACGGCATTGTCGAAAGCAGCATGCTGTACCGCAGGCGTCGCGCCATGCGTGAGAAGAAGGCCATCGCGGCGCTGGCGGCAGGCATGGTCGTGCCTGGCGACGTCATCGCGCTGGATGATTCGACCACCGTATGCTGCATGGTGGATCACCTGGCGGCGATGGGGCCCCTGACGGTGGTGACCAACAGCCTTGGCGTTGCCACCACAGTCGGGGCGATGCCCTCCATCAGCCTTATTGCCCTGGGGGGGCGGTATCATCCCACCTTTGACGCATTTTTCGGGCTGATGTGCGAACAGGCGATCGGGGCGCTGCGGGTGGGGACCCTGTTCATGTCCGTATCCGCCATCCATGGCGTGAACGCCTATCATCAGGAACAGGATATCGTAAAAGCCAAGCATGCGCTGATGCGCAGCGCGGACCGGCGCGTATTGATGGTCGACAGCACGAAGTTTGGCAGCAATGCGCTGAACCGGTTGGCGGACCTCTCCGAATTCGACGTGGTGATAACCGATGACGGCCTTGATCCCGCAGTGGCGGACAGGCTGCTTGACCACGGCGTTACACTGCGGATGGCACGGCTGTCCGCCAGTGATGAAGTAAAACCTGAATAAAAATACACTCCATTACCAGAATGGGAGGAAACGATGCGTATAGCCATTGGTGGCGACAGCGCCGGTAACGGCATGGCGGGAATGCTTGCGCAGTACCTGAAGGACCTGGGCGAGCATGAAGTGGTGGACATGTCCGTCCCGCCCGGCGGTGGCAGCGAACTGTATGCCACCCTGAGCGAGAGGGTGGGACAGGCCATCATGTCGGGGAAGTTCGACCGGGGGATCCTGTGTTGCGGCACCGGCATCGGGGTCTGTATTTCGGCCAACAAGATACCTGGCATCCGCGCGGCCCTGACGCATGATACCTATTCCGCCGAACGGGCGGCCCTGTCCAATGATGCCCACATCATTACCATGGGCGCGCGTGTCATCGGGCCGGAAGTCGCCAAGAGCATCGTGAATGCGTGGCTGGCCTGCTCCTTCGACCCGAAGGGGCCGTCGGCCCGCAATGTGGCGGGCATTGATGCCCTGGGACAGAAATATGCCCATGGACAGCCCGCCGTCACCACCTGCTGAACGATTGCTGCAGACGCGGCCGGATGACCGGTAAAGCGAAAGAACAATAAAAATGAAAACAGCTTTTCTTCTTGCCACGGCCATCATGCTTGCGCCACTGGCGGCGCGGGCGGCGGATGATCATGCGCCATTGCGCTTCGTGCTGATCCCCAAGACGGTCCACCCATGGTTCGACAAGGTGAACACCGGCGCCCGTGCGGCGGCCGACCTGCTGGAAAAGACAACGGGGCGCAAGGTGGAAATCGAATATCGCGCACCCCAGACGGCCGATGTCTCGTCGCAGAACGATATCATCGAACGCGCGATCGCAACCCATCCCGACGGGCTGATCCTCGACCTGCTGGATGAGAAGGGCAACCACGCCACCATGCTTGAGGCCGTGGATGAAAAGGTGCCCATGACGGTGTTTGATTCCCTGCCGCCGGAGGGGATGGACATCACGGCGGTGGGGGCCGATTTCTGCGAACAGGGCACGATCGCGGCACAGCGCCTGGCGGGACTGATCGGGGAAAAGGGCGAGGTCGCGATCATGATCGGCGTGCCGACCGCCCCGAACCATACCCGGCGCGCGGAATGTGAACGCGCGGCGTTCGCGAAGTATCCGCAGATCCGGGTGGTTGCGACCGGCATTGATAACGACAGTATCGAAACCGCGCAGAAACAGGCATCCGCCATCATGCAGGCCCATCCCGATCTTGTCGGATGGGTGGCGTGTGACGCATCGGGACCGGTAGGGATCGGTCAGGCCATCCGCGAAAGCGGGCGCACGGGCAAGGTCAAGGAAGTGGGGCTGGACAACCTGAACGACATGATCCAGCTCATCCGTGACGGGGTGGCGGATTCATCGGCATCCAGCCGGCCGGAAATGCAGGGCTACTGGGCAGTCATCGCCGCATGGCAGCAGGCGCTGGGACAGAAGACGCCCAAATACATAGACACCGGCATAGATGTCCTGACCCGGAAGAACATCTGATTTCCCCACAGTGATGGAGTAACGATCATGACGGTTCTCCACGTTTCATCCCTGCGCAAGACCTATCCCGGCGTTGTGGCGCTGGACCATGTCGACCTGACGCTGGAGGCGGGAAAGGTCCATATCCTTGCGGGGGAAAATGGCGCGGGAAAATCCACGCTGATCAAGGTGCTGACCGGCCTTGTCACCCCGGATGCGGGGCGTGTGGAAATAGAGGGCCACGATGCGCTGGCCGATCACACCCTGTTTGCCCGCGTGGCGTACGTGCCGCAGGAACTCAGCCTGTTTCCCACCATGACGGTTGCGGAAAACATGTTCATGCCCTTCGCCAAATCCGGTTTCGGGCGCATGACCGTGTCACGCGCGGCAATGGAGGCGGCGGCGCAGAAACTCATGACCCGCTTTGGCATGCATGCCAGTCCGGGGCAGAAGGTGGGACATATCAGCGTGCCCGACCAGCAGTTGCTGCAGATCGCGCGTGCGGCGGGGGCCGGGAATTTCCGGGTGCTGATCCTTGATGAGCCCACCTCTTCGCTGACATCGAGCGAGACGGAACACCTGTTTTCCATCCTGCGCACGCTGCGTGACGAAGGGTGCGCGATCGTGTTCGTCTCGCACCGGATGGAGGAGATTTTCGCCCTGGGCGACACGGTCACCGTGCTGCGCAACGGGCGCAGTGTGGGCACCCATCCCATGTCGGAACTGGACGAAGGCAGGCTGATCCGCCTCATGTCCGGCAACAGCGTGCAGCTTGACGAACGCTTCCAGCCCGCGGCCACGTCGGGGGCGGGGGATGTCATTGTCGATGTGGCGCACCTGTCCGGTCCCGGGTTCACGGACGCATCCTTCACCCTGCGCCGGGGCGAGATACTGGGCTTTGCCGGACTGGTGGGGGCGGGGCGGTCCGAACTCATGCAGACCATGTTCGGCTACCACCACGCCACGGCGGGCCGGTGCGTGCTGGACGGGCATGAAATCCCGCGCGGCAGGCCGGACAGGGCCGTGGCGATGGGGATGCTCTACCTGCCTGAGGAAAGGCGGCATCACGGGATCTTCCCCCTGCTGAGCGTGCGTGAAAACATTGCCGTCTCCGTCATGAACCAGATCATGGGCGGTGGGGTCATTTCATCCGGCCGGGAACGGCGTGTGGTGGCGGACGCCATCGAGCGTTTCGATGTCCGCACCTCATCGGCGGAAAAGAAGATCATGTACCTGTCGGGCGGGAACCAGCAGAAGGCGATCATCGGGCGTGCCATGGCGCGCAGGCCGCGCGTGCTGATCTTTGATGAACCGACCAAGGGCATCGATATCGGCACGAAGTTCCAGATCTACCGCATCATGCAGCAACTGGCGGAGGAAGGGGTGGGCATTATCCTCGTTTCCTCGGAAATGGCGGAACTGCAGCGCTGCGCCACCCGTATCATCACCATGCATTCCGGGCAGATCACCGGTTCGTTCGATCAGGCCACGACCGACATCAATACACTTGTGGGCGCGATTATCGGCGCGCCGGAGGTTCGTCATGTCGCTTGAAACCACATTCCCCACGACACCGCCCACACCGCCGCGCCTGCCGCCCCTGCGCAGGCTGGCCGCACGGTGCATGCGCAACCCGCTGGGTGGCGTCATCGCGGCCCTTGTCCTGATCTTTGGCGTGTCATGCCTGCTGTCACCGCATTTCCTGACCGGCTTCAACATGATGATCATGGCCCGCGCGCTGGCCTTTATCGGTCTGGTCACGATCGGACAGTCGATCCTGATGATCCTTGGCGAACTTGACCTGTCGGTGGGCGCGATTGGCGGGCTTTCCGGTATTACGGGCGGCATGCTGATGGTGCAGGCCGGCCTGAACCCGTGGCTGTCGCTGGTGTTGTGCCTGCTGCTGGGGACGGCGTGCGGCATGCTCAACGGCGTGCTGATCACCCAGTTGCGGCTGCATTCGCTGGTGCTGACCATCGGCATGGCGGGTGTGTATGGCGGCGCGATCCTGGTGGCGACCAAGGGGGTGGCGATTACCGGCGTGCCCGTTGACATCTCCTTTCTGGGGCGTGGGCTGGTTTATGGCGTGCCGGTGCCCTTCCTGATCCTGCTGGCCTGCCTGGGGGTGGTGGCTTTTGTCATGGTACGCACGCCGGTCGGGCGTTACGTCTATGCCATCGGCAGCAATCCCGAAGCCGCCCGCATGCTGGGCCTGCGGGTGGATGCCATCCGTATCGCCGCCTTCGCCACTGCAGGCTTCCTGTCGGCGCTTGCCGGGATCCTGATGGTGGCGCGACTGGGCACGGCGCAGCCCTCCATTGGTGATACGTGGGTGCTGGCCCCCATTGCCGCGGCCGTCATCGGCGGCGTTGCGACCACGGGCGGACTGGGCAGCCCGGTGGGGGCGGTGCTGGGCGCCGTCATCATCGGCATGATCGAGAACATCATCGTGCTGTTCGGCATCTCGCCTTACTGGCAGTCGGTGGTCAGCGGCGGGATCGTCGTGCTGGCCATCTCCTTTGATTCCCTGGCGCGTCGCTATCTGCACCGTGAGGCGTAAAGCCCGGTCGCGACGTTTCCGCGTTAGCTGAGGATATATGCAAATGACCAGAATTTGCGGCAATGCTTCCGAATTCGCCCAATCCGCCCTGCATGGCTACAGCCTTGTCCACCGTGACCTCGTGCGCATGGTGCGCGGCGGTGTGGTGCGCGCCAGGCCGGGACGGGCGGGCAAGGTGGCGGTGGTCGTCGGGGGCGGTTCGGGCCATTATCCCGCCTTTAACGGGTATGTTGGCCCGGGCTTTGCCGATGCGGCGGTGGCCGGTGACATCTTTGCCTCGCCCTCCACGCAGGCCATCTATTCCGTGGCGCGCAGGGCCGAACGGGGCGGGGGGGTGATCCTCGGCTTCGGGAACTATGCGGGCGACGTGCTGAACTTCGGCATCGCGGCGGAGCGCCTGCGCCATGAAGGGATCGACACCCGCCTGCTGGCCACGACCGATGACGTGGCCAGCGCCGACGTGGGCGACATGGCCCGCAGGCGCGGCATCGCGGGCGACATGACGGTGTTCCGGATTGTCGGCGCCGCGGCGGAGGCGGGGCTGGACCTTGATGCGGTCGAGGCCGTGGGCCGGCGCGCCAACAGCCAGACCCGTACCTTTGGCGTGGCGTTTGAAGGCTGCACCCTGCCGGGGCAGTCTGACCTGCTGTTCCATGTGCCCACGAACCGCATGGCGCTCGGCCTTGGCGTGCATGGTGAACCGGGGATAGATGAACGGGATATTCCTCCCCCTGCGGAACTGGCGCATGTGCTGTTTGACCGCATCCTGGCGGAACTGCCCGATGACGCGCCGCGTCGGGTTGCCATCGTGCTCAACGGACTGGGCAGCACCAAGCAGGAGGAACTGTTTGTCCTGTGGGAAGCGCTTTCGCCCCTGCTGGCGCAGGCGGGCCTGAGTGTCATTGCGCCGCTGGTGGGGGAATATGTGACCAGCCTTGACATGGCGGGCTGTTCGCTGACCATGACATGGCTGGATGAGGAACTGGAACGCTACTGGCGCGCGCCGGTTGAAACGGCGGCCCTGCGCCATGGGGACATTACGGGTGAACCCGATGCCGCCAGCAGTGTGATGGAGGATGACCCCCCGGTTGTCCATGCGCCCGCCGGCACCCGGGCCGGACAGCGTGGCGGCCTGTGCGTGGCGGAAACCATGGCGCGACTGGCGCAGGCGCTGGCCGGGGCGGAGGGCGAACTGGGCCGTATTGATGCCGTCGCCGGGGATGGCGACCACGGGCAGGGCATGGCCCGCGGGTCGGCAGCGGCGCATCAGGCCGCCCGTCAGGCGGCGCAGGCCCGCGCGGGGGCCGCGACCGTGCTGGCGGCAGCGGCAGATGCATGGGCTGATCGCGCAGGCGGCACATCAGGCGCCTTGTGGGGTGAAGGGCTGCGTGCCTTCAGCACGGCACTGGATGATGTATCGGTCCCCGATGCGCCACAACTGGTTCATGGCGCCCGGTATGCGATGGAACGTGTCATGCAACTGGGCCGGGCGCGGGTTGGCGACAAGACGCTCATGGATGCGCTGGTTCCCTTTGTCGAAACGCTGGAACGCCAGTGCGACAGGGGGTGTACCCTGCCCGATGCGTGGCAGGCGGCGGCAGATGCGGCGCAGAAAGCCGCGGACGCCACGCGCGACCTGCTGCCGCGTATGGGTCGTGCCCGCACCCATGGCACGCGCAGCCTGGGCCACCCGGATGCCGGGGCCCTGTCACTGGCGCTGTGCCTGCGCGTGGTGGGGGAAGGGATGCCTTCGGCCGAACCGGTGCCTGTATCAATACCCCCCACGGGGCATATGAGCGGGGAAAGCCCGGTGCTGGACGTGCTTCGTTCCTGACCCCGTCCTGCCCCGATGCATTCATGCATCGGGGCAAACAGACAGATTGCTGGCGCAGCGGGAAAGAGAGCCGCCACCTTGATCAAGGCAGTGCAATAACGGGTTTGTCTCCGGACGCTATGATCTGGGTGGCATGACGCTGTACGTCAGCAATGGCACCGGGCTGTGGCCGGGCTTTGCGCTCCGGCTGGGCAGGCCATCCGAGATCACCCGTTTCAGCCTGTATGCGGGATAAGATTGGGGCTTTTCATCCACCGGGCATCATCTGCTTTTGATTTGATAAGTGCATACATAAATTATGTATATGTTTTTAACCAATCTCCGCTTCGTCAGATGCGCTTTTGGGGTGTGGATCTGTCTATACGATCATGTCGCGGGTTTGGTGTGCCGTTTGGTCGCGTTTCATGCTGGCGATATGGATTGGATTTCAAAGCCGGGGGGCATGTCTGTGCCCGGTAATCCGTACGGTTCGGTAGGGTCGGGCGGTTTCCTGTCGGGCTGATTTCGCGCCTATGTATGTCTGTTAATTCATTGATTTAAAAATACAAACAATGTCCCCATACAATGGGTTGCGGACTGATTGAGGTGTTGATCGGGGCGGTTGTCGGCAAAGTCGCATTGATGAATGGCGATGCGCGGCCTCGCCTCGTCCTGCTGTTTTGACCTGCTCGGAATATGGCCTTTATCCGAATTTTCCTTTTATCGGTAACGCTGCTTTCGGATGGTTTTTTAAAGAAGACCGGTTCACTCCTTCTTGACATTAAACACTTACACACTTAACTTAATAATACATACATAAAGTATGTAATTGTCTGCCCGGATGTGGGCGGACGCATGGTGTGAAAGTGTGATGGACCATCCCGGTAACAGGACGCTCATGGGGTTTACGCGGCGCATCGGCCTTTGGCTTGGTGTGGCTGTTGTGCTTGGCGGGATGGCGGCGGTCATGCTGGTGCTGCAACTGGCTGTACTGGCGCGTATCGTGTCGGACCTTGCGTTCCATGGCCACGCCATTTCCGATGAGCTTGCCGCACTGGCAATGCTGCTGGCCCTGCTGGTCGGGCGTGCGCTGCTGCAATGGGCTGCCGACATGGTGGCAAATGAAGGCAGCCTGCGGCTGACCGCAGCCATACGTGGTGAACTGCTGCGCCACCTGTTCCGTGTCGGCCCGGTTGGCCTGACCGGGCAGGCGACGGGCCATATGGTGACGGTGCTGGGCGATGGCATTGCAGCATTGGAACCCTATTTTGCGCAGTACGTGCCGCGTGCCGCCATGATGGTGGTCCTGCCGCTGCTGGTGCTGGGTATGGTCGTGCATCTGGATGCATGGAGCTTTATCATCCTTGCATGCACGGGGCCGCTTGTTCCCGTTTTCATGGCACTGGTGGGATATCGCGCACAGGCGATCATGGACCGGCAGTGGACGCAGCTTCTGCTGCTGGGATCGGCCTTTCTCGATACATTGCAGGGACTGACGACGCTGCGGCTGTTTGGGCGGGCGCGTGATGCGGTGGCCGCCGTGGCGGGCATGGCCGATGAATACCGCACCACCACCATGTCGGTCATGAAAGTGGCATTCCTGACATCCGCCGTGCTGGAATTCTTCGCCAGCCTGTCCATTGCGCTGGTAGCCGTCGTGTTCGGCGCGCGCCTGCTGGACGGGAAGGCGGATTTCCAGTCGGCTTTTCTGGTCCTGCTGCTTGCGCCGGAATATTTCATGCCGCTGCGTGCATTCTCGGCCAGCTATCATGCCCGCCAGAATGCCACGGCGGCCATGGTGGGCATCAGTCAGCTTTTCGCCCTGCCGGAAACAGCCACCTGGGCCGGTGTGCGGGATAATGCCGCTGGCGCACCGCTGGTTTCCATAAGCTGTGAAGATGTGACGGCCGGATATCAGCCCGATGCACCGGTGCTGTCACACATAGGCTGCACGTTCACGCGGAATGTCCTGACGGTTGTAACGGGCGAAAGTGGCGTGGGCAAAACCACCCTGATCCGGCTGCTCCTGGGGCTGTTGCCCCCCATGCAGGGGCGTGTCACGGCCGTGGATGAATCTGGCGTGCGGCATGCCCGTTGGCAGGACAGGATTGGCTGGGTGCCCCAGCAGCCACGGCTGGTCCATGGTACCATCGCCGAAAACCTGCGCCTGGCGGATCCGACGGCGGATCCGGATACCCTGCGTGCCGTCGCGGCCCAGGCCGATGCCCTGTCCTTTATCGAGGCCCTGCCGCAGGGGTTCGATACCCCGGTGGGGGAGCGTGGTGCAGGCCTGTCGGGGGGACAGGTGCAGCGTCTGGCATTGGCCCGCGTGCTGCTGCGCAACCCGCAGGTGCTGATTCTGGATGAACCGACAGCCAACCTCGACCCGCGCAGTGAACAGCGTGTCGCCACGGCGATTGCGCGCGCGGCGGCGGGGCGGATCTGTATTGTGGTGGCCCACCGGCCCGCCATGATCGCCCGGGCGGCGCAGGTTGTACGCCTGCGGGACGGGCAGGTCCTTTCTGGCCCGCACCCGCATGGCGTGGAGTACGCGGCATGAGCGCGCTGGCACGCATCATCGGCCTCATGCGGCCTTTGCGGTGGCAGATGGCGCTGGGGCTTGCGCTGTCGGTTGCGGCGTCGCTGGCCAATTTCGGGCTGCTGTTCCTGTCGGGCTGGCTGCTGGCGGCGGCTGCCGTGGCGGGACTGGGCGGGATTGCCGCACGGAACGCCTTCAACCTGTTCCTGCCCGCGGTTGGTGTGCGGTTTTTTGCCACCATGCGGATTCTGGCCCGTTATCTGGAACGGCTGGTTACGCATGATGCGACGCTGCGCCTGATCGGGCGGGTGCGGGCATGGAGTTTCGAGCGCCTTGCCCCGCAGGCGCCCGCCATACTGGCGCGGCAGCGCAGTGGCGACATGCTGTTCCGCTTCGTGGCGGATACGGACCGGATGGGGCAGTTCTATCTGGAAGTGCTGCTGCCTATCTGCAGCGCCGCCATCTGCTGCGTGGTGTCCGTGGCAGTTGTGGGAGCGTTCTCCCGATCGGCCGCCCTGGTGCTGGCGGTGGGACTGGTGGCGTGCGGCGGCGTGTTGCCGGGCGTGGCCGGTGCGTTATCCGCACGCGCCATGCGGCGTATCAGCCAGCAGCACGACGCCATGCATGCGGACCTGACCGAAATGTTGCAGGGCATGGGGGAGTTCATGTTCCTCGGCGCTGGACAGGCCATGCAGGCACGGATTGCCGAGCGCGAGGCCGACATCCGTACCGAACGCCGGCGCGTGGCCCTGATTGAAGGGGGCGTGCGAAGTGCGATGACCGTCATCACCATGACGAGCGCGCTGGGCGTTCTGGCCGTGGCGGACATGGCCTATGGCATGGGTACGCTGTCTGCCGCCTGCCTGCCCATGCTGGCGCTTGGTGGTCTGGCGGCGTTTGACGTGCTCATCCCCCTGCCTGCGGCGTGGCAGTTGCTGGGTCAGGTGCATGTGGCGGCGGGCCGGGTGTTTGCCCAGTGCGATACGCCGCCCTGCGTGCCTGCGCCCGCAAGGCCACGTAGTCCCGAAGCGCCGTTTGACCTGTCGCTGTCGGATATCGGCCTGCGCTATCCGGGGGCGGACCACTGGGCGCTGCGCCATGCCGACCTGTCGGTGGGGCAGGGGGAGCATGTGGCGGTCGTCGGACCGTCCGGTGCGGGCAAGAGCACGCTGGTGAACCTGCTGTTCCGTTTCTATGACTATCAGGAAGGAACGGCCCGCTTTGGTGGCGTGGACCTGAAGGATGTCGATGCGGACATCATGGCGCGGCATATCAGCGTGGTGGCGCAGGACTTTCACCTGTTTCAGGGCAGTATCCGCCGCAACCTTGGCATTGCCTGTCCTTCCGCCACGGAGGAGGCGATGTGGCACGCCCTGCGGGTCGCGCAACTGCATGCGTTCGTGCAGGCGGAACCCGACGGTCTGGATACCCTGATCGGGGAAGGGGGCGTGCGCCTGTCCGGTGGGCAGGCACGGCGGCTGGCCATTGCCCAGGTCGTCCTGCGCGCTCCGCCATGGGTCATCCTTGATGAGCCGACCGAAGGGCTGGATGCCGGGACCGAGCGGGACCTGATGGCCGCACTGATGCAGGTCCTGCCATCACGGACAACCATCGTGTGCATTACCCATAACCCTGCCGTGGCGGCACGGATGGGCCGGGTGGTGCGTGTCGAGGGAGGCCGGTTTCATGAGGCCGGGAGGGCGCCATGACCCGACGATGACCTGACACCCGGAAAATCCCCTCGCGCCCATACCGAAATCAGGAGACCTGACGGTGGAATTCATTAACCCCGATGTCGTCGATCTGTCGCGCTTCCAGTTCGCGCTGACGGCATTGTACCATTTCATGTTCGTGCCGCTGACACTCGGCCTGACATTCATGCTGGCGGCCATGGAGACGGTGTACGTCGTGACCGGCCGGCAGATCTACAAGGACATGGCCCAGTTCTGGGGCAAGCTGTTCGGCATCAACTTCGCCATTGGCGTCGCCACCGGCATCACCATGGAGTTCGAGTTCGGCACCAACTGGTCCATGTATTCCCACTTCTTCGGGGACATGTTCGGCACGCCACTGGCGATTGAAGGGCTGATGGCCTTTTTCATGGAATCCACGTTTGTGGGTCTCATGTTCTTTGGCTGGGACCGGCTGAGCAAGCAGGCGCATCTGGCCATTACCTATCTGGTGGCCCTTGGCTCCAACCTGTCGGCGCTGTGGATCCTGATCGCCAATGCCGGGATGAACATGCCCGAAGGCGCGCATTTCGATCCTGAAACCATGCGCATGCAGTTCGAAAGCTTTGTCGATCTGGTCTTCAATCCCGATGCGCAGGCGAAGTTCGTGCATACCTCGGTCGCGGGTTATGTGTCGGCTGCGATGTTCGTCATGGGCATCAGCGCCTTTTACCTGCTGCGTGGTCAGCACCGGCAGTTCGCCGCGCGTTCGTTCCGCAT
The DNA here is from genome assembly GCF_013155425.1 of Gluconacetobacter entanii. Taxonomy (NCBI): domain Bacteria; kingdom Pseudomonadati; phylum Pseudomonadota; class Alphaproteobacteria; order Acetobacterales; family Acetobacteraceae; genus Gluconacetobacter; species Gluconacetobacter entanii. The sequence goes on along the minus strand of NZ_JABJWD010000003.1, from coordinate 275,208 downwards.
GGCCGCGCTGTTCGGCATCATCTCCACCGTGGCCGTCATCACGCTGGGCGACGTGCTGGGACGGCTGGATTATGAAAAGCAGCCGACCAAGATCGCCGCGATCGAAGGGCTGTGGCACACCAGCAACCCGCCGTTCGAACCATGGATCGTTGCCGCCCTGCCGGATGACGCCAGGCAGGAAAACCACTACGAGATCGGCGTGCCGCTGGTCCTGACGCCGCTGATCACCCACACGTTTGACCAGCCCATTACCGGCATGCATGAACTGGAAGAACAGGCAGGCCCTCGTATCCGTTCAGGGATCGACGCGGTTGCGGCACTCCGCCGTTATGGCGTCACACATAGCGGTACGGATCTGGCCCAGTTCACCGCGCATGAGCAGGACATGGGCTATGGCCTGCTGGCAGCCCGCCATGCGCCCGACCAGGATGTCACGGCCATTCCCGCGGACCAGATCGATGATGTGGTCAGGGCGACGCAGCCCGATATCCTGCCCAACGTGTTCGTCACGTTCTGGTCTTTCCGGCTGATGGTGTTCCTGTCGCTGTGGTTCTTCGCGCTGTTTGCCATTTCGGCCTATCTCAGCCTGAAACGTCGGCTTGAGCGCAGCCGCCTGCTGCTGAAGCTGTGCATGTGGTCGATCCCGCTGCCGATCCTGGCGACCGAGTTCGGCTGGATCACGGCCGAAGCAGGCCGCCAGCCCTGGACGGTGTTCGGCTGGCTGCCGACCTTCCTTTCGGCCTCCAGCCACGGCGTGTCCTACATGGTGTTTTCGCTGGTCGGGTTCGTGCTGCTCTACAGCGTGTTCATCGCGGCTGAACTCTATCTCATGTTCAAATTCGCCCGTCTTGGCCCCGACCATGACAGCATGGAACCGCACGCACCCGCAGCCCCCAAGGCATCCGCCTTTGACATGCGTCCCATGGCGTCCTGACAGGAAACGGAGAAATGGAACTTTACGCGATACTGAAAATCGTCTGGGCGGCGCTGCTGGGTGTGCTGTTCATCGGCCTTGGCACCATGGTCGGCATGGATATGGGGGTGGGCACCCTGCTGCGCTTTGTCGGCCGCAATGATGGGGAGCGGCGTACCGCGCTGAACATCATCGGCCCCCACTGGGATGGCAACCAGGTATGGTTCATCCTGGGGGGCGGCGCGATCTTTGCGGCTTTCCCCACGCTGTACGGCACGTCGTTCTCCGCCTTCTACGTGGTCATGATCATGCTGCTGTTCAGCATGATCCTGCGGCCGGTGGCGTTTGAATACCGCTCCAAGGCGGATAACCGGCTGTGGCGGGCAGGCTGGGACTGGGTCTTCCTGGTGTCGGGTTTCGTGCCGATGTTCATCTATGGTGCGGCGTTCGGCAACGTGCTGGAAGGGGTGGGATACCACTTCGGCTGGACGGGGCAGTATTATCAGGATGAATCCTTCCTGTCCTACCTGCTCAACCCGTTTGCCATCCTGTGTGGATTGATGTCCGTGGGGCTGAGTGTCTATCAGGGTGGGGCAATGCTCATGCTGCGGGCGGATGACCCCATCTGGTCGCGTGCCCGGCATTACGCCATGGGCGGCGGTCTGGTTGCGGCCACCCTGTTCGTAACCGGCGGTATATGGGTGCAGTTCCTGCCCGGTTTTGTCATGACCGCGCCCGTCAATCCCGCCATGCCCGCCAACCCGCTGCACGGGCAGTCGGTGGCGATGGTTGCGGGGGGCTGGATGCAGAATTTCCACGCCCATCCTGCCCTGTGGCTGCTGCCGCTTGTGGGGCTGGGCTGCATGCTGGCGGGTGTGGCCATGCTTGCGGCGGGGCGTGCGGTTGCCGGCTGGTGGCTGGGGCTGGGCGCATGGGCGGGCACCATCACCACGGTTGGCTGCGCCATGTTCCCGTTCCTGATGCCGTCTTCCACCGCACCGGACCAGAGCCTGACGGTATGGAACAGTACGGCCAGTGCATATGGCCTTGGCTGCATGCTGGTGGTGGCAGGGATCTTCGTGCCGATCATCCTGTCCTATACGTCATGGTGTTATTACGTCATGCGCGGGAAGGTCCATACCGCCGATATCGTGAATGACACCCATAGCTACTGATTGCGAGGTCGTGATGACAAAGCTTCTGCGTCTGGCCGGTCTGGCCGTTGTTCTGGTGGTATCCCTGCTGTTTGCCGTGTTCGTGGGGGACCAGGGACCGTGGTATTTCGCATGGGTGATCGGCACGGTCATGATCATCCTGATTTCCGGGGCCGGCGCGATCATGCTCGATGCCCAGTCCAGCCTTTCATCCGATGGGGAGGTCTGACCATGATGGGAGATCTTGAACGGATCATTTTCTTTATTCCGATGATTTACATGGGACTTTACCTGATTGCCTACCGCTGCGGGCGGCGCTGGTTCCCATGACAGGAATGGCGGTGGGTCTTTCTTCATCTCACGCCCGCCGCCATATCGCGGCATCACCCTGCCGATGATACGAAGCGCGCCACCCGGGCATCCACGGGTGGCGCGTTTTGTGTCTTAATCATTGGAAACGGGTCATCAGTTGAACCTGCGGATTATCCAACTGAAGAAAGCAGCGTGCCAGAGGGTCTGGGCGCCGAGTTGGCAGTGTTCGGCACCGCCGGAGAGGGTATCGAAGGTGACGGTTTCAACGGATCGCGCCGCAGTGCATGCTTTTTTGAAATCTTCGGCTTGGGATGCGGGAATGAAGTGATCGTGTTCCCCGACGAGGATCAGGACATCGGCAGTAATTTTTGCAGCGACATCCTTGAGTGTATAAGGCCGGATTGCCGCGACGGCTTCGGGCAGGGTGCTGACGCCAAGGGTCCAGCAGGCATTGTCAACGGCCCAGACAAGATCGGGATTTTTCGCGGCGGCAGGGTTCTGTGCCAGTGCGGCATAACGATCGGCGATGCTGCCCATGTCAAACAGGACATCATAGGCCACGACGCCGGTAATGCGGGAATCGAAGGCAGCGGCACGGGGCGCAAGATAGCCACCCATGCTCATGCCGATGAGGATGGTTTTTTCTGGCCGGAAGTGTGTCGTCTCGAAATAATCAAGGATGGCAGAAGTGGGTTTCTCCCATTCCGGGGTGAAGGTCAGGCCATATTCACGCAGAACGCCGCCCTGACCGGGACCTTCATAAGTAAGGACGCCATAACCCCGGTCATGTGCCGCTTTGACAAGGACGAAATACAGTTCTTCAAGTGTGGAATCATAGCCGCCGACAAGAACGATAAGCGGTTTTTCCTGCCAGCCATCCGGGCCGGGATAGAAAATGCCCCGGAGGCGGCCAGTACCATATGGAATGGTAAAACGTTCATGGGCGATACCGGCTAGTTTCAGTCCATTATCAAACGCACTTACTTCCCGTGTCCAGGTGGTTTTGCGGCGTGCATCATCGGGACGGAGGAGAAATTCGGCGGTGCGCCAGTAATTATGGGCACGGAGCCACGCATAACCTTTGCTGAGCGGGTCGGCGCAGGCGGCAATACGGTCTTCGGTGCGTATGGCCAGTCCGGAAAAGGCATCGAACCAGGCATCCGTATTACCATCGGGGATAGCACTGATCGCTGTCAGCACCTCGTTAAGGTCAGCACCGTTTGCCGCGATGTCATTCAGGGCGCGAAGGGTCTGGAAATGGAAGGTCTGGTTACGGAAAAACCGCGAAAGGCCATGATCTGCCGTTTCAGGGATGGCTGAATTCTTGGGTACATCTGTCATCGGTCACAGAACTTTCCATATGGATGGTAGCTGGTTTTTAAAAGGCGTTGCCTGCTGTGCCGACCAACCACGCAATAGGATGACGCCAAGGGCCAAGGCACGGGATTCGGTTATCCGGGCAGGGCGGCGGCAGACCGGGCATGGCATCATCGGCCTGTGCGGGTTTTCAGTGCACAGGCAAGCCATAAGCCCGCGGGACCGGCGCCACAGACCAATATGTCATATGAGGGTTTCACGGGTGGTCCCTTGAATCTAACATTGTTAGGTTAAAAATCTAACGGCATTAGATTTGAATGGCAAGGAGGAAACGGGAAAGCTGTGAGTGCAAAGATCGTAAAGGAACAGGTTGTCGGTTCAGCGCTGCAATTGCTCGACAGGCTGGGTATGGAAGGGCTGACAATGCGCAAGGTGGCGGATACCCTGAACGTGCAGGTGCCCTCGCTCTACTGGCATTTCGCCAACAAGGATGCACTGTTCGAAGCCGTGGCGGATACATTGCTGGAACAGGTCGCCACGGCGACAGTAGCCGGCGAAACATGGCAGGAGATGTTTTTCAGGATTTCCTGCGAGGTAAGGCAGGCCCTGCTGGCCCATCGCGATGGCGCCCGCTTTCTGGCGCGGACTTATCCTCTTTCCGATAATGTGGCCCGGATCAGTTCACAAATGATCGCCAGCCTCAAGGAAGCCGGCGCAGACGATCGCACCGCAGCCTGGGGCACGTTCTCCACGCTCTATTATGTCATCGGCTTTACGATCGAAGAGCAGGCATTCGCCGAAAAACGCCCCGATCGCAACCAGAGTCCGGATATCCAGTCCCTGATGTTACGTTATCCTATGGCTGCCCTGGCGTGGCAGCAGATACTGGAGAGTGACGCGGATGAAGGTTTCCGTTTTGGCCTGAATATGGCTCTCCAGGGGCTGACTCATACCCTTTGCGCTTCAGAAAAATAGTGTTGCGAGAGGTCGGCGTCATGACTGGCACCAAAAATACTTTCATGCCGGGAGATTGGAAAGGGCAGGATCAGAGCCCTTTTCAAACTCCGGTGGCGATGTCGCATTTATGGTTCCAGCTTCAAATCACATTGTTACTTTGTTCTGCATAAATGAACCGAAAGGTAGCCGAATAATAATGAAAAATATATCTTCCAGGGAAGGAGTGACCAGTTTGGATTTCCAGCAGGTTGACGTATTTTCATCTGTGCCCTTGCGCGGAAACCTGACTTTCAGGCAATGGCAGGAATTCGGGTCGGGGTCATTGCCCCGGCAGGGCAGGACGATGATGCCGATTTTGAGGTACGGGCCTTCTCCGCTGCAGGATTTGAGGATCCTGTCACCGGCAGCCTGAATGCCGGAATTGCGCAGTGGCTGACAGGCAGCGGCCTTGCACCTACATCTTATACGGCACGACAGGGTACGGTCCTGGGACGTGCCGGCAAGGTTTATGTCACACATTCCGATAATGAAGTATGGATCGGGGGTGATGTCGTGACATGCGTGAAAGGTGTGCTTTCGGTGTAGTTCCGGGCAAGGTCATTTCTACATTGTCGCGTCAGGGCCGGTCGCCGTCGTCGGGCAGGATGAAGTTGCCTTCAACCCAATCCTTGAACGTACGCGACCCAACTGGTCAATCGTTCGGAAAAAGTGCACTGGATCGGACCCTGGAATCCGCAATCTCCGGCAAATGCAGCGTCCCCGACACGAGGGAAACCCATGTCGCCGTCATGACTGCCGAAGGCGTGGGATAGAGTATGCTTTGACAACTGTTATTTACCGGAAAGTCTTTCTGCCATTCTATTGAATGCTGCCTGATAGATCTGCACCGGCATTCTTTCCTGCATGGCGGCAGCATGGTCCGCGTCCGCTTCAAACCGGCCTTTCCAGCGGATAAATGTGCGGTTGCCGTCCGTTACGGGGAACAGCCTGAGTGTCGAGCGATAGTTCCGGATCGGCAATGCTGACTCAATGATCGAAAATGTCACAGCATGATCCGTATCGGACAGGGCAAGGAGTTGCTCGCGGATCATGCCGACATCTTCCATTTCCAACCGTCGGATGGCCCCCACGCGATCCCCCGGGTCGTCGCCTTCGATCAGGCAGCTTTTCACGCCCGGAAGCCATGTCCCGATCGATCCGAAATCCCGGATCAGGGCCCAGGCAGAGGCAACCGGGGCATCAAGAATGCTGCTGGCCATAACTTCAATCATCATGCTTGCTCCTGATCTTGGGATGGAAAGATCAAAGTGACTGGCCGCCCGTCACTTCGATCCTCTGGCCGTTCACCCAATGCATGTTCTCGGACAGAAGGGCCGCAACCGCCGCACCGATATCATCTGGCTGGCCGACACGACCGAGGGACGTGATTTCCGCCAGACTTTTGTTGACCTCCGCATTGTCGCGTACCAGTCCGCCACCAAAGTCAGAAGCTATGGCGCCGGGTGCCACCGCATTGACGGTAATGCGTCGTTCCCCCAGTTCCTTGGCCATATAGAGCGAGATCACTTCGGTCGCCCCTTTCATGGCGGAATAGGGACCATGATCCGGCAGGTAAAAGCGTGTTGCAGCCGAAGTAATGTTGAGAATACGACCGCCATCATGGATCAATGGCAGCAGGCCCACGGTCAGGAGATACGGTCCCTTGAAGTGGATGTTGTACTGATTGTCGAGCTGTTCAGGCGTTGCGGCGTCAAAGCGGGTATGGATGATGTTTCCCGCATTCTGCACAATGTATTTGAACGCAGCGTGGCTGAATTCTTCATTGAGGAGATGTCTGACCTGCGCGATAAATGCCCCGAAAGTGGTGTGATCTGAAATATCAAGCCGCAGCATGCGCAACTTCGCCCGGTCTGTGCTGAGTGCACGTTCCGCCGTTTTCGCCTCGGTTTCGTTGGTGTGGTAGGTACCGATCACGTCAATATCCGCCGCGATCAGGTATTTTGCGATGCTATGCCCGATCCCGCGATTGGCACCCGTGACGAGGGCTACAGTTTTCTGTTTCATGACCGATTTCCTTTGTTCAGGGCAGGTAAGGCAGGGCACCGGGAGGGTCTGGTGTGAATTAAAGATCGTTCGATACATAAATATGGCGGCACTGCCCGTCAATGATTTATGGATCATTCGATACCGATAACCCGGTGGAGAGGGACCGCCACCGCGATTAAAATGATTTACTGGCTGTGCGCTGCACGTCCGGGGTGTAGCGCAAGGCTGTCCCAGACCTGCATGAGGGTCGTGACGGCCGCGTCCAGTTTTTTGGCCCTGTCCCCATCCCGGGCTTCGCAGCTCATACCATGAAGAAAGGTTGCAAACAGGGTTGGCAGGGTTTCTGTTGCCGTCGAGGCTGCCAGTTCCCCGTTTGCGACGGCGCGCCTGACGCAGGCTGCAAATCCACTGCGGCTGCGCTCCCGCTCGGTTTCGAGAAGGGTCTGGACGGGCCGGTTTTCAGGTGAGCAGTTACAGGCCCCCAGCACGATCATGCACCCGGCCGGGTGTGCCCGTCCGGTCTGCATGCGCGCCGAACCGCGCAATGTGCGCTCAACGGCCTCGCGGGGGGGAAGCGTCTCGTCCCACAGGGGGGCCATGACCTGCCCATGGGTTTGCAGATAACGCTGTACGACTTCGCGGAACAGGGCTTCCTTGGACCCGAATGCAGCATAGAAGCTTGCCGGGGAAATGTTCCCCATGCAGGCCTTGAGCTGGTTCAGCGAGGTCGGTTCATAACCCTGCGCCCAGAACAGCGTCAGCGCGGCATCCAGCGCCTTGTCCCGATCAAATTCACGGGGCCGTCCTGTGCGGGCCATGTCTCATCTCCGTCCGTATGAGGAAATTTCCATACTAATCGGTCCGGAATTGGATTGCCAGCCTTACGCGCTGAAACCACCGTCAATGGTCTGCATGGCCCCGGTAATGCCGCGCGCCGCCGGCCCCGCCAGAAACGAGACATAGGCCGCAACATCATCGGCAGTACCATGTTCCTTGATGGCCATGACACTGTGCATGAGATCGGCCTGCGGACCATTGGCCGGGTTCATATCCGTATCCGTCGGTCCCGGCTGGATGACATTGACCGTGATATGACGCTCCCCAAAGTCCCGCGCCAGACCCCGTACCATGCTCTGCAACGCGGATTTTGTCATGCTGTAGGCTGCCAGCCCCTTGAAGGGCACACGATTTGCATTTGTGGAACCGATCAGGATGATCCGGCCACCATCCGGCATGGAGCGCGCCGCTTCGACTGAAGCGTGGTAGGCTGCGCGAATGTTGATATCAATCATACGGTCAATGTCATCGGGATTGAGTGTAAGCGGGTCTCCGGCAATGCAGATCCCGGCGTTGAAGATGAAAATATCGATGGGGCCGGCATCGCGCGTGGCGGCAAGAAGGGCAGAACGGTTGGTTGCATCCGCCTGAATGGCTTCTGCTCCGCTCTCATGTGCAAGCTCTTCGGCCTTTGTGCGCGAACCCGCCCACGTGAAGCGCACCGATGCGCTCTCGCTGGCCAGACGCCTGACGATGGCAGCCCCGATCCCCCGGCTACCGCCGATGACGAGGGCCTTTTTGCCTGAAAAATCCGCCATGTCACAATCCTTCATATTCTGTATCGCTCACTACATTACAGGACGGCACCGGCATGCAAGTGAATTCTGTATCGATCGATATGGAAAACGGTTTTGGCTGATCGGGATTTTTGGAAACTGCACGGGGCCAGACCGGGCGCGTGTTGCCATTTCTTTCCTGTGATCAGCAATTTTCCATACTGATCGTTCCGGAAACTGGTTGCCCCCAGTTCGATATCCATATATCTGTATCGTTCGTTCCATTTGTTTGGGCTCCGGATGATACAGAACCCCTCCCTGTCGTCAGATAACCGCCTTCCGGTTGCCGGTCTTGGGGCACTCGCCATGACCGGGTTCCTGTGCATCATGACGGAGACGCTGCCTGCCGGTCTCCTGCCGGAAATCAGCGCAGGCCTGCATGTGTCGGCCGCCTATGCGGGGCAGATGGTCACGGCTTATGCCGTGGGTTCGCTGAGTGCCGCCATCCCGCTGACACTCGTCACACAAAGATGGCGGCGGCGGGCCGTGCTGCTGCTGGCGATCATCGGCTTTCTTATGTTCAATTCGGTCACGGCCCTGTCACCAAACTACTGGCTGACGCTCGTGGCCCGTTATTGCGCGGGGGCGGCCGCCGGTCTGGCCTGGGCATTGCTGGCGGGATATGCGCGGCGGATGGTGAGGCGTGACCAGCAGGGACGGGCGCTGGCCATTGCCATGGTGGGCACACCCGTCGCGCTCTCCCTTGGCGTGCCGGCAGGAACGTGGCTGGGCGCCGCGCTGGGGTGGCGGCTGGCCTTTGGCATGATGTCGGTTTTTACAGTTTTGCTGATTGGCTGGGTGCTGGCTACGGTTCCGGATTTTCCGGGGACGTCCCATACAGAACGCCAGCCTTTCCGGCATGTTCTGATGACGCCCGGGGTGCGGCCGGTATTGGGTGTCGTGATCGCCTGGATGCTCGCGCACAATATTCTCTATACCTATGTCGTGCCGTTCCTTGTCCCGTCGGGACTGGCGGGGGAGGCTGATCTTGTGCTGCTGGTTTTTGGTGTTGCCGCACTGGGCGGGATCGGACTGACCGGCCGACTGGTGGACCATGCGCTGCGTGCCGCTGTTCTGGTCAGCCTGACGGTCTTTGCCGCGGTCTGTATTGTTTTTGCCATCGGCGCGCACTCTCCCGCTGTTATCTGGACGGGCGTGAGCATCTGGGGACTGACTTTCGGCGGGGCGGCGACGTTGCTGCAGACCGCCCTGGCTGATGCGGCGGGAAAGGGGGCGGACGTGGCGCTGTCCATGAATGTTGTGGCCTGGAACAGCGCCATTGCCGGGGGCGGCCTTCTGGGTGGTGCCCTGCTCAATCTGTGGGGGGCAGCCTCTTTCCCATGGGCCATGTCTGTTCTGCTGGGCTGTGGCATCGGGATTGCGTGGCAGGCCCGCTCACATGGCTTTCCGGCCGGTCATCGCCTGTCGCACCAACATTCGGAAATATCGTAATCTTCCATAATTGACGCATGCCGGGACCGGTGAAGGCCAGATCCCAGCGAAGGGCTGTTTGGCATTGGCCGGGCAGCGACAGCAGGCGGGCCGGAGATCCCCCATGATGACCCTTGGGTAATTTACCATACGGTAAACCCGGCATCGACATTGACAATGGCCCCGGTCATCAGGCTGGCGGCGTCTGATGCCAGAAACTGTACGACCGAGGCGACCTCGTCGGGTTGGCCCACGCGATGCATGGGGGTACCGTCCAGCCATGCGGCATACAGGCGCGGATTTTCCATGCCAAAGCGGGTCAGGGTCGTCTCGATATAGGTCGGGGCCACCGCATTTACCCGCACCCCGCGCGTGGCCCACTCTGCCGCGAGCGAGCGTGTATATTGATGCACCCCTGCCTTTGATGCGTTATAAGCCGCCTGTTCCTGCGGGCGGTTGACGATCAGGCCCGACATGGACCCGATATTCACAATCGTGCCGCCCCCCTGTTCCAGCATGATGCGGCCGAATGCCCTACAGCAGCGGAAAATGCCGTTGAGGTTGATGTCAACCTGTTTCAGCCACTGCGCATCCGTCATGTCCTCCGCCGGGACTTCGGAAATGCAGATACCGGCACAGCAGACGAGGATATCGACACGCCCTTTTTCATCCCTGACATGTGTGGCGCAGGCATCCACCTGTGCCGTGTCGGTCACGTCAAGTTCCATGGCCGATACATTCAGCCCCCCCGCCGCCAGTTCGGTCGCGGCCTGTGCCGCCAGTGCGGTGTCACGATCGGCAATGATGACGCTGGCGCCAAATTCCGCCAGCGCCGTAACGCAGGCCAGGCCGATATTCTGCGCGCCGCCGGTGACAACCGCGACACGCCCGTCAAGGCGGAGTTTTTCCGTATACATCTGCCTATATCCTGAACAGGGAAGCCGTCTGTCATGCGTCTGAAAGCAGGGGATGCTCCGCCTTGCGGGCCAGCGCCATGCCGTTTGCGTCAAACAGGTGGCAGTGCCCTTCCTCAAACGTCATGCGTATGGGGGTGTCGGCGCGGTCGGTATTGTCCCCGCCTGTCTGCACGACAATCATCTGTCCATCAGGCAGGCGGACATGCAGCAGGGTGACCGCCCCCAGCCGTTCGCTGACCTCGACCATGCCCTGTACGGCCCCTTTCGGGTCAATAAGGATATGTTCAGGCCGTATGCCCAGCGTGGCGGCCGCACCTGCTTCCATCCCGTCCTGCCGGGTGGGGATGGATATGCTGATCGCGCCTGTCCGCACCTGCATGCTCCCGTCGGGGGCAGGCGGAGTGACCGTCGCAGGCAGCAGGTTCATGGGGGGCGATCCCATGAAGCGTGCGACAAACAGGTTGCGGGGCCGGTGATACAGTTCCAGCGGGGTGCCGATCTGTTCCACGACACCTTTGTTGAGGACCACGATCCGGTCGGCCATGGTCATGGCCTCCACCTGGTCATGGGTGACATAGATCGTCGTCGCCCCCAGCCGCCGGTGCAGGCTGGCCAGTTCCACGCGCATCTGCCCGCGAAGGGCGGCATCAAGGTTGGAGAGCGGTTCATCGAACAGGAAGACCTTGGGGTTGCGCACGATCGCCCGTCCGATCGCAACACGCTGCCGCTGGCCGCCCGAAAGCTGGCCGGGCTTGTGGTCGAGATAGGATTCAAGCTGCAGGATGCGCGCCACATCACCGATACGCTGCCGCCGCTCGGCTTCGGGCATGCCGGCAAGCCGGAGGGAGAACTCCATGTTGCGATAGACATTCATGTGCGGATACAGCGCATAGGACTGAAAGACCATCGCAACCCCGCGCTGCGCGGGTTCGGTGTCGTTCACCCGCCGCCCGTCGATCAGCAGGTCGCCCGCGCTGATGTCCTCCAGCCCCGCGACCATGCGCAGCAGGGTGGATTTGCCACAGCCCGAAGGACCGACAAAGACGATGAATTCCCGCTCGGCAACGGTCAGCGAGATACCCTTGATGATTTCTTCATGCAAATAGGTCTTGCGCAGGTTACGGAGTTCTACGGTCGCCATGGCATGTTCCTCCTGCTGTTGTTCCTATTTTACCGCCCCGAAGGTCAGGCCGCGCACAAGCTGTTTCTGGCTGGCCCAGCCAAAGATCATGATGGGTGCCACCGCCAGCGTGGAGGCGGCGGACAGTTTGGCGAAAAACAGTCCTTCGGGTGAGGAGAAAGAGGCAATGAATGTTGTCAGCGGCGCCGCGACGGAAGAGGTCAGGTTCAGGGACCAGAACGTTTCATTCCAGCACAGGATCAGGGACAGCAGCCCGGTCGAGGCAATGCCCGGCAGCGCCAGCGGCATCAGTACCTGCGTGACCTCCTGCCAGCGCGTCGCCCCGTCCATCCGCCCGGCTTCGAGTATGGGGACGGGCACTTCGCGGAAGAAGGTGTAGAGCATCCACACCGTAATGGGCAGGTTGGTCAGCATGTAGATCAGGATCAGTCCCGTCCTGCTGTCCAGCAGGCCGGTGGCGCGGGCCAGCAGGTAGATCGGCACCAGCACCCCGACCGAAGGCAGCATGCGCGTGGACAGCATCCACAGCAGGGTCATGCGCGTGCGCGGCCCCGGCAGGAACGCCATGGCATAGGCGGCGGGAACGGAGACAAGCAGGGCCACTGCGGTCGCCATAACCGAAATCACGACGCTGTTGGTGGCGAAATGCCAGTAATTCTCCCGCGCGAAGACATCCCGGTAGCTTGAAAATGTGGGACTGAAGAAAAGATGCGGCGGCGTGGAGATGGCATCCGGTTCGCTCTTGAACCCGGTCAGGAACATCCACAGGATCGGGAAGAACATCCATAATGCAATGGCCCAGGCCAGGATGCCGGTTGCGGTATGGCGCAGGTGCGTGCTGGTTCTTGCCATGTCAGGTCTCCAGGTTGCGGGCCACGGCGCGCAGCAGGAAGGCGGCCACGACATTGGCGATGACAATGGCCACGACCCCGCCTGCCGAGGCCCCGCCCACATCGAATTGCAGCAGGGCGCGTGAATAGATGAGAAACGCCAGGTTGGTGGAGGCGACGCCCGGGCCGCCCGCTGTGGTGACCGAGATTTCGGCGAATACCGTCAGCAGGAAGATGGTCTCGATCATGATCACGACCGTGATGGCGCGTGACAGGTGGGGCAGGGTGATGTTGATGAACTGCGCCACCATGCCCGCGCCATCCATGCGCGCGGCTTCCTTCTGTTCCGTATCAAGCGACTGGATGGCGGTCAGCAGGATCAGGGTTGCAAAGGGCAGCCATTCCCATGTCACGATCATCACCAGCGTGGCCAGGGGGTAGCGCGAGAGCCAGTCGATGGGGGTCAGGCCCACGGCCCGCATCATGGCGGAATACACGCCATAGATCGGGTGAAGCATCAGGTTCTTCCACAGCAGGGCGGCAACCGTGGGCATGATGAAGAACGGGGAGATGACCAGGATGCGGGCAATGCCGCGGCCTGCAAATTCCTCATTATACAGAACCGCCAGCAACGTGCCCAATCCCACCGATATCGCCAGCACGCCGCCCACCAGAATGGCCGTGTTCTCCAGCGATGTCATGAAATCCGGATCGGTCAGCAGGTACCAGTAATTGCCGAGGCCGGCGAAACCCTGCTGTGTCGGGTCCACCAGATTGTAATTGCGTACTGAATACCACAGCGTCATGAGCAGCGGTACCACCGACCACGCCAGCAGCAGCACGATCGCAGGCGACTGCAGCACGAAGCCCTGCGCGCGCCGATTGCGTGCGGCGCTGCGTGCGGGAGTGGGCGTCAGGGGCGGATGTATGGCCATTTTGTCCATGTTCGCCCCCTTTAGTGCAGGTAGCCGGACTGGCGCATGGTACGTGTCACGGAGGCCTGCGCCGCACCCAGCGCCTGTTCCACCGTCATCTGGCCCGACAGCGTTGCGGCGACGGTCTGGCCCACCTGTGTGCCGATGGCCTGGAAGGGGGCGATACCGACAAACTGTGCGCCGCCATATGGGCGGGGCTGCTTTGTCTGGCCGTCCGGGTCAGCCGTGTCGATGGCGGTATGGACGAACGCGGCGAACGGGGCGGCCTTCTGGTAATCCGGATTGTCATAGGTGGAGACACGGGTTCCCGCAGGGACCGCCACCCACCCTTCACGCTGCGCCACAAGCTGCACATACGCCTTGGAGGTCGCCCATTCGATGAAAAGCCGCGCGTCATCCGCATGGCGGGAGGAGGCGGGGATGGCAAGGTTCCAGCTCCACAGCCATGTCGGGCCCTTGCCATACGGTCCGGTGGGGGCGGCGGCAAAACCTACCCTGTCCGCCACATGCGACTGTTTGGGATCAAACAGCAGGCCGCCTGCCACGGTTGAATCGACCCATATGCCGCAATGCCCGCTGGCAAACAGGGCCAGGTTTTCATTGAAGCCGTTCGATGTCGCACCGGGCGGCCCGTCGGCCTTCATCGCCGAGACATACCACTGCAGGGCTGCCTTCCACTCCGGGGTGTCGAGCATCGGCTTCCACCCTTCGCCGAACCACTGCCCGCCGAACGTATTCACCAGCGAGGTGACATAAGCCATGTTTTCACCCCATCCCGGCTTGCCACGCAGGCATAGCCCATAGGTCTGGCTGTCCCTGTCCGTGATCCTGTCGGCATAGGTGCGGATCTGTTCATAGGTGGGATGCTGCGGCATGGTCAGCCCGGCCTTCTGGAACAGGTCGGTGCGGTAATAGGTCATGACGCTTTCCGCATAGAACGGCAGGGCATACAGCCTGGAATCCACGCTCAGCCCGGCGCGCACGGAAGGCAGGATGTCATTGACATCATAATCGGCGCCGGGCCTGAGTTCGGCCAGCCATCCCTGCTTTGCCCAGATCGGAACTTCGTAGTTGCCAATGGTCAGGATATCGAACTGTCCCGCATGGGTCGCGATATCCGTCGTCACGCGCTGGCGCAGGACATTCTCCTCCAGCGTGACCCAGTTCAGGTGAATATCGGGATGGGCCTTCTCGAACTCCCCCGACATCTGTTTCATGATGATCATGTCACCATTATTGACGGTGGCGATTGTCAGCGTACTGGCCGCCCATGCACCATTGTTCAGCAGCATGCCGGCAACGGTCATGCAGGCCAGCATCCTGAAAGTCGCCATTGCAATACCCTTTATTGATTTGTACCGGTTTTTTTACGGTATTTGACCTGGGCGTCCGATTTTCGTTTTCTGTAAAGCGCAACGCCAACCTTCCGGTTCCCCGAATGGCTGCGTTATTTGTTCATGATCTGCCTGTAGCGGACCTGATCGGCGTACATCTGGCTAAAGACCCTGAATTTCCTGTCATGAAAATCCGCACTGCTGGCACAGGGCCGTATTTCCGCCCGGATGCGCGTCATGGCGGCCATGGCCGCGCGGATCGACAGATAGGCCCCCGCAGCCACCGCCCCCAGTACTGCACTGCCCAGCAGCACGGAATCAGGTTCCTCGGGCAACAGGATGCGACAGCCTGTGGCATTGGCGTGTTCGCGTATGAAAACAGGGTTTTTCGTTCCCCCGCCGGTCGCGATGATCGTATCGATCGCATAGCCCTGCCTGTTCAGCACCGCCACGATATCGCGTGTGCCATAGGCCAGCGCCTGTAGTGTCGCCAGATACAGGAGCGCCAGATCGTGCGCCGTGGCATGCAGGCCAAGCCCGCAGATCATGCCACGCAGGGTCGGGTCGGCATGGGGGGAACGGTTCCCATGGAAGTCCGGCATGACGTGCAGGTCTTTCGTCAGTGCGCCGGCAATCCCGTCGCCCCCGGATGCGGCCAGCAGGTCGTTGAGGACCTGATAGATCGTCCTGCCTTCCTTTTCGGCCTGCTGGCGTAATGCCGGTGTGGCGGGATGGGTCGTGATGATGAAGTCAACCAGGCTGCCGGTGGCCGACTGGCCTGCCTCATTCAGCCACATGCCGGGCAGCATGGCATCGCGATAGGGACCCCATACCCCACTTACGAAGCGCGGCAGCGGAGAGACCGCCATATGGCAACTCGATGTGCCACCAATCAGCGCCAGACGCCGGTCGAATGCAGGCGGTTCGTCACCCGTCACGCCCCCCATCACGCCAATGCCGCCCGCATGCGCATCAATGGCGGAAACCGCGACGGGCGTGCCTGCCGGAAGGCCAAGTTCCCCGGCCGCCCGCGCATCCAGTCCACGCCCGACACGCTCTCCAAGAGGCTTGATGTCCGTGCCGATGCGGCGGTAGCCCTCATCGGCCAGCACGCCAAGGCCGATGGCCCGGAAATAGGTGTCATCCCAACGTTGCTCATGGGCAAGGTAGGTCCATTTGCACACGGTCGAGCAGCGTGAGCGTGAACTGGCCCCGGTTGCGCGCCAGGTCAGGTAATCCGGCAGGTCAAGGAACAGGGTGGCGCGCGCGAACACATCGGGCAGGTGACGTTTGAGCCACAGCAGCTTGGGTGTTTCCATCTCCGGCGAAATCATGCCGCCCACGTAGCGCAGGACATCGTGATGGCCTGCATTGATTTCGGCGGCTTCGTCCATGGCGCGGTGATCCATCCACAGGATCACGTCCTGCCCGGGCGCGCCATCCGCATCAATCGAAAGGGACTGGCCATCGGGGCCCACCACCACCAGCGAACAGGTGGCGTCGAACCCGATGCCACGCACATCCAGCGCCTCCCCGGCCATATCCCGTGCCATGGGCATTGCAATCGCAACGCTGTCGCAGACCGCACGCCATATGTCGGCGGACGACTGCTGCATGTAATCGGCCTGTGGCTGCCACGTGCGGGTTGGCGTCGTCCCCGCGCCCAGTTTGTGGCCATCAAGTGTAAAGACGCCCGCACGTGCGCTGCCGGTTCCCACGTCAATGCCAATGACGACATCCATTTATCTGGTCCATTCCTTCATGTCGGGGCGCCGGGTCCTGCCTTGTCAGGGACATGCGGGGCAGGGGCCTTATTCCACGATGATGACACCCTCCTCCCCGATTTTCCCCTGCCGGGCCTTCTGCGCGCGTAACTGTGCGGGCAGGAACGGGTAGATCAGGTATTCATAGGCGGTCGCCCCCAGCACGCCGCCGATCAGCGGACCGGCAATGGGTACCCACCAGTAATGACCCATCGCGGGCAGGGCAGATCCGTGCCAGCCGGCAATATAGGCGAACAGCCGTGGCCCCAGGTCACGGGCCGGATTGATGGCCCATGCCTCCAGATATCCCATGGAGGCGCCAATGGCCGCGACCAGGAACCCTATGATCAGCGCCCCGAAATTGGCGCCGGGCGCCATTTCGTTATACTGTTCGGTAATGGCAAAAATGCCGAATACCAGTATGGCGGTCAGGATGATTTCATCACTGAAGGCATGCCATACGGTGATGCCCGGTGCGGGCGAGGTAAAGAAGACCCCCATCCCGCCACCACCCACGCGCGTCATCTGGTGCAGGTCGTTGAAATGGTTGATGACGGGGTAATACAGCGCGTAAACCAGCGCCGCCCCCAGAAAACCCCCCACGATCTGCGCGACCCAGTAGGGGATCACCTTTTTCCACGGGAAGGCGCGGTAGGTGGCCAGCGCCAGCGTGACCGCCGGGTTGGCATGCGTGCCCGAAACCGATCCGGTGGCATAGATGGCCACAGTGACCCCCAGTCCCCATACGATACATACGCCCCAGTAGGCATGTAGGTACGGGCTTGGGTCATAGAGGAGATACATCGCCGCCACTGAATCACCGAAAGCGATGATGATGAATACGGCAAGAGCTTCGGAAATAAGCTCGCCCAGGAATTCCCGATTCATTGGCCTGTTTCCTTATGTGTTGAGCAGGGGCCGGATTATTATTCAGCCCAGTCAAAGGATTTCTGTACCGCCTTCTTCCACCATGCCAGGTAGCGCTCCCGCTGTTCCGGCGGCATTGTGGGTTCCCATGTGCGATCCACCTCCCAGTTGGCGCGGAGGTCATCGATATTTTCCCAGTACCCCACGGCCAGACCCGCGGCATAGGCGGCGCCCAGCGCGGTTGTTTCCACCACCTTCGGGCGTACGACAGGAACATTCAGGATATCGGCCTGAAACTGCATGAGCAGTTCGTTCGCCACCATGCCGCCATCCGTTTTCAGGCTGCTCAGTACGATGCCGCTGTCTTCCTCCATGGCTGCAACGACATCGCGCACCTGATAGGCCGTGGCCTCCAGTGTCGCACGTGCGAAGTGCGCCCGCGTGACATAGCGGGTCAGTCCCACAATGACCCCGCGGGCGTTCTCCTTCCAGTACGGCGCATACAGGCCGGAAAATGCGGGCACGATGTATATGCCGCCATTATCCGCCACGCTGCGGGCCAGCGGTTCGATCTGTGTCGCCAGGTCAAACAGCTTCAGGTTATCGCGCAGCCACTGTACCAGCGCGCCGGTAATGGCGATGGAACCTTCCAGTGCGTAACGGGGTTTTTCCGTCCCGAACTGGTAGGCTACCGTTGTCAGCAGCCCTGCCTTTGACTGGACCGGATCGGTGCCGGTGTTCATCAGCAGGAACGACCCGGTGCCATAGGTGTTCTTGGCTTCCCCCGGTGAAAAACAGGTCTGCCCGACGAGGGCGGCCTGCTGGTCCCCCAGGATACCGGCAAGTTTCGTGCCCTGCAGGCTTGGGATCGTGATCGTGCCATATACCTCTGATGAGGGCACGATGCGGGGCAGGCAGGCGGGAGGGATGGAAAATGCCTTGAGCATGTCCTCATCCCACGCGCAGGTTTTCAGGTTCATAAGCTGGGTGCGTGAGGCATTGGTCACATCGGTAATGTGAATGCCACCGTTGACGCCCCCTGTTAGGTTCCATGAAAGCCAGCTATCGACCGTGCCGAACAGTGCCTGCCCGCTTTCGGCTTTCTGGCGCGCGCCTTCCACGTTATCGAGCAGCCAGCGCAGTTTCAGGCCCGCAAAGTAGCTTGCCAGTGGCAGGCCCGTAATGGCGCGGAAGCGGTCCTGTCCCCCGTCGCGGCCATATTCGTGGACCAGTTGGTCCACGCGGGTATCCTGCCAGACGATGGCGTTATGAAGGGGCTGTCCCGTTGTCCTGTCCCACAGGACCGCGGTTTCACGCTGGTTGGTGATGCCCACCGATACCAGGCTGCCCGCGCCCAGGTTGGCGCGCGCCATGGCGGCACCGATCATTTCATTGGTGTTTTCAAGAATTTCTATCGGATCATGCTCAACCCAGCCAGGCTGGGGATAGATCTGGCGGTGTTCCTTCTGCGCGACGGAAACGATGGTGCCCTTCCGGTCGAATATCATGAACCGGGAACTGGTTGTCCCCTGATCTATCGCACCCACATATTCGGTCATGCTGCATTTCCTTCCTGTTTTTTATGTTTTTCCAATAATGTTTCACAAGTCCGGAAATATTATTGTCGCTGCAGGTATGTCTGGTTGATATTGCAGCCTGTCTGCTGCGGCGGAATGTTCACAGATTGGTGGTGAACTGGAATCCGACGACCGCCGCGTCATGGAAGGTTGTCGTGGCCCCGGGGCGCTGCAGGTACTGGAAATCGGGCTGGAACGCCGTGCCACGGGCAACATGGATGCTGTAGAAGGCTTCCCACACGTTTTCATGGCTCTGTATGCCGTAAACGGCGCCCCACTGGTTGGGCAGGTAGGGCAGGCCAAGCGCAAGCGAGGATTCCTGTTGCAGGGTCACGGTATGGCTCATTTCCATATACTGGAACATGACGCCGATCTGGTCCATCGGACGCCCCCAGGGGGTGCCGCTTTGCAGAAGGCCGATCCATTCATGATCCCGCATGGCGACCTCGCTTCCCTGTGTGTAATCCACCCCCCCGATCACGATCAGGCCGTTCGCCAGTCCATCGCCGCTGCGGTGGATCATCTGGTTGAACATGAGCCACGCCGCGTTCATGCCGGCTTCATACCGGCGTGGCAGGCCTGTCGCCTGGAACGAATTGCCGTTTATGTCGGCATACAGGTTGGGATAACGGGAATTATCATACCAGTACCCGATCTTGTAGTGCCCCAGCAGATGATGCCTGCCAAAGGAGGGACTCCAGCCGATTTCAACCTGGGAGGAAAGCTTCCCCAACCCGTCCTGTCCCAATGCCCAGCCCGATATGCCACCGTTATAGGCATGGGGACTGACGGCAAAGATGCCGCCCATGATGTAGGTCCGCAATGTGGGACGCACCCGCAGGACAGCCCCGATATTGCCCGAAGGCCAGTCCCGTCCGCCCGGCACGTATTTGGATGGTGCGGGATTGCCGCACACCGATACGTTCATGAACGAACAGGCCAGATAATCCTGGTTGAAAAAACTTCCTGTCGGAATGACACCGACCGAAAGGATGATGCGGTCGCGCAGGAATCCCTTGTCGGCGTACATGTCCACCAGATGGGCAACCACGTTGCCGCGTGCGCCATATATTTCTTCGGGATTGGTCACTGAATCCCCCATGGCGTTGGAAAGGCTGTTCCCATGGCCATTGATGACCAGCATATGGGTCCAGAAGGCCGGAATCCCCGCAAGGCGCTGCCAGTCGATGTCCAGTGCGGCCGCGACCTGACCGGCCAGCACGTTGGCACGCTGCTTGCCGCCGGTAATGTTGGCCATATATTCTTCATTGACGGTCACATTGAGGAAGATTCCCCGATTTGTCAGCCATGGCTGTATCCCGCCCCAGTTCCCGAACAGGTGGGGTGTGGCGGTCAGCATGGGAACAAGGGGACCAATCGCCACCTGTCCCATTTCAGTCATGGGAAAGGCGGAAGGTTCGTAATGGGTCGTAAAGGCGGTCTTGGCGGTTTCCGTCTGGGCCAATACTTCGGAATTGACCATGCAACTGGCGAACAGCATTCCCACCGTAATGGCCAGAAACCTGATAATGGCAGGAAATTCATGCCATGTGATTGCAGACCTGTTTTCGTTTTTGGCGTATGTCGTGATGACACACATTGTCTGCTCTCCCTTCCCGGGCAGTTGGGGCCAAGGGTTTGGCTGTCAGGAACAGGATGTGTATCGATTTACGGATAGGGAAAGATCTGTTTCTTAACCCACACAAGTTCGTGAATAATATACCTGTATTTTGGTGTGAATGATTTGTATTTTTGGAATATATGAAGAAAAAATATCAAAAATGAAATGATTTTACAGAAAGCGAGGCATGGCAATGTGCATTCCGTTGCAGGTGAGCCGGAAAAATCAAGGCTGCCTTAAAACGGGAATCCGGATAAAAAGAGGTCAGCTTTCCTTTTTTTCGCATTGCACCGGCGATATGTCGCCGGGGGGACGGACTGCCGCATGGTCGCGGCCCGTCACATAATCCTGCAGTTCCTGTGCTTCCTGTTCGGCATTTTCAGCACGTAGTTTGACAATATCCCCAATGCTGACCAGTCCGACAAGTTTTCCATCTTCCATAACGGGGACATGCCGATTGCGCGACCATGTCATGCGGCAGGCGATGTCATAAATACTGTCATCGGGTGCTGCGGTCGGTATGTCCCGGGTCATGATATCCTGTGCGGTCAGGGTGGATATGTCCCCGCCGTGCTGGGACAATGCACGAACGATCCCTTTTTCCGATACAAGCCCGGCCAGTTGCCCGTCCGGGGAAAGGACCGGTGCCCCGCCAATATTATGCTGTGCCAGTGTGGTGGCGACATCCAGGATGGGATCATCCGTTCCGACGGTAATGACCGTACTGCCTTTTTGTGCCAGAATGTGAAAGACATGAGAGAACATGGGAAAATCCTTTCCATGTTTTGCGATGATCGGGAGCAGTCCCGTCAATGTGCCATCCTGTCCTGCGTTTGGGGCGGCACAGTGGGGGCAGGAAGAAACGGATGGATGGCACGGGCGGGGAAAAGTCCTCCGATCATCACGATTACGCTCAGAACGATGACAAGCGCCGTCAGTTCCGGGCGGGCATGCCGGTTCAGGCCGGGAGACGGTAACGAAGGGACTGTCATCATGGTACGGATGATGTTCAGGTAATAATACAGCCCGATAATGCTGCCGAGGATGAGCACACATAACAGCAGTCCACGCCGGTGTTCAACGCCGGTTGCGGCGATTTCGAATTTCGCAAAAAATCCGATGCCCGGTGGAATACCCGCAAGCGAAAGCAGCATGAGCGACATGGCCGAAGCCAGGAACGGGCGATTGAAAAAGAGCCCTTTCCACTGTGCGATAACCGTGCCATCTGCCCCTTCGGGAGTGGCAAAGGCGGTTATGATTGCAAAGACACCCAATGTACTGGCGGTATAGGCCGCAAGATACACGGTAATGGCCCCCGATTGCAGACGGCCGGGACAAAGGAAGGCAATCAGGAGATACCCCACATGCGCAATCGATGAACATGCCAGAAGACGTATGAGGCTGGCCTGACGCAGGGCAAGCAGGTTACCACCCATAATGGTCAGGATAATGACAACATACAGGACGTCATTGATGAATTCTGGCTGCCCCCCCGTCCCGAAATAGCGGACAAGTGATGAAAATATTGCAATTTTCGAAACTACGGCCAAAAATGCCGCCACGGGAACGGGGGCGCCCTCCATCACGTCAGGCAGCCACATATGGAAAGGCACGGCAGAAAGTTTGAAGAACATGCCAGTAAGGATCATGAGTGTAGCGGCCATGGACAATGCGGCGGGCATATCCCCGATGGCGGTGGGGGGGATAAACCGCAGTGATCCCGTAATGCCATAGGCCAGGCCGATACCGAACAGGAGGATGGCCGAAGAAACCCCTGACAGGATCAGGTATTTCATTGCCGCTTCACATCCCTGCAAGAAGGAACCGCGCCGAAAGGTCACAAGCCCCATGAGGGAAACGCCCAGTATTTCCAGTCCCACAAAAAAGGGCATGTAATTCGCACTGAATACCATGGCCAGCGCGCCAAGCGTGCCGAGCATGAGCAGCAGGGGATATTCATCCACCAGCGTGCTTCTGTCATGCTTCAGATCCCGCCATGACATGAGCAGGATGCACATGCTGGAAAATATGATGAGCATGGCGGTATAGGTTGTCCATTGATCCTGAATGAACAGGCTGATGCCATGCTGGGGTCTGCCGCCCGTATGCCGGTCCACGACCGCGGACGCCGCCAGCAGTGTCACCATGGCACAGGCGATGCTGCGTCCCACCGAACGCCGCCACGCCACTGCTGCAAGTGTGACCATGATCCCCATGGAAAGTACCGGCAGTGGTGTCGGCAGGAAGACATCATGCCCGATCATGGCGCGCTATCCTGCCTGCCGGCCGCCGTTGTAACGGACAGGGGCGATGGCGCGGAAAATGTCATGAACGATTGTGGATACAGGCCCAGCAGCATCAGAAACGCCATGACGCAGGCGAAAACCGCCATATGCCGGACCGGAAAGTCCTGTAGTAACGGCAGGTCTGCCCGTGGGGCGGCCAGGAATATCCGGTTGACCATCCGTAGTGCATAGATGGCCGCAAGGACAAGGCCGGTGGCCGCCAGTGTCGCGGTGGCGGGACTGATATGCCACGTTGCCAGCAATACAAGGAATTCGCCCGTGAAATTCCCCAGTCCGGGCATCCCGAGCAAGGCCACGGCAAAGAACAGTCCCGTGCCGGACAGGCGTGGCATGGCCGCCCACAATCCGCCGATACGGTGCATGTCGCGTGTCCGCAACCTGTCCTGAATGGCCCCTGCAATCAGGAAAAGCGCTGCCGTGCCCAATCCATGGGCCAGCATCTGCATGATCGCCCCCTGCATTCCCAGCCGTGAACCGGCAAAGATGCCAAGCAGTACGAAACCCATATGGCTGATGCTGCTGTAGGCGATCAGGCGTTTGACATCCTCCTGCGCACAGGACATCCACGCCCCGTACAGGATGCCTGCAACCCCAAGCCCCATGGCGATGGGTGCGAAACGGCCGGCCGCATCGGGAAACAGCATGATATCGAAGCGGATCATGCCATACCCCCCGGTCTTGAGCAGGATACCCGCCAGCAGCACGCTGGCCGCCGTAGGCGCCTGTGTATGCGCATCGGGAAGCCAGACATGCACCGGCACGACAGGAAGCTTGACGGCAAAGGCGCTGAAGAACCCCAGCATGAGCAGCATGGACAGGGCGGGGGAGAGTGATGTGTGGCCCAGCGCAAAATAATCGAAGGTCAGCACACCTGTTTCCCGGGCATGCGCAATGACCAGGCCAAGTATGGACAGCAGCATGAGCAACCCGCTGCCCTGCGTGAACATGAAAAATTTCATCGCGGCGCGCTGCCTGCCCTCATGCCCCCATGCGGCAATCAGCACGAACATCGGCACCAGCATCAGTTCCCAGAAAAAGAAGAACAGGAACAGGTCGGTGGCCAGGAATGTCCCGATAATGCCCGTAAGGGTCGCAAGGAACAGGAAATGGAATGCCCCGGCATGGGCCGTGACCTGACGGGTGGCAAGGCAGGCGCACAAAAAGCACAGGACAAGAGAAAGCCAGATCAGCGAGAGTGAAAGGCCATCCATGTCCAGCCTGACCGCAATGCCCATGGCCGGGATCCATGGCGTGGAAAAATGCCCATACCATGGCCCCGTACGGTCGGGATGGCCGAATGTGACCATGATGAGCACCAGCGTTTCCACACAGAGGGTCGCAAGCATCGTCCACCATGATGCGCTGTGTGTGGACGGGCCGGCAGGGGGCGGCACGCGCCCGCTGCCCCATGCCAGCCCGCCACCGATAACGGGTACCAGCACAAGGGCGGGCAGGAGGTTCATGACAGTACCACCAGGGCCAGCCCCGCGCACAGTCCGCCTGCGATCCATGCCGCATACCACCGCACACGACCATTCTGGAACTGGCCCAGCAGGCGATCCGCCCACCTGATCATGCAGGTTGCCCATGAGGCCAGCATGTTCAGGAAACTGGTCCGTGCCATGAAAATCCGGGCGCTGCCCGCCCTCGTCAACCGCCCTGTTCCGCTGATGGCATGATCGAGGATATCCAGTCGCGTCAGCCATGCCAGCAGGCGAAAAGGCTGCACGAACAGGTAATCATACAGCGCATCTGTTCCCTGGCCGGTGCGTACGGGACGGATAATGGCCGCCTGTCCGGGGATTTCGCGCATGACGGGCGATGGGCGTCCCCACAGCACCCATGCAACCCCAAGCCCGGCAAGGGGCGCGGCGGCACCCGCCAGCACAGGCCAGGCCGACCCGTTCGCATGCGACGGTATCGCTGTCGGATCAAGAAAGGCACTGAACAGGTGCAGGGACGGAAATGTATCGGGCATTTCAATCACTCCGCCACACAGGGAGAGCACGGACAGGCACCCAAGGGGAACAGTCATGAGGCGTGACGTCCGATCTGTTGTCGCAGTTCCTGCTTTCCCGCAAAAGACGATGAAGACGCAGCGGAAAATATAAAGCGCGGTCAGGAAGGCCCCCAGCAGGGCAATCCCCCATAATGCGTGTCCACTCAGGCCCCAGCCATGCGGCAGGCGAAAATGGACGGGCCATACACCCGAGAGGATCATTTCCTTGCTGTAGAACCCTGCCGTCACCAGCGGCAGGCCAGCCAGCGCGGAGGCCCCCGCGACAAAGGCGGCGGTCAGGCCCGGCATCGCATGGCGCAGGCCGCCCAGACGGAAAATATCCTGTTCATGACGGGCGCGCATGATGACGGCACCGGCAGTCAGGAAAAGCAGCGCCTTGAAGCAGGCATGGGTCATCAGGTGAAACAGCGCCGCCTGCCACGCCCCGCACCCAAGGGCGAGGAACATGTAGCCAAGCTGGCTGATCGTGGACCATGCAAGGATACGCTTGAGGTCGGACTGCACCAGCGCGGTGCATGCGCCCATCAGCAGCGTCAGCGCCCCCAGCACCGCCATCAGCGCCATGACGGGGACCGCCATGGCAAACAGGCCATGCAGGCGCGCTATCAGATAGATACCTGCCGTGACCATGGTGGCCGCGTGAATAAGGGCGGAGGTCGGCGTTGGTCCCGCCATGGCGTCCGGCAGCCATGTCTGGAACGGGATCTGCGCCGATTTCGCCAGTGCTCCCGTCAGGATGAAAAGGGCCGCCATACTGACGCCTGACGGGGCCACCTGCCCATCCGCGACTGCTGCCAGCACACTCTGGATGTGCAGGGATCCCGTCGCCGTGGCCAGCAGCAGCAGGCCGCACAGCAGGGCCACATCCCCCATGCGCGTCATGTAGAATGCCTTGCGGGCGGCGGCGGTATTGGCGGGGTCATCATACCAGAACCCGATGAGCAGGTAGGAACACAGTCCCACGCCCTCCCACCCGACAAACAGGCACAGCAGGTCGGACGCCAGCACCAGTACCAGCATGGCGGCCACGAAGAGCGTCATGCTGCCAAAGAAGCGCGCGATACCCGGATCATCACGCATATAAGCCGTCGCATAGATATGGATCAGCAATCCCACGATCGTGACGACAAGGGTCATGATCAGGGAAACCCGGTCGAGCGTGAAGGCAATGTCCGCTGAAAATCCTGCGACATGCAGCCATGGCCACAGCGTCACCTGCACCATCCCCGTCACGTGGCCGGACAGAAGCATGATCGACAGGACGATGCCAAGAATGGCGGAGATCCCGACCCCGGCGCAGGCAACCGTCCCGATCCCGCCCGCGCCCATGCGACCGGCGGATGCAAATATGACCAGGGATGCCGCAAGCGGGCAGGAGATGAGAAGGGGGAGAAGGATTTCGCCCATGCCCCTATCTCCCCAGCAGGTTGCCGGTATCGGCGTCCAGCGTGGGGCGCCCGTGGGCATGCAGGCACAGGATTATGGCAAGCCCCACCGCCGTTTCCACGGCGGCAAGGGCAAGGACCAGCACGAACATCACCTGTCCCGTCGCATCATGCCAGCGCGCCCCCGCACCCACGAATACGAGCGCTGCTGCATTGAGCATGATATCCAGCGACATCAGCATGAACATCATGTTGCGCCGGACCAGAACGCCCGCAAGCCCGACCGAAAACAGGGCCGTGGCCAGCAGCAGGGTATCGCTGAAGGAAAAGGCGGGCATGTCAGCGCCCCCCCGACCGGTTGCGCCCGATGCGAAAGGCCGCGACCAGACCGGCCAGCAGCAGGAACGACACCAGTTCGACCATCAGTACGTAACGGCCAAACAGGCTTGATCCGACATCATGGGCCGTAATGGGGGCAGGGGATATTGCGGGGCTGTGAAATGACCTGATGCAATAAAGCAGTTCCGCACACACGATGGTGGCCAGAATTCCCGGCCCGCACCATGCGCGCGGGCGCAGCCATTCCTTTTCACGCGCACTGTCAGGCTGGCCCAGATTGAGCATCATGATGACGAAGACGAACAGTACCATGATCGCACCGGCATAGATGATGATCTCCAGCATAGCGGCGAATGATGCACCCAGCATGACAAGTACGGCCGCCAGCGCCAGCAGCGTCACCACCAGGTACAGCACCGCATGCACGATCACCCGCCGGGTAATGACCATGATGGCCCCCACGATGGTCACACTGGCGACGAAAAGGGCCGGGGCAGGCATGATGGTTACGGCAGCAGGGAATGAAGATCGACCGGCGGGCGTTCACGTTCGGACGCGCCACGCGCCTTGCCGGGAATGGGAATGCCGGTGACATGGTAGAAACTGTAATCGGGATATTTCCCGGTCCCGCTTATCAGCAGGTCTTCCTTTTCATAAACGAGGTTGGGCCGCGCATATTCGCCCATTTCAAAATCGGGCGTAAGCTGTATGGCGTAGGTGGGGCAGGCTTCCTCGCAAAATCCGCAGAAAATGCAACGCGAGAAATTGATCCGGAAATATTCCGGGTACCACCGGCCGTCGGCCTCGGTTTTCTGCAGGCTTATGCAGTCCACCGGGCAGGCGACGGCGCACAGGTTGCACGCGACACACCGTTCCGCCCCGTCGGGATCGCGCGACAGGATGATCCGCCCGCGATAACGCGGTGGCAGGTAGGGGGGCTGTTCGGGATACTGCACGGTCGCGCGCCGGTGGAAGGCATGCAGCGCCGTCAGGAACAGGGTGCGCAGGGTACCAAGCATGGGAAATGCCTTTGCATCAGGCGTGTCATCAAGACGCGCGCAGCATGAGGATGGTTCCGGTCGCCATGACATTGAACAGCGAAAGCGGCAGCAGGATTTTCCAGCCCAGCGCCATCAACTGGTCATAACGCGGGCGGGGCAGGCCTGCGCGCAGCAGGATGAAAAATACAACCATGCTTCCCGTCTTGAGGACGAACCATACAGCCGGCGGCAGCAGCGGCCCGCGCCAGCCACCAAGGTAGAGCGTGGTGACAAGGCTTGAGACCAGAACGATCCCGGCATATTCGGCAATGAAGAACATGCCGAACTTCATGCCCGAATATTCGGTATGGAACCCGGCCCCCAGTTCGTTCTCCCCCTCCGGCAGGTCGAAGGGCAGGCGGTGTGTCTCCGCAATGCCAGCCAGCATGAACACGCCAAAGCCGAGGCATTGCGGGATGATGAACCATACCCCCGCCTGCGCCGCCACGATATCATGCAGGCTGAACGACCCGGCCATCATGACCACGCCCAGCAGGGAAAGCCCCATGAAGACTTCGTAGCTGATCATCTGCGCCGCTGCCCGCATGCCACCCAGCAGCGCGTATTTGCTGTTGGATGACCATCCGGCCAGCACCACCGCATAGACCCCAAGCCCCATCATGCCGAGGACGAACAGCAGCCCGACATTCATGTCCCCCGCAATGCCCATGCCCATCGTGACGGGGATGACGGCAAAGGACAGCAGCACCGTCATCATCCCGATGGCAGGCGCAAGGATGAATATGCCCCGGTCGGCAAATGGGGGGATCCAGTCCTGCTTGAACAGGATCTTGGTCCCGTCCGCCACGGCCTGGAACATGCCGCCCGGCCCAACCCGATTGGGGCCATGCCGGTCCTGCCATAATCCCAGCAGCCGCCGTTCGACCCATGTCAGCATGGTGGCAAGGCCAAGGATGACAAGGGGTGTCAGGATGATGGCAAGAAGTGCCGGATATGTCATGGCCGTTCCCCTTCATCCGGTATGCCCTCCAGCAGGGCCATGCGGGGAAAACGGAACGCGCGCGCGACCATGTGCGCCGGGCACAGGGCAATGCCCGCAGGCAGGCCGGGTACGGGTTCCACGGGCATAACATGCGGCCCGTCATCCAGATGCAGCCTCATGCGGGCCGATGTCACCCTGCCGGCGGGCAGCCCCAGCGCTGGTGCGGCTGCGCGCGCCATGACGGGGGGCGAGAGCATGCTCAGTTCCTCACTGCCGAACAGGCGTGTATCGGGCAGGACCAGAACGGCATCCGCCTGCGCGGCATAGGGGAGGGGAATGTCCGTGGCGTAAGCGTAGGGAGGCGGGCTTGTATCACCACCTCCGGCGCGGGGAAGCAGCCGGATCCCGGCCTCCCCCCCACGCAGCGCGCCACCAATTTCGTGCTGAAAACGGTTGAGCGCCTGAACCGAGTTCCATGGCGACACCTGATAGCCTGAAACCAGTGCGGCGGGCATGTCCGGCCCATAGGCCCCTTCCATGGAACTGCTGAACGGGGTGTCCGGGCTGCTGGGCGGTGGCTGGTCGCGCACGCTGATGAAGGAACGGATGACGGTCCGTCCGCTGGCGCGGTAGGTCTGGCTGCGCAGTTTCTGTCCCCCCATGCGGTAATCCGCCCCCGGGGCCGCCCGTGCCACGAGGGCAAGGTGGGGAAATGCCCGTGCAAGTGCGGCAAGGACATCATCCAGATCCCGCCAGTAGGCCAGGTCCGTCATGTGCGGCATGGACGGGTCAAGCCCGTGGGCCAGTGCCTGTATCCAGCGCCAGCCGGACTGTATGGGGGCGGGGGGAAAGACCACCTGGAAAAAACGTTGCGCCCGGCCTTCCTGACTGACCAGCGTGCCGCTGCATTCACTGAATGTACTGGCAGGCAGGACAAGGCTGGCCTGCCGGCATAGCGGCGTTGCCGTATGGTCGATCACGACAATATCGGGAACCGCCGCCACCAGTTCGGCCACGTCCGCCGGGGAGAGCTGGCGGGTCAGGTCATTTTCCGCGATGACCAGGGTGGAAATCCCGCCCGTGCGTGCCCGTTCCATCACCGCTTCCAGCGACAGCCCCCCCATCATGGCCAGCCCCATGCTGTTGCAGTCCGGCAGCACCAGCGACAGGCCCGCGTCGCGCGTGGCGCGTGCAAGGGCCGCGGCAATACTGGCGGCGGCCTGCATCAATGCGGGGGAGCCGTACTGCATGCCCGATACGACCAGCGGCTTTCCGGCTGTCACAAGCGCATGCGCGATACGTGCGGCAAGCAGCGCATCCTGTGGTGCCAGATCTGTTACGGGCGGGGCGGCAGGGTCAATTTCGTGGGCGATGGCAAAACCCAGCCGGGCGATGTCATCCGGGGCGGCACGCAGGGTCTCCGCCGCCACGCCGTCCAGATCGGTTGGCGCTGGCGTCAGCACATACAGGGCGGACGGGCATTGCGCGGCCAGCGTGCGCACCGCCGCATCCATCCAGCGGGGCACCCTGGCAGCGTCCGCCGTATGGAAGGAGGCCTGCCGCACCGACTGCCGCAGCGCAAGGCCAAGCCGGGGGGCGGTGGCGCACACGTCCTCGCCCAGAACCAGCACGGCATCGGCACTTTCCATTTCATGCAGCGTGGGAAGCACGCCGGGATGCCGGGTGAGCAGGGCATGGGCCAGTGTCGCGCAATCCTGTTCCTGTTGCGTCTGGCCGGTGGAAAAATGGCGTGGCCCCACCAGCGCATGCAGGCTGAAACAGGTCTCCAGCGCCGCGCGGGGGGAGGCGATGCCCACGATCCGGCCATCCGCCGCCATGCGGGCAAAGGCCGTCAGGGCGTCTGTCATGGAAACGGGCACCTGCTGCCCGTCAACGGTGCGCAGGGGCGTGCGGATGCGTGTCGGCGCGTTGACAAAACCATGCCCGAACCGCCCCCGGTCACACAGCATGTAGCGGTTGACGTCCGCATTATAGCGGTTGAGCACACGGCGGAGGGTTTCCTCGCGCGCGTTGACAATGGTGTTGCAGCCCACCGCGCAATGGACACAGATCGACGGCGCGCCACGCAGGTCCCATTTACGGGTGTAGGTGGCGGAAAAGGGTTTGTCGGTAAAGACCCCGGTCGGGCAGATTTCCACCAGGTTGCCGCTGAAGGCATTTTGCAGCGTGCCATCTTCGGCACGGCCAAAATATACATTGTCATGCGCGGCAAAGGCCGCCAGATCGTCCCCGCCCGCATAGTCACGATAGAAGCGCACGCAGCGGTAGCAGGCGATGCAGCGGTTCATTTCATGTTTTACAAACGGCCCGAGATCCTGATTGCGATGGGTCCGTTTGGTAAAGCGGTAGCGGCGGGTATTGTGCCCGGTCATGACCGTCATGTCCTGCAGGTGGCATTCGCCGCCTTCCTCGCACACGGGGCAGTCATGGGGATGGTTGACCATCATCCATTCGATGATGCTGGCGCGGAAGTCACGCGCTTCCGGGTCATCGATGGAGAGGATGGTCTTGTCGCTGACGGGTGTCATGCAGGCCATCACGATACGGCCCTTTGTGTCCTCCGGCCCGCTGAACTGCCTGATGGCGCACTGGCGGCACGCCCCCACGGAGCCGAGTTCGGGATGCCAGCAGAAATAGGGCAGGTTGGCCCCGGCCTCCAGACAGGCCTGCAGCAGGTTGATGCCGGTACGGGTCGGGCAGTCCCGGCCATCAATGCGGATGGTGGTCATGGTCATGCCCCCGATTGCTGCGGGCAGCGGTGCTGGCGGATGTGGGCGGCAAAATCGGCGGCGAACAGTTTCAGCCCACTGGAAAGCGGCGCCATCGCCCCCGGCGCATGGGCGCAGAAGGTCCGGCCCGGGGCACCCAGCATGAGGGCGTGGCGGTCCAGTTGGTCCATGTCCTCCTCCTGCCCCGTCCCGTCCTCGATTGCGTCCAGCAGGCGTTCCACCCATGGCAGCCCATCGCGGCATGGCGTGCACCACCCGCAGGATTCCTGTGCAAAGAAATGTTCGAGGTTGCGGATCATGCCGATGGGGCAGGTCCGGTCATCCAGAATGATGGCCATGCCGGTGCCAAGCCTGCTGCCCGCCTTTTCCACCGATCCGTAATCCATGGCGACATCAAGCGCCGCAGCATCAAGAAAGGCGGTGGACGCCCCGCCGGGCAGCAGGGCGCGCAGGCGGTAGCCGGGACGCATGCCGCCCGCGTGCTCCTCGATGATCTGGCGCAGCGGCGTACCGATGGGCAGTTCCCATGCGCCCGGCTTTGCCACCCGGCCGCTGACGCCATAGATCTTGGTGCCCCCATCCTCCCCCAGTCCGAGGCCCGCGAACCATTCTGGCCCGTTGGCGATGATGTGCGGCAGGTTGCACAATGTCTCGACATTGTTCACGACACTTGGCGCGCCCCACAGGCCGCCGGTCTGGGGAAAGGGCGGCTTGCTGCGCGGGGTGGCGCGGCGGCCTTCCAGCGCGGTCAGGAGTGCGGTTTCCTCCCCACAGATGTAGCGTCCGGCGCTGGAATGAACATGGATGTCAAAACCGAAGCCGGAACCAAGGATATTCCCGCCCAGCCATCCCTGTTGCCGGGCCTCCCCGATCGCGCGGTGCAGGCGCTCGCAGGCGAGGCTGTATTCCCCGCGCAGGAAGATGATTCCATGCCCTGCCTGCACGGCATAACCCGCAAGGATCATGCCCTCGATCAGTTGCAGGGGATTGCCCTCCAGCAGCCAGCGGTCCTTGAAGGTGCCCGGTTCCATCTCATCGGCATTGGCGATCAGGTATTTGCGGCGCTCTGTCGCGGGTTCCTTTGGCACGAAGCCCCATTTCTGCCCGGTCCCGAAGCCTGCGCCCCCGCGTCCACGCAGTTTGGAGCGTGTCACCATGTCGATGACCTCGGCCGGGGTCAGGCGGCCCAGTGCCCTGCGCGTGGCCTGCCAGCCACCATTACGTTCATATGCCGCACAGTCCGGTGGACCTGCGGCCGGGTCGATCATTGCGGTCAGGGGCCGTTCGGGAGCGGACGTCATGGCGCGTGCCTCAGCGTGTCGATCAGTTGGTCGAGCGTTGCGCTCGTCACATCCCCGTGCAGGGCGTTGTCCACCAGCATGGCCGGGGCATGGTCACAGTGCCCGATACAGACCGTGGGCAGCAGCGTGATGGCATTGTCCGCCGTGGTCTCACCGGGTCGGATGCCCAGTGTCCGGCACAGATGGGCGCACAGGGGTTCGCGCCCCATGATCCAGCATGAAACGCTGTCACACAGCATGATGACATGCCGCCCGACCGGCCGGCGGAACAGCAGGTTGAAATAGGTGGCGATCCCATCCAGGTCATCGGCCGACATGCCCAGCAGGCCGGCCACCTCACACAGGTGCGCGGTGCTGATCCAGCCAAAGCGGGCCTGCACCAGACGCAGCGCCGCGACACTTGCGCCACGCGGGTGCAGTTCCTGCGCCGCGAGGGCAAGGATTTCTGCCCGCAGGGGCGCGGGCAGGGGCGTTTCAGCGGTCGACATCGGCCATGACGAAATCAATGCTGCCCAGAATCGCGATCAGGTCCGCGATCATGATCCCGCGACTGAGCAGCGGGATCATCTGCAGGTGGGCAAAGGACGGCGTGCGGATGCGGGTGCGGTAGGACGTGGTCCCGCCATCGCTGATGAGCGTATAGGTGTTCACGCCTTTCGTGGCTTCGATGCTGGCGCGTGCTTCCCCCGGTGGAATGACCGGCCCCCAGCTTACGCTAAGGAAGTGGTGGATCAGGGTTTCGATGTCATGCATCGTCCGCGCCTTCGGCGGCGGGGTGGTCAGCGGGTGATCGGCCTTGACCGGGCCTGCGGGCATGTTGTCCACACACTGGCGGATGATGCGCAGGCTCTGGCGTATTTCCTCCACATGCACTGCAATCCGGTCATGGCAGTCGCCATGGGTGCCGGTGGGAATGTCGAATTCAAGCTGGTCGTAACAGGCATAGGGCGCATGCCTGCGGTAATCCCACGCCAGGCCAGTGGCGCGCAGTCCCGGCCCGGTGATACCCCATTCAACGGCCTCCGCCGTGGTATAGGCACCGACCCCCTTCGTCCGTGCGCGAAAGATGGGGTTGCGCATGACCATCGCATCATATTCATCCAGCCGTTTGGGCAGGTCGTGCAGAAAGGCGCGGACCAGTCCATCCCACCCGTCGGGCAGGTCCATGGCCACGCCGCCGATGCGGAACCATGCCGGGTGCATGCGAAAGCCGCATATCGCCTCGATGATGCCGAACACGCGTTCGCGGTCGGTAAACATGTAAAACACCGGTGAAAGCTGCCCCACATCCTGCGCCATGGTGCCATAGAAGACGAGGTGGCTGGCGATGCGGAAAAGTTCCGCCAGCATGACGCGGATCATCTGCGCACGTGGCGGCACGGTAATCCCGGCCAGTGTCTCGACCGCCATCACGTAGGGAAAATTGTTCATCACCCCGCCGAGGTAGTCCACACGGTCGGTATAGGGGATGTAGCTGTGCCAGGACTGGCGTTCACCCATCTTTTCCGCGCCACGGTGGTGAAAGCCGATATCGGGCATGGCATCGACAATCCGCTCCCCTTCGAGTTGCAGCACGATGCGGAACACCCCATGCACGCTGGGATGGTTGGGGCCGAGGTTGAGGAACATGAAGTCGCTGTGGTCGCTGTGCCGCCGCATGCCCCATGCGGACGGGTCAAAGTGCAGGGCGTCCTGTTCCCGTGCTTCGTCTTCCTCCGTCAGGCTGTAGGGCGGCATTTCGGTGGCGCGGGCATGATGGTCCCTGCGCAGCGGGTGTCCGGTCCAGGTGGGCGGGGTCAGGATGCGGCGCAGGTCGGGATGATTGTGGAAATGAATGCCAAACAGGTCCCACACCTCGCGTTCATACCAGTTGGCGTTGGGCCACAGGTCACAGATGCTGGGAAGGGCGGGGGCGGTTGCGCCAAGGGGAACCTTGATGCGTACCTCATCCGCGCGGGTGGTCAGCGAGATCAGGTGATAGACGAGTGTGAACGCGGACGGGGGCTGTCCGTCGCGGCGGGTGCGATCGCGTTCATCTATGGCGGTCAGGTCCAGCAGCATGAGGGATGCGGCAGACGGGCTCTTCAGCGCGGTCAGGACGGGGCGCAGGTCGGCGGCCGTGATCCACAGGGTGCAGACCCCATCGCATGCAGGCTGTGTGGCCAGTAACCCGTTGGGCAGACAGCCCTGAATTTGTGCCACAAGCCCCTGTTCGCGCGCGGGAGAAAGGAGTGTGGTCATGGCGTCAGATCCCGTCGGGCGCGCGCAGGTCGCGCATGCCCTGCCGCCCGGTGCGCTTTTCATCACGCAGGCTGGGCGGTGTGACGGCCTGCGCACCCTGCGGTCCCACCAGCCAGCTTAGCGGCCTGCGGCGTGCGCCGATGGATTTCTGCAACAGCAGAAGCCCCTCCAGCAGTGCCTCGGGACGGGGCGGGCAGCCGGGCACGTACACATCCACCGGCAGGAAGCTGTCCACGCCCTGCACGACGCTGTAGATGTCATACATGCCACCGGAATTGGCGCACGACCCCATGGAGATTACCCAGCGGGGTTCCAGCATCTGGTTGTACAGATGCTGGATGACCGGGGCCATCTTGACGAACACGGTGCCGGAAATGACGATCAGGTCGGCCTCACGCGGCGTAGCGCGCAGGACTTCGGAGCCAAAGCGGGCAATGTCGAACCTGCTGGTGAACGCTGTCGCCATTTCCACGTAACAGCATGACAGGCCGAAATTCAGCGGCCAGATGGAGTTTTTCTGCCCCCATGCCACGAAATCCTGCAACCGGCCCATGACAAGGTTGCGGCGGACAGTTTCACTGAAGCTGGGCGCAGGCCGTGCACGGTCGGCAGCATTACGGGGGGAGGAAAGGGACCAGCGCATCATGCATGATCCTCCTGCGTGACCGTTGCCTGACGCAGGCGGTCCCGTGGTCCCCAGTCCAGTGCCCCGGCACGCCACAGATAGGCAAGGGAGACCCCCAGAAACAAAGTAAAGACGATGGCCGCGGCATAACCGATCCATCCCGTTTCGGTTACAACGGTTGCCCATGTCAGCAGAATAGCCGTTTCGACATCAAAGATGACAAAGAACATGGCCACCAGGTAATACTGTATCGGTAGCCGCAGATGCGCCGATCCCGTGGGTATGATCCCGGATTCAAAGGGCAGGGACATGGAACGGCCCATGCTTGTGCCGCGTCGCCGGGTGCCGGTGATGAAGGACAGTCCCAGCATGCTGGCCAGCAACATTCCTATGACCACAGCATATAAGGATATTGACCATAGGTTGGAAATTTTTTCCATGGCTGGCGATTCCGTTTCTTTTCGTTTTATTTTGAACGGAGGTAATCTGTGTAATGCCGTGCGTATTGACAGGCGATAACCGGCCAGATGCGTCATGAGGGGGCGTGTGGTCTTCCCCTGCATATTCCGGCCGGATGCATGGGAGGCCGGAATACGCTACCAGTCGCTTATACGCGCCTGTAAAGGGGAAGTTGCGACCTGATCATGCAAGTTTTTTAGTTGGGAGGGGATCTGTTACGAGATGCCGTCCTGTCCGGAAGGGCCGTGTTTTTGTGCCGGATGAATGAGAACTGAAAATATCCGACAGAAACGGGATGATTGTAAATCCTGCCTCTTATGGTTTCGCTGCTGTCCTGCGGATGCATCGGGGCGTGGGTAATTTAACAATATCAAGGATGATGGTTTAGATCTGTGCTGTCGTGGCAGGGTTTTTGTCTGATATGTTCTGTATCCCTGTTTGATACAGATCGGTACAGACATGCTGCATGGATGAAAGAACCCAGTTCAATTCCGCCATTCGGTCGTCCCGTGGTGGTGTGCCATGGACAGGCAATTACCGTGATCTTTCGGCCTTGGTCCGCAGGTTGTGCACCCTTGCCGAATGCGGGCGCATTACCCTGGCCGGCCACTGGGCGGCGCTCCGGCGCGATGGCGATCTTGCATTGCTGGCTTGGCTGCGGCCTGACCCTGAGGACGTGGATGAGTTTGATCGTGCACAACTGGCGACCGTACTGCAGGCATGCCGCGCGGCCGCATCGCTTTCTGCGGCAGGATGACGGCTGTTTGCCATATCACGCCAGACAAAGGCCAGCTAGAACGACGCGGGCCGTCTGCGCAAATACCTTGCCTGCTTTGTCCTCAATAGGATCAGACTGCTTTACGATATGGATATGATTCTGAAGGATTGGAGGATAATTGATACCAGTCCCGGACAGATGAAGGTTCTGCGGCTAAAGCTGTCATGGTATTGTTTCCGCCAGTTGCCTCTTTGACTATTTTTTGCGAAAGCAATTCCCCAATCTGTCCTGAACTTCCTTGTATGGAAAGGTTATTTTTCCGTTTTCTTCTCCTGTATCTATAAAGCCATTCCTGTTTGGCATCTTGACGGAAGATATTGTTTTTTCATTGAGGGGAAAATCCTGTGGAATGATATTGTTTATGTAAAGAAGGTATGAAACGACAGAATACAAATCATCTGCATTCAGGGATTGTGGAGCATTTAGAGGCATGGCACGTCTGACGTAATCAAGAACACTCTCAGGGGAGGGCCAGAAACTTCCAACTGTCCGTAGAGGTGTCTTCGTGGCAAGACTTCCTATCCCACCACGTAGAGCAGGATATATGTCCATAAATCCATCTCCGGACGCCCCGTGACAGGCCGCGCATTTTTCAAGATAAATATTTTTTCCTATCAACGGGGTTCCATTTCCTTGGGGAAGGGGACCGTTTCGTGAAATATCTATATTCCATGGTGAAATGCTATCTTCCGATATTGGTTCTCCCGGGCATGGAGACGCCAGGCAGGGTCTGGTGAGGAATAAAATAAAAAGTAAAAATGTAATAATATTATATAAAAACATTTGTGATATCACCCGTTTCGGAAACAAGCCACGACTGGATGCCATTATTGTGGTAGTAAAGATTGTCGCCGTAACGTGCATGAAGAATCTGCCGGGTTTCCTGAAAATTTCCTGCCTCATCATAAGCTTTGCTCTGCAGAATGGCTTTCTGCCCGTTCCAGACCCAGGGAAGCGTAAAACGTGTCAGGCATTTATCCAGTATCAATCCGTCAAGACGGGCCGCGATCCACGTTTTGCCTCCATCCGTCGATACATACACTTTGGTGATCTTTCCGTGTCCACTCCACGCGAGGCCATTAATTTCCTGCAATCCGGGAGAGGTCAGTTTCATTCCCCCGGAGGGACGAACAATGACGGATTTGACACCCATCGTGAAACTGAATTGACGTGCTTTCCCATCGGGCATCAGGTCGGTATATTTGGACGTTTCTTCGCGTGTATAGAACGGATACTGGCCCAGTTTCAGACGCCTGAGCCATTTTATATTCATGTTCCCTTCATAGCCGGGACAGATCAGCCGCAATGGATATCCCTGCTCTGGCCGAAGAGCTTCGCCATTTTGCGCGTATGCGACAATGACATCATCTAGCGCTTTCTTGAGCGGAATGCTTCGCGACATTGCTGCTCCGTCTGCGCCTTCTGCCAGAACCCAGCGTGCGTCGGCCTCCATGCCCGTTTCACCAAGAATGTAAGACAAAGGAACACCAGTCCATTCAGAGCACGATAACAATCCATGCGTGCTTTGCACGTCTGCCCTTGTTGCCTTTGTCCATTCGGTTCCTGTATTCCCGGAACATTCAATGAAACAGATACGTGAAACCGATGGGAGTCGATGCAGATCATCCAGTGAAAATCGCATTGGCTGGCTTACAAGGCCATGAACAACAAGAGAATGTTGTGCAGGGTCAATGTCAGGAACACCGGCATGATGACGCTCAAAATGAAGGCCGCCGGGTGTTATGATACCACGTAGAGATGCCAGGGGCGTCAGGGTTGAGCCCTGACCGCCACGCATTTTTGTCCATGTTCGTCTGACAACATCTTTTTCAAAAGATGATGGAGCACCATATGCTTTTTTCAGGATGGGTGCGCCGGGTTCCCTTGTCCATGATGGGATGTCCAGTTCAGCTGCTTCGGATTTTTTGCTTTTTTGTGACAGTGTCGCCAACAGGGCTGTTCCTGTCAGCATTTTCCTGCGATTGAGCGTCATTTTTGTGCCTTGTTTCCGCAGTTCATTGCAAAAATCTGGATAATACGAGAAGTTAGAAACCCATATGTACCGTAGCCCCGAAGTAACGCGGCCCCTGTTGTGTCAGGTCCACTGATTCCGGCGCACTGGAACTTCCTGGGCTGTATCCTGTCCATGGACGCGCATCGAGCAGGTTTTTCGCCCATAATGTTACACTGAAATGCTGGTCTGCCGTACGTAGACCGATACCTGCGTTCAGGATGGAATAAGAGCGTTGAAAAAACTGCCGGGCCGCAAGCGGATCTGTCAAACGACTTCTGCTCCACCATGCCTCATTCACATAGCCGAAGGCCGTAAATGACCGCTGCAACCAGGCCGCACGGTTCTGCTGGGATTTGATCAGGCCGCTGAAGATGGGACCGACAGGATGTTCGTAATTTGCTCCGACATTGAAGGTAAAACTCGGGATGCCGGGAAGGCTTCGGCCCGATTCATCAACAGTCGATGGCCCGCCTGAATAGGCATCGCTGGTCGGCGGCGGGGCAGCATTATATTTGACATACTTGACCTGTTGCCAGGCACCACTGGCATGAATGTTGAGGCCAGGAATGAAGTCTGGACTGAAGCTTTCGGAAAGTTCGACACCATAAAGCCGGGCATGCGGGGCG
The DNA here is from genome assembly GCF_013155425.1 of Gluconacetobacter entanii. Classification (NCBI taxonomy): domain Bacteria; kingdom Pseudomonadati; phylum Pseudomonadota; class Alphaproteobacteria; order Acetobacterales; family Acetobacteraceae; genus Gluconacetobacter; species Gluconacetobacter entanii. Next base: position 235,653 of record NZ_JABJWD010000003.1, on the reverse strand, counting down.
TTCCCCATGTAACTTACGTTGGCAAGATCTCCGTTGGACAGGTGATAATTATAAACCTGGTTTGTCTGATAATTATACAGATCGTTCCAGTAGAAATTTGCGTTCGAGACAAGTTGCCCGTTGAAGGACATGGTCTTCACGCCGCCCTCGTAATCCCATGATGTGGTCGGTTTGGAGAAGAAAGGAGACCATGCGTAAAATGAATATTGTTTCGTTGTGGAGTTGTAGACGTTAATGGGATTTGCATTGCCATTGGCGGAAACGGTCTTGTCACCGTGACCGACAAGCAGATAGACCATGGTATTTTCGTTGATCTGGTACTTTGGGTTTATGATTGCTGTAACACCATCATGGTCGTTACGTTGCACCCCGGTACGGGCATCGCCCCCGCCGCCTGCCGCCAGAAGGGCCTGAAGCTGCTGTTCGTAGGAATAGGAAGTGCCGCGTACGTAGCCGACTTCAAACTTGTTATTGAATTTCTGAATGTCATAACTGTCACGTACACCAAGGGTCAGTGAAAATTGCTTGTTAAAATGGATAACGGTCTGGGCAAAGGCGGCAGCCTGAATATTTGTGTTGTAGTTCTTTTCCCATTGTGTCAGCCCGGTGACGGCAGCAGGTTGCGAATACCATGCCGCGGCATCGCGTCCGAATGAAATATGATGCATACGGTTCCACGCTGAATTGTCTACTCCATACAGTCCGACAGTCCATGCGATCCTATCGTTCTGGGGCGAAGAAAATTTGAGTTCCTCTGATCCCTGGACACCATAATCGTCCATTTCCCCGCCGGTGCCGATCCAGACGTTCTGGTTATCTGTCGTGCCACTGTTCACACCGGAAAAAAGGCCGACAGCACTGATTGATGTGAGTGTATTTCGTCCGATATGATAATTGAGTTCGTTTGACGCTGTATATACGTTGCTCTGTTCCTTGCCCGGATCCGCAAGGGCGGGACGATACGGGTTATATGTCAGCACGGATGTATGAAGGCGGGATAATAAGGTTGCAGCATAACTGCCCGCATATTGTCCGTTTCCGTAAACCAGTACGGAGTCCCCAATCGGGGCAGTTGCGCCGCCGGTTCCGGCGGATTCACCATACTGGGTATATTCACTTGACCCATTGTAGGAAAATATAAATCGATCAGTGTAATTTTCACCAACCCCAAGCAACTGCGCACGCACGCCGCCACGATTGATGTTTTGATAACGCTTTCCATTTAGTATGTCATGAACCCAGCCATCGGCATTATCGTAATATCCCGTAATACGATACGCCAGATGCCCGCCTGCAATAGATCCGGTACTGTCAAGCTTCTCATTGGTATGGCCATAATTGCCAACGGTCTGTTCATATTGGGTGCTACGCTTGAAAGAGGGCAATGCCGTCATGATGGAAATTATGCCGACGTCGGAGTTATGGCCGCCTGCGGTGCCCCCGGGGCCATAGCCAATTTCAAAGGAACTGATGTTGCTCCAGTCGCCAGCCTGATAATCAGGCTGCAACCAGGCAACATTATCGACGACGAAGGCCGTTTCCGACTGATACCCGATGCCTGCCGATCCAGACATGGGCTGTCCAAGGCCACGAATTGACATGCGTGAATAATGTGGTGTTGTCGTGTTGGGGCGAAATCCAGGAACTTTGTAAGAATAATCATTCAAAGTCGTAAATTGCTCTGTTTGCGCCTCTTTGCCGGTTACAACGTCACCAAAGCGTGATGTCTTCATCATGACGTCGTGCATTTTCCGGTCTCCCGCACTCATGGATGCGGTGACGACAATATCCTCCGGTGCGCTGCTTGAATTTTCCTGTTTCGAATCTTTCTTGTTATCCCCGTGAGCATGATGACCTGCCGCAGTCTTTTTTCCTGCCATATGGGAATGGTCGTGGTGGCTTTCTGGCGTCGTTTCATGCGTGTCAGGGGACATCTGCATTTCCTTGCCATAGGCTTTGCCTGAATAACCAAAGCTGAACCCTAATGGCAGGGTTATCAATGCCATGGGTAATGACTGCCTGAGTGCAGGCAGGTGCAAATTCCAGTCAAGTCTGATCAACATGCCCAAACTGCTCCTGCATGTGGCGCACGACCTGCCTCCGACGCATATTCACTGGCGAACGAAGGCGAAATCAGCAACAATTAATGACGAACGAAAAAGTGCAATAAACTTAAAAACGAATTATATGTTGAATATAGAAAACAACAAGAAGAAAGTTAAACAATAATATAACTATATTTAATAGTTATATGGAGCGTTGGAAAACCGGCACTGAAAGACGACTGGCGATCGGATCGAAAAATATGGTGCGCATGACCGCAAGGGCGGACAGTCCGCGGCTGCACTGCATGACTTCAGTTTTCTGAATGCCTTGAGCATTCAGAACCTGCTGGCGTCCGAACTCTACGGGTGACATTACCGCGTCCCTGACGTGCCTGCAGTTCAGGGGGCAACCTGTCCGGTTTTGGACTGACAGGTGGCGAAATGTCCGATTATTCCGGCATCGCTCCCCCGATGTAACTGCCGGTCGTCACTCCCGCTATTTACGATGCGTGGGGGGGGCGCGATAAGGGCGCTCCGGCTTTTCCTCTCTCCTTCGTTATCTGGGGCCCCATGATCCGTCTCGACAGTATCAGCAAGCATAACGGCCATCGCGTGATCTTTATCGACGCTTCGGCGGCACTGCGGCAGGGGGAGAAAATCGGGCTGGTCGGCCCCAATGGGGCCGGCAAGACAACACTGTTCCGCTTGATCACGGGGCAGGAGGAACCCGACGAGGGACAGGTCCTGATCGAGCGCGGCATCACCGTGGGTTTCTTCAACCAGGATGTGGGGGAGATGGCGGGCCGCAGTGCGGTTGCCGAGGTGATGGACGGTGCCGGACCCGTGGCCGTGATCGGGGCCGAACTGTCCGAACTGGAAGCGGCTATGGCGGACCCGGAGCGCTTTGACGAACAGGACACCATTCTCGAACGGTTCGGCGAAGTGCAAAGCCGTTTCGAGGAATTGGGCGGCTATGCGCTGGAAGGGCGCGCACGTGAAGTCCTGCATGGGCTGGGTTTCAGCCAGGAGATGATGGATGGCGATGTCGGCCGCCTGTCTGGTGGATGGAAAATGCGCGTGGCGCTGGCGCGCATCCTGCTGATGAAACCGGACGTGATGCTGCTGGATGAACCGAGCAACCATCTCGACCTCGAAAGCCTTATCTGGCTGGAGCAGTTCCTGGCTGGCTATGACGGCGCCCTGCTGATGACCTCGCACGACCGGGCTTTCATGAACCGGATCATCAACAAGGTGATCGAAATTGACGGCGGCGTATTGTCAAGCTTTTCCGGTGATTACGAATTCTATGAACAGCAGCGCGCCCTGAACGAAAAGCAGCAGCAGGCACAGTTTGACCGTCAGCAGGCCATGCTGGCCAAGGAAGTCGCCTTCATCGAGCGTTTCAAGGCTCGGGCTTCCCATGCCGCACAGGTGCAGAGCAGGGTCAAGAAACTGGACAAGATCGATCGTATCGAGCCCCCGAAACGTCACCAGACCCTTTCCTTCACCTTCCCGCCAGCCCCCCGCTCGGGCGATGCGGTCGTCAACCTGCGCGGTGTGGACAAGGCCTATGGCAGCAGGGTCATCTATCATGACCTCGACCTGCTGATTCGCCGTCAGGAGCGCTGCTGCGTGCTCGGCATCAACGGGGCCGGCAAATCAACCCTGCTGAAACTTGTCACCGGCACGACCGAACCGGACGCTGGAACGGTTACACTCGGCGGTAGCGTCAGGATGGGGTATTTCGCGCAGCATGCCATGGACCTGCTGGACGGCGATCTTACAATTTTCGAAACCCTGAACACTGCTTTCCCACTGGCTCCCCAGGGGGCGCTCCGGTCATTGGCAGGCAGCTTTGGCTTCTCCGGCGATGACATCGACAAACTGTGCCGTGTCCTGTCCGGCGGTGAAAAGGCCCGCCTGGTCCTGGCCCTGATGCTGTTCGATCCGCCGAACTTCCTGGTGCTTGATGAGCCTACCAACCATCTCGATATCGCCACCAAGGAAATGCTGATCACGGCTCTGGCCGATTATGACGGCACGATGCTTTTTGTCTCCCATGACCGTCATTTTCTGGCCGCGCTTTCCAACCGCGTTCTGGAACTCACGCCAGAAGGACTCCATCGCTACGACGGTGGCTACACGGAATATGTCGCCCGCACCGGCCGCGAAGCACCGGGCCTGCATGCATGAGGCTGCAGGCTGTGTCAGGACGGCGTGGGGGCGATACGTCCGTGGATGTTGCGGCAGCGATGGCGCTGGCACCATGCCATGTTCGGACAGGACCGGTGAAGTCGGATTTTTATGATACGCATGGCCATGGCGCGATGTGGTCTGGATAACCCGCGCCCGACCCATTAGAAACAGTGGGGATCAGGATCTACGGAGTAAGGCCATTGCTACAGAAACTTCAGGAAATCAATCATGACCGTACGCCTCTGGCGAATGCGGGGGTGTGCTTCTGCGTGATCGCCATGCTCGGCCTGGGCAACCTTTTTTGCCGGTTCGTACTGCATACCGACATGTCTTACCTGATGCCCTGGCTTCTGGCTGGCGTGGTGTCCTATTTCTTTTTGCCGTCCCTTATCCTGTGGATTGCAAGGGGGAAATCGTCCTGAAAATCGTTCGCCGGTCATTGCCCGGCGGATCTACATGGCGATTTTTTCCCCCTGTTCCTGATCTGTCGGGGAGGGGACTGGACGGGGACTGCTGACCTGTGCCGATATGGCGTCGTGGGGGACAGAGATGGAACCAATGCCGCCTACCTCCTTGCTCAACGATTCAGGTACCCGTGTCAGTTTGACCGAGCCTGCCCCGTCTATGGAAATGACGGCATGGCCGGTCGGGCCTGAGCGGACCGACCCGGCGCCAGTGACGGAGACATTCAGGTCCTTCATCTCCATGGCCGCAAGGTCAACGGAACCCGCACCGGCGACCGACAGTGTGACATTGTCGGCCTGTCCATTTCCCTTGACGCTGGTGGCGCCATTGATCGCCAGCGTGAGGGTGGGTTGGTGGTAATCACGTAAATAGAGTGATCCAAAACCGTTAAGTTTCAAAGTATTGAGTTCTGGTGACGTGACAGTAACGGTCATCCTGTCATTGCGCCATCCAATATCATGGGGTTTATTCCCCTGCATATCCAGACTATCCCCATTTAGCGCGACGGCACGCACCAGACGCTCCGATCCCGTGACGGTGATGCTACTTTGCGGGGCTTGCTGATAGATCACGCGCGCGGGCAGGTTGATCGAAAGCATATGCCCACCCGGCCACGGCAGGACGCGGGTTTCGGCAGGGGAGGAGATGGCGTCACCTGTCCCGTCAAACATGGAGAATGGAAATCCCAGCGGGGCACGGGACGATGCGATACCGAAACATGTCAGTGACAGGGCGGCCCCGCCCAGCGCAATCATTGTAATACCGCGGATCATGACTGTAATTCCTTACACTCAGGCAGGAAAAGAGGGGGCTATCAGGCGATAGTGCGCGCGACCATAGCGGACGAGGAGATTGACCATCCCGACGGTAAAAAGGACACATAACGCCATGAGGGACGCGCCGCCACTTGCCAGTCCAAGGCTGACCAGCAGGCCCTGAAGCCAGTCGCCGCCGAAATCCGGGGCAAGGTGGACAACAGCCAGCGGCAGGAGAAGGCTGCCGATCAGGCAGATGGTAATCCCGGTAACAAAAAAGGCCAGGTCCAGCGCCGCCAGTGTCGTCAGCACCGGAAGCACGACAAGAAAGTCCACGGCCGCCAGACCGAATACTCCCACGACCGCGCCCAGCGCATTCGTCAGGTTCCGTTCATCCTCCCACCGGCGCAACCCCGTTTCGGCCCGCAATTCGCGGGCCAGACGCACAGGATCACCCAGGGCGGCGGCAATATCGCTGTCGGATCGGCCGGCGGCATGCCCTTCACCGAAATGCGTTTCATATTCAGAAACGATATCATCAATCACATGCCGCGGCAGCCCTCTGAGGCCAGCGCGCAATTGGTCAAGGAACATCTGTCTGCTGTTCATGGCTATGTGTTCCCGGTGTTTTTCTGCACGGTGAGCGAGGGGGACCTGTGCATGTCGGCAGGTTCCGCAGGTGAAGAAGATGGTTCAGTCGCACTGTCGGATGTGGGGGGAACGCCAAGGATGGCGGACACCGCCCGGGTAAAGGTCGTCCATGCCCTGCGCTGTGCATGCAGGCTTTCACGTCCTTTTTCCGTCAGGGTATAATATTTTCGCGGTGGACCAGACGAAGATTCAACAAAATATGTCGAAACAAGCCCATCTTTCTGCATTCGCCGCATGAGGGGATAGATGGTGCCCTCGCCCATTTCTATGGCATCGGACAATCGGCTGGCGATGTCATAGCCGTAGGAATCAGCCTGCGACAACAGGGCCAGTACGCATGGTTCCAGCACGCCCTTCTTGAATTGAACAAGGTTGGGTTCCACAGCCTTTCCAGTTTTCAGACCGTTCGCGCATCTTTTCAGGGACGTTCGACCATAGGCCATAAGAATGCATAGACAGTTACCTTATAGTAACCAGAACCATTCATTGCAAGGTACCTGTTTTGAAATTTCTGTTTCGTGTCCGGTGCGGGTGGCGAAGTGGCGGAAGGCCCATGGAAGGCCGGGTTGACAAGACCGCCCCATCCGATCAGAACCGTCCCGACGGTGTCCCCTTTCGGGGGGATGAAAAGGGAATGGAGTGCGGATTGCGATCCAATGCTCCTGCTGTCCCCGCAACTGTAAACGGTCTGGCCTTGCATTACCGGATGTTACCATCCGGGCCACTGGAAACCGCGGTTTTCCGGGAAGGTTGTGCAGGCCCCCACGCCGTGAGCCAGGAGACCTGCCGTCATGATGGTTGCGACCGGGAACTGTCGGGCGGGGTGTCCTGACGGTGTGGTGTTACGGGATCCCGTGCGGATCGGACGGCCTGTGGCAACGCGCTCTCGTGGCAACGATGATGTGACCGCGAGACCTGGACCCGATGAGTTTTTTCCGTAATCTGCTGATTGCCTCGACCATATTGATGACAGCGGGGGCTGCCATGGCGCATGCCGATACGGCCGCCGGGCAGGATACGCCACAAAAACAGGCCGTCAGGCAGTATGTCATCCGGAATGGAAAATCGAAGGCGGTTGTCTTGCCGGGAGCTGATGGCCTGCCCGACCAGATCAGCGTGAGTGCCGCGCGCAGGCCGACATCGGCCGATGATATCGGCACCAGCATGACCATCATCACCGAAAAGCAGATCCAGACCCAGCAACGGCGCAGCCTGACGGATATCCTAACACGCCAGCCCGGCCTGAACGTGGTGCAGACGGGCGGGGCGGGTGGTGTCTCCTTCATCTACATGCGTGGCAATAATCCCAACGAGGTCAAGGTCCGCCTTGATGGCATGGACATCAATGACGGCAGTTCCTCAACTGGTGCATTCGATGCCGGTCAGTTCGTGACCGATGGCATGGGACGGATCGAGATCCTGCGTGGTCCGCAAAGCGGCCTGTATGGCGCGGACGCCATGGCGGGGGTCATCGACGTCACCACGGCGCAGGGGCAGGGGCGTTTCAGGCCGTTTGTCCGTATCGAGGGCGGTGGTTACGGAACCTTCAACCAGACCCTTGGCGTACGTGGCGGCCAGGGGCGCTTTCATTACAATGTTGAATTGTCCCATTACCGGATGGAGGGATTCAATAATATCCCATCCTATATCGAACGGTATTATGGCGCCGATCATCAGCAGCGGCACGAAGGCAACCGCAATGACAACCGGAGCGCCAATATCAGGCTGGGCTATGACGTGACCCGCAATCTTGACCTTGGCCTGACGGCGCGCCTGGTGCAGGGCAACAATCATTCCTATTCATTGTATGACCTGCAGAGTGAAAATCTGTACGGTGATAAAGGTGTGCGGGAACAGACCAACCAGAATGAGGCCATCGTCCGCGGGACGGCGCATCTGGTGTCCTTCCACGGGCTTTTCGATCAGGTGCTGGGCCTTGGTTACATGACCAACCGCAACCGCTGGACGGAGACGGGGACAAGTTATGGCAGTCCGGTCAACCCCGACCCGGATTATTACCGCTCCAGCAGACTGAAGGTGGACTGGCACGGCACGTTCGATTTCAAACGGTATGGTCAGGTGCTGATCGGTGCCGAACATTTCCATGATACGTTCAACACCAGCCATACGGCCGCCGACATGTGGGATAGCGGATATGATACATCCGCCAGCATGGATACGACCGCAGGTTACGGGCAGTATCAGGGAAACTGGAAGCACATCCTCTATGGTGCGGCCAATATCCGCTATGACGCCAATTCACGCTACGGCAACCATGTGACATGGCGTGTCGCGCCCGCAATCCATGTGCCCGGCAGCGGAACCATCATCAAGGCCAGCGCCGGTTCAGGCTTTCATGGCCCCTCCCTGTACCAGCTTTTCGTCAATCAGGTGGGCGTCGGGTATTCGGAAAAAGGCAATCCCGACCTGAAGGCCGAGCAGTTGATCGGCTATGACGCGGGGGTGGAACAGAAACTGCTGCATGACCGCCTGAATTTTGGTGCGACATGGTATGACAACAGGGTCCGGAACCTGATCCAGTCCTCCCTGTCGATAGATTCTTCGTATGATTACAATTATTCCTACGCCAATGTCGCAAAGGCACGGATGTACGGGGTGGAGGCCTTTCTGGACTGGAAGGCACTCAGTAGCCTTGAGTTCAACCTGAGCTATACCTGGACCCATACCCGGGACGAGGCGACCCATGACGAACTCCAGCGTCGCCCACAGCACAAATTCAATTTCAACACGACATGGACCCCCATCCGCGACCTGACATTTTCAGGGAACATCCTGTATACGAGCAGTTGGCGTGACCTGCCGGTCATCGGCAGCGAGTCCTGCAGCACATGCGGCAGGGGGCATGGATATTTTACCATCGACGTGGCCGCCAATTATAAAATCAACCGCTATGTTTCCGTCTATGCCCGGGCGGACAACCTGCTGAACCGCCAGTTTGAGGAGCCAATCGGCTACCTGCAACCCGGTCGCGCCGGTTATGGCGGGTTTACGCTGAATTACTGACATGAAAGGCATGGTGGAAGCAGTTGTGGCCGGTTTCCTGGCCTGTGTCCCATTGACGCAGGCATGGGCGCTGCCGCGCGTGGCCTCGCTGAACCTCTGCACCGATCAGTTGCTGCTGCTGCTGGCCGAACCGGGGCAGATCGTGGGGGTCACGCCACTGGCCCGGGACTGCTGGAACGCGGTATTGTGCGAACAGGCGCAGCATGTTCCGGTCCTGCGGCCCACGGCGGAAAATATCGTGGCGTCCCATCCCGATGTCGTGCTGGGCGGCGTCTATACGGCGGCTGTTGCGATGCAGGCGGGACGGGATGGGGGCGCGCAGGTGATCGCATTGCCGCCCGCCAGGTCCCTGACGGATATTCCGGCCCAGATCATGACGGTCGCCAATGCCATCGGCGTGCCTGAACGGGGGCGGCAACTGGCCACGGCCTTTGCCACGCGCCTGGCCTCCCTTCCGGTCGGGCGCAGTCCCACCGATCCCACGGCGGCGGTCTATGCCGCCAATGGGTTTGTCACCCATGCCGGATCGCTTTCGGATGATGTCCTTGCCCATGCGGGATTTCGCAATTACGCAACGCTCATGGACCATCAGGCCTCTTCACGGTTTTCCATGGAACTGCTGATCGCACGGCCGCCCGACCTGCTGATCCTTGACCGTTCGGGGAAGGGGACGTCCCTTGCCCAGTCCATGCTGGACCATCCGGCGTTGGAGGAAGCCTTTGCAGGCCCCCATCATCTGGACGTGCCCGCGCGGCTATGGCTGTGTGGCCTGCCGCAGACACTCGACAGTGTCGTCATGCTGCGTACCGCGCGCCACAACCTTGAAATGTCCGCCCCGTGAAATCAGCCCCTAAAATCCTGCTGCTGAATGTCGTGCTCCTGACTGGTGTTATGGGACTGTTTGGCGCGTCGCTCATGTGGGGGGAAACCCGCATCATGTTTTCGCATGCGCTGGCGGACATTCTGGCGGGACGGCATGGCGCCGGGGCGATTATCGTGGGGCAACTGCGCCTGCCGCGCACCCTGCTGGCCATCATGGTGGGCGGGACGCTGGGCCTGTCGGGCGCCGTGTTGCAGGGATATCTGCGCAATCCGCTGGCCGATCCCGGCATTCTGGGTGTATCGGGTGGGGCCGCACTCGGGGCGGTCAGCGTGTTCTATACCGGCCTCATGCAGGTTTCCATCGCGGCCCTGCCGCTGGGGGGGCTGACGGGCGCGCTGTGTGCGGCCGCCGTGCTGATGGGACTGGTGGGACGCGGCGGCACGCTGGTGCTGCTGCTGGCGGGGGCGGCGCTCAGCAGTTTTGCGGCGGCCCTGACTGCGCTGGTGCTGAACCTTGTGCCCAGTCCCTATGCGTCATTCGAGATCATGCACTGGCTCATGGGGTCGCTGACGGACCGGACCTTCACCCATGTCTGGATCTGCCTGCCGGGTGTGGTGTGCGGCACGCTGCTTATGCTGTCCGCGGGGCGCGCGCTGGATGCGCTGACACTGGGGGAGGACGTGGCGGAGAGCCTTGGTTTCCGGCTGCATGGCCTGCGGGGCATCCAGACGCGGATCGTGCTGGGGGCGGCGCTGGCCGTGGGATCCTGCGTGGCGGTTTCGGGGGCGATCGGTTTTGTGGGGCTGGTGGTGCCGCACCTGCTGCGGCCGCTGACGGGATATCAGCCGTCACGTCTGCTTGTGCCGTCCTTCCTGGGGGGCAGCCTGCTGCTGCTGCTGGCGGACATGGTGGTGCGTCTGGTGACGGTCGGACCTGAACTGCAACTGGGCGTGCTGACGGCGCTGGTGGGGGCGCCGGTTTTCTTCGCCCGGGTCATCATGCTGAAAAGAGCCGCATCATGATCCTGCTGCAGGCACGTGATGTCTCGCTCCGGCGTGGGGATCGGGCTGTCGTCTCGGCCGCGTCCCTGACCCTTGCGAAGGGACGGGTCATTGGCCTGATCGGGCCGAATGGCGCAGGCAAAAGCACCTTCATGCGCCTGCTGGCGGGGCTGGAGCCCCCCGATTGCGGGGATATCCGGCTCTTGGATCGCGGCATGGGTCAGGTCCCCCCGGCGCTGCGCGCCCGGCAGCTTGCCTTCATCGCGCAGGATGGGGGGACACCACCGCCCATGCCGGTGCGCGCGCTGGTGGCACTCGGGCGTCTGCCGCATGGGCAGGTCAATGACCATGCCGCCCGTCACCCGGCGGTGGACCATGCCCTTGGGGTCACCGGCCTGCTGAACCTGCACACCCGCCCGGCCAGTCACCTGTCAGGGGGGGAACGGGCGCGCATGCACCTGGCGCGTGCGCTGGCGACCGACACGCCGGTCATACTGGCCGATGAGCCGATCGCGGCACTCGACCCGGCGCATGCCCTGTCCATGATGCAGCTTTTCCGCCAGCAGACGGGGCAGGGGAAGGGGATCGTCATCGTGCTGCATGATCTGGTGCTTGCGACCCGCTTCTGTGATGAACTGGTTCTGATGGATGATGGTGCCGTCATCCGTCATGGCCCAGCCATGCAGGTGCTGGATGATGATATCATGCGCACGGTTTATGGGGTCACGGTCCGGCGGGTCGAAAATGCGGTGCTGCCATGGACCCTGTGTCGCTAGCGTGTGCAGCATGTCGCGTCATTCCGCCTCCTGACATCCTGCGCCGCATGGCCCGGGATATAAGCCATGACGACGGCCTTATTCTTTCCGGTAAGTCGCCAGTGCGGCATCAACCCCCGCGCCTGCGGCAAAGGCATGACCTTCGCCGCGCAGCACGGCTTCCAGCGCGCCGAGGGTGAGCAGCACCTTCGATTTCTCCGCATTGTAACCCATGGCCCCGATGCGCCAGATCCGGCCCTGCAACGGGCCGAAGGCGGAACCGATTTCGATCTCGAAATCCTCGCGCATGCGGGCGCGCACCTTCTCGCCATCAACGCCCCTGGGGATGCAGACGCCGGTCACGTTGGTCATGCGGCACTCATCCCCCCCGAACAGGTCCAGACCCATCGCGCGCAGGCCGGCGCACATCGCGCGGGACGCACGGGCATGACGGGCAAAACGGGCCTGCAATCCTTCTTCCAGCACAATGCAGGCGGCCTCGCGCGCGGCGTAGAGCATGCTGGTCGCCTCGGTATGGTGGTTCAGGCGCCGTTCGGACCAGTAATCCATGATCATGGCGAGGTCGAGATAGTTGGACGGGATACGCGCACGCGTACCATCGCGCATGTCGCTGCTGCGGATTCCGGCCTCGACATGGCGACGGGCGAAGATATGTTCCGTCGCGCGGTCGGAAATGGTGACAGGTGCCGAACCCGGCGGTCCCCCCATGCATTTCTGCAGGCCCCCGCTGACCACGTCCACGCCCCAGCGGTCGGTTGCAACCTCCATGCCGCCCAGCGTGGCGGTGGTGTCAACATAGGACAGCACATCGTATTTGCGGCACAATGCCCCCACGCCATCCAGTGGCTGGGCCATGGTGGTGGATGTATCGCCATGGATGCAGGCCAGCACATGCGGGCGATGGGTGAGGATCGCGTCCTCGATCTGTTCCAGCGTCGCGACCTCGCCCCATGGAATGTCCAGTGTTGTGATTTCCGCGCCGCTCCGCTGTGCAATTTCGGACAGCAGCAGCCCGAAACGACCCGCACGCACGATCAGCAGCGTCATGCCCGGTTCAACCAGGGAGACCAGCGACGCCTCGATCCCGGCGCGGGCCGTGCCGTCCACAAGGAAGGTCCAGCGGTTTTCGGTCATGAAAACCTGACGGTAGAGGTCCATCGTCTGGTTCATGTAGCCCGTCATCTCCGGGTCGAACTGGCCCAGCATGTCGGCGGCCATGGCGCGAAGGACGCGCGGGTGTGCATTCACCGGCCCCGGCCCCATCAGAAGCCGGGCGGGAGGATTGATCTGGCCGTAAAATGTCTGGGTCATCCGAAACGTCTCTCAAAAAGTCCGATAAAGCCAATCTTTGCCCGCAGGGCCTTGTCCGTATCCGCATCGGTCATGCGAACCGGTCAGCAGCACCTGCCCCCGTAGCGTGTGACCGCACGGGGACCGCAGGTGTCGTTTCCATCATGCATCCGTATGAATATTTCCTGCCGTCTGTGCCGTCTGTGCCGTTACCAGAACCCGACCTCACTACGTCCTGATGGGTCAGTAAGTGTAGTTGATCCGCGCGCCCACGAAGCGCGGGTTCCCCGGAATGACGGAGTAGAAAGTGGACTGCGTGCCACCTGACAGCCAGTAATGCCGGTCGGCAAGGTTCTGCCCGTAAACGGTCACGGACCAGTGCTGCTGCGGGGCGGAGAATGTCAGGAAGCTGTTGACCAGGAAATAGGCGGGAGCACGATAATACCCGCCATAGCCGATATATTGCGGCTGGGTCTGTGCGCCACGGTAGCTGTAATCGACATCAAACGTCATGCGGTAGTTGCGCAGTACTTTCCATGTATAGGTTGCGGACCCGCTGAGCGTCAGGTTGGCCAGTCCCATGGAGGCGCCATTGTAATTGGTATTGACCGCCGTCCATTGCCCGGTCGCATTATACAGGTCCGTGGTGGCGGATTTGTTGACGCCCTGATACTGGCTGTACACGCCGTGCTGGTAGCCGAAATTCTGCGTCAGCATCATGCCGCGGAAGGGGCGGACCATCGCATTGAATTCCGCGCCATAGATATAGGAGCGCGGCGCATTAACATACGTGCCTTCCGTGCCATATTGCGGCACGACAATCGTGCCCAGAAGCTGCTGGTCACGATAATCATAATAGAAACCGGCCGCATTGAAGCGGATACGGTCATGCATGAAGGAGGTCTTGAACCCGCCTTCGTAGCTCAGCACCTGTTCGGGCTTGAAGGGACGCAACTGCGCGGAGACGCTCGTCATGTTGGCCGAGAACCCGCCGGGCTTGAAACCACGGCGGAAATCGACATAGGTCATGATGTCGGGCGTGACCTGATATTCCAGTCCCACCCGGCCGGAAAACTGGTTGGCCAGCGCACCGCTGGACCCGAATGACTGGATTTTCGGCGCACCTGTGCCCTCATAGGTCGTACCCACCAGGTTCAGAAGCTGCCGATCATCGGATTCATGGCTGATCGCACCAATCAGACGCAGTCCGCGTACCAGACGGTACGAAAGCTGTGCGTACTGGTTGAATGTCTGTTCATCCTGCCCGTAGTCGGTCTTGTAGAAATATTTGCCATCATCACTCGATGCATAGCGATCTGACATGTCATACCAGAAATTGTCATGCGTCCGGCCGCGATTGTAGTACATTCCCACCAGCCACTGCAGGCGGTCCGCCGGATTGCGCGATTGCAGGTTTATTTCCTGCGAAAAGAAGTTGGTCTGGTTGTTGCGGTACATATTGCCATAGGCGAGTGCCGTATTGGTCTGGTCCGACAGTTCATGTTCGTCCAGTGCTTCATACGCGCTGGTGGATGTCAGCTTGCCCCAGTTGAATTCCTTGGTGAAACGAATATTCACCCCCCATGACAGGTTGTTTTCACGCGGCTTCTGGTTGGCCGGGTTGATTCCGATGGCATTGGCGAACTGCTTGCTCAGGCCCCAGTTGGTCTGCATCAGGTCCGTACTGGCCGGCACGCCATAACTGTTGACCATCACCGCGCCCGCCGGGGCATCCGACTGGTCGGTGCTCCAGTGCCCGCCAACGTCGAGGCGCATCGTATCATCAATCTGCCATTTCAGCTTGCCGCGCAGGGCGCCGATATCCGCGTTACCATAACCGACCCCCTGGCTGTTATGCTGGAAGCCGCCACCCGTCATCGACATCCCCGAAATGCGGTATGAAACCGAACGCGATATCGGCCCGGAGATGTAGCCCTCCACACGGTTGCGGCCGTAACTGGCGATATCTTCCGTCACGCCTGCATGAAACTGCGGTGTGGGATCGGCCGTGTGGAAGTTGATTTCGCCGCCGGTGGTGGTCATGCCATGCGTAAAGCCGGATTGTCCCGGATTTACCGAGACATTGTCCATGTCATACATGATCGCGGATGTCATGACCGTGACGGGCAGGGCGACGCCATCGACATATGGCATGACAGAGGGAATGTTGTTCTGTGTCAGATCCGCCATCCCCACGCCGCGCAGCATGAAATTCAGGCCGGCAGACCCGTTGGATGGCTGGATGCTCAGGTTGGGCGCAACCCGGATCAGGTCCGTCATGGCCCGCACGTTCCGTTCCACCAGTTCCGTGCCCGTTATGTGCGTCGCGGAATCCGGCACATGCTGTTCCTGTCGGAACTTTACCGCGCGCGCCGTGCTGACCTTGATGCTTTCCGGCGCGGCAGGGGGCGTGGCGGCATGACCCCTGTGTGAACCCGGCGCGGGTGTTGGACGGGTGTGTGGGCCGGTGGCCTTCTGCACCGCCATCGGTGTCGCGGCGGAAAGAGACGAGACCTGCATGATTGCAATACAGGAAACCGATGCCGCAAGTCCCAGACGTGATTTTACGAAGAATAGACAGGATGACATGAGGTGCCTCGTCTTGTAACGTTATTTTTCCATCGTCAATAAAAAGAACAGTTTATGTCCCGGATTGGAGTTTTTTACTTTATTCGGATGAGGGCGCGCGGGCCTGCCGCAGGGCGCGCTGTGTGGCGACGCCATCAAGACGTCCCTCCCATTTCGCGATCACAAGGGTTGCGACACAGTTCCCCATGATATTGCCCACCGCGCGGGCAATCCCGACGAACCAGTCCACCGCAACCAGTAAAACCAGTCCTGCTTGTGGAATTTCCGGCACGACCGCCAGTGTCGCGGCCAGAATGACAATCCCGACCCCGGGCACGCCATGGGCGCCCTTTGACGTGACCAGGGCGGTGCCCGTGACCAGGAAAATCTGTGTCCATGTCAGGTGAATGCCGGATGCCTGGGCCAGGAACAGCACCGCAAGCCCGAGATATATGGAAAGCGCATCCAGGTTGAAGGAATATCCCGCCGGAATGACCAGTCCCACGACATCACGCGGGACGCCAATGGCAACAAGTTTTTCCATGATCTGCGGAAGTACCGCATCTGATGATGTCGTCGCCATGACAACCGCCAGTTCCGCGCGCAGGTACCAGATGAAGGAGAAAATACCGACCCCGCACAGGCGCAGCAGAACGCCAAGCCCGACAAGGACGAACAGGATGACCAGCAGGAAATACAGCCCGACAAAGGCCCCAAGCTGCCCCATGGAGCGGATGCCGAAATGCCCGACCGTATAGGCAACGGCCCCCAGCACCCCAAGCGGGGCGACCCGGATGACCATGCCCATGATGCGGAACAGGACAGTCGTGATTGAGTCGATCAGTACCGCCGCGGGGTTCCCCTGTTCCCCGGCGATCGACAGTCCACAGCCAAACAGGATTGCGAAAACAAGGATCTGCAACACATCATTATGGACAAACGCAGCAAGGGGAGTCTGGGGAACGAGATGAAGGACGAATCCCACAGGTCCATCATTACGCAGGGCCGCTGCACTTTCCCCGAACTGTGACGCCGGGCCTTGTGTCAGCGTACCGGCGTCGATATGCATTCCGGCCCCGGGCTGAAACACGGCCGCCGTTGCCAAGCCAAGGCACAGGGCGATGGTGGTGACGGCTTCAAAATAGACCAGAGCCTTCAGGCCGATCCGACCCACCGTGCGCAGGCTGCCTGCACCGGCAATACCCTGTACCACCACGCAGAAGACAAGCGGGCCCACAAGCATGGAGATCAGCCTGAGGAACAGGTCACTCAGCGGTTTAAGCAGCACCGCAACATCCGGGGTTGCAAGACCAGACGCGATGCCGAGCACGGTTGCCAGCACAATCTGGAAAAACAGCGATCGGCAAAAACGCATCTCGTTACACTCTACAGCTTTCCAGATGCCGGTGTTTGGTTGCCAGCATCCTTGAACATCAAATGGTCTATCAAAAACCCGACTGCAAAGAATACAATCTTGCATACAAGATATAATGCAAACCGGAACGGGGACATATGAAAAATCGAAACAATTACGAAATCGGATATCACAATATGTTGATAATGCTCTAACTGAAAAATAAACACTTTATAATCAGTATATTATCTTGAATTAAGATGTTTCGGGATCGTTTTTTATGCCCGCGGATTTTATCAGGCATACCGTCCGGAGATGCGTCGCCTGTAACCGGAAGATGCCTGCCTACGCGTTGATTCCGTTGCCAAAGCGGGAGAGGTTGCGCATACTATCTGGTATGCAAGAGCAGGATAAAACGGCCGACAGGAATCCTCACATCATCGAGGATCGTATCATCCGGGCGGCCCTGTCGGGTCAGATCGCCCCGGGGGAGCGGTTGGGCGAAAAGGACCTTTCGCAGATCTTCAATGTCTCCCGCACGCTTGTCCGGGAGGCGATGATGCGCCTGCAGGCCCGCGGCATTGTCGAAGTCTCGCCCCGCCGGGGATGGTTCGTCATTGAACCTTCGGTGGAGGAGGCGCGCCATACGATCGACGCCCGCCGCGCGCTGGAGGTCGGGATGCTTGTCACCATAGACGACATACAGCCATCCCAGATCCGGACCCTGCGGGAGCATGTCCTGTCCGAACAGCAGGCCCTTGCATCCGGTGACCGTGCGCAGCGCAGCTATCTTCTCGGCCATTTCCATGTCTGCCTTGCCGAAACGCTTGGAAATCCCGTGCTGGGTTCCCTGTTGCAGGACCTGACGACACGAACCGTTCTGATTGCCGCCCTGTACCAGTCTACCCATGACGCGCATGAATCATGCTGCGAACATGGCCAGATCATTGATGCCCTCGAAAAGGGGGATCCAACGGAAGCCGCAAGGTTGATGGATGTCCACCTGCGGCATGTCGAGAAGGCACTGAATTACCGTCATGTCTCAAATCGGCTGGAACATCTGAAGGCAGCCCTTCAGGCGGGATGACTTCCGTCTGCATACGCAGGCCCCTTTACGGCAACCGGAAGATGACGGACGTGGCGCGCATAACATGGTGTGACATGACGCCAGTCCCCCGGTTTTCCGAACAGCTTTCCCCCTTGTATCGCCGTCCATGACGATGCCTGTCATGAAGACTGGTGCTTCCCTGTTGCTGCCATACCCCTTATCGACGATCCGACGGCATGCGTCAGGGGGAACAGCACGTCCTTTGTGATTGCGCATCTGCTCCTTGCATTCTCGAAGGCAGTCCGGAGCCTTCTCCAGTCCCATCAGCGTCAACCGATCCTGTTGCGGGACCGGGGGCATGGTCATGAATACTTCGCCTGCGGCAGCATGATTTATCCATTACGGAACATGCGCAGTATTCACTGCCTTGTGATGGGATCGTTTTTCCCGACAGTGACGTTCTGCGTGACAGGATCCCCAAGCGAACCGCGTGCCTGCCTGTGGCCCGACAGAAACAGGCTTTGAAAGTCGCCGTCACGGATGGAACGCAAACAGATGGGAGCGCCATTCACCCCCCGCGCCAATATCATCATGACCACATGCCTGGTTCTTGTTGCCTGTGTCCTCGTCAGTGGATGCCTGCTGTGGTTTGCATGGCCGTATTCGGATTATGACCGGCATGTGGGCTGGGTCGTCGAACAGCCTGTTCCCTTCAGCCACCAGCACCATGTCGCGGGCCTCGGGCTTGATTGCCGCTTCTGCCACAGCAGTGTGGAACGCAGCGCACAGGCCAGCCTGCCGCCAACCTTTACCTGCATGACATGCCATTCACAGATCTGGACAAATGCCGCCGTGCTCGCGGCCGTTCGGGACAGCTTGCTGAGGAACACCCCCATGACATGGCAGCGCGTGACCAATGTGCCGGACTACGTCTATTTCAACCACAGCATCCATGTCGCCAAAGGGGTTGGCTGCGAAACCTGCCACGGCAATGTGGCCACCATGCCGCTGACCTACAAGGCGAAGACACTGACAATGCAGTTCTGTGTGGAGTGTCACCGTAATCCCGGACCGAACCTGCGCCCGGCGGAAAACATATTCGACACGGACTGGCATCGTGGTCCCGGCACACCGGGGATCGCCGCGCTGATGGCCCGGTATCACCTTGGCGGGCGTAACCTGACGGAATGCTCGATATGCCATCGCTAGGGGGGACGCCGCGCCCGCGCGCCATGGTGTCGGATACGGAACTGCTGCAGCACTTTCCACAGTTCGAAAGCGCGCTGTCCCACACGCTGGACCGTCGGCGCGTGCTCAAGTTGCTGGGGCTTGCACTGGCCAGTGGCGGGGTGGCCAGTTGTGATCCCGGCACGCCGGACCGGGGTTTCGTCTCGGCCGTGCGCGCGGCGCAAGGCGTGGTGCCCGGCCTGCCGAACATGTACGCCACGGCCCATGTGCGCGATGGCTATGCGGAGGGCATTGTGGTCACGCACCAGATGGGACGGCCCATCAAGGTGGAAGGCAATCCCGATCATCCCGGCAGTCTCGGCGCGACGGACGTGATGGCGCAGGCGCTGATCTATGATTTCTATGATCCCGACCGGGCGACAGGCCCGCTTCACAAGGGCATGCCGACCTCATGGCCGGACCTTGCCGCCGCCATGCAGAAGATGCGCGCAACCGCCATGGCCCCGCGCCCGGATGGCGCACATGCAGGCGAGGGGCTGCGTATCCTCACCGGTACGGTCACGTCCCCGACGCTGGGCCGGGCGATCGAGCAGGTTCTTGCGGCCTTTCCCGGTGCGGCATGGCATGGGTGGGACGCAATCGGGCGTGAAAATGTCACACGCGGGCTTGGCCTTGCTTATGGCGCGCCCACTGCGGTGGTTGCCGATCTGGGCCGGGCGGACGTGCTGCTTGCGCTCGATAGTGACCTGCTCGACAGTGCACCGGGACACCTGAACCACGCCCGCGCCTTTGCCGCGCGCCGCAATCCGGTCAACGGTCCCATGAACCGGCTTTATGCGGTGGAACCCACGCCGTCATTGACCGGCGTTGCGGCGGATCACCGCTTCATCGCGACGCCGGGCATGATGGACGAGGTGATCGGGAGGCTGTCGGCCCATATCCTGCGGGGGGAGGCTCCCTCGGGCGGGCCTGACTGGCTTGGCCCGGTGGCCGATGACCTGCGCGCCCATCATGGCCGGGCCTTCGTGCATCTTGGCCCCCACTACCCGCCGGAGGCACAGGCCGCCATGCTGGCCATGAACGAGGCGCTGGGCGGGCGGGGGCAGGTGTTCGATGTT
Organism: Gluconacetobacter entanii; assembly: GCF_013155425.1. NCBI lineage: Bacteria > Pseudomonadati > Pseudomonadota > Alphaproteobacteria > Acetobacterales > Acetobacteraceae > Gluconacetobacter > Gluconacetobacter entanii. The sequence goes on along the minus strand of NZ_JABJWD010000003.1, from coordinate 215,351 downwards.
GTTGAATCGCCCCTGTACCAATCGCTTGCGCCTGGCGGCACCCTGGACGCACTGATGGATGACATGGAACGTGGCGCGGTTCAGGCGCTGCTGATACTGGATGTAAATCCCGTCCATCAGTCGCCCCGCTTTGCCGCGGCACTGAAGCATGTGCCCACCAGCATTGCCCTGTCGGATCGCCCACATGAAACGGCGCTGGCCGCGCACTGGCATGTGCCGCTTGCGCATATGATGGAGGAATGGGGCGATGCGCGCGGGCATGACGGCACCGTTGCCCTCATCCAGCCACAGGCCATGCCGCTTTATGGCGGCATGAACGCCGTAAGCGCCCTGCATGCCTGCCTGGGCCAGCCATTGCGCCCGGCCATGGACATGGTGCGCGCGACATGGCGCACGCAGCTTCCATCAGCGCGTGACTGGCACGATGCCCTTGCGGCCGGTGTCATTGCGGGAACGGCGTCACGACGGATGGAGGCGCCCCTGCGGCAGGCGGCCATGCGCGTGGCATCCCCGGCCCCGTCGCAGCAGAAGCCCACAGGGCCCGTACTGCTGCTGCGGCCGGATCCGTACCTGTGGGACGGGCGTGGGGCCAACAATCCATGGCTGCAGGAACTGCCCCGCCCCCTGAGCAAGGTGGTGTGGGACAATCCGCTGCTGATCCCGCCCGACATGGCGCAGGCGATGAACCTGCGCAATGGCGACAGGGTAAGCCTGACCCGTGGCGCCACCCGGACGCAGCTTCCCGTATGGATACAGCCGGGGCAGGCGGCAGGCTGTGTGGTCGGTCTGCTGGGATGGGGACGCCGCCACGCGGGCGAGACGGGCAGTGATGTCGGCTGCGACCTGTATCCGTTCCGCGAGGCCGCTGGCCCCGTCAGGATCGAGGCGGCGCATGGCGGCGGCGTGCCTGTCGCCAGTACGGAGCATCACGCCACGCGGGTCGATGCATCCCCATCCGACGTGGCGCGGCATGGCACGCTGGCGCAGTTCCATGAGCGCGCGGATTTCCTTGGCAACATATCCGGGATGCAGGACACGCTGTACCGCCGCGAACCCGATGCCCCCGTGGCATGGGGCATGAGCATCGACCTCAATGCCTGCATCGGCTGCAACGCGTGTGTAACCGCCTGCCAGGTGGAGAACAACATCCCCGTGGTGGGCCGTGAGGAGGTACTGCGCCAGCGCGAAATGCACTGGTTGCGGATTGACCGTGTGTACGAAGGAACGCAGCACGCGCCCGATACGTTCTTCCAGCCGATGCTCTGCATGCATTGCGAACAGGCCCCGTGCGAAACCGTCTGTCCGGTGGGGGCGACGACGCATGATTCTGAAGGCCTGAATGTCATGGTCTATAATCGGTGTATCGGCACGAAATTCTGCTCCAACAACTGCCCCTACAAGGTCAGGCGGTTCAATTACTTCGCCTTTGCCGAACAGGAGAGCAGGCCCGCCATCAGCCGCAACCCCGATGTATCGGTCAGGGCGCGCGGCGTTATGGAAAAATGTACCTTCTGCGTGCAGCGCATTGCCCAGGCCCGCATTGTTGCCGACCGCGATGGGGTGGGTGAACATGTTGTCACCGCCTGTCAGGCGGCATGTCCCGCACAGGCCATCAGCTTTGGCGATATCAACGATCCCGCAGCAGAAGTGACACGCCGCAAGGACAGTCCGCTGACCTATGCCGCCCTGCCCGAACAGGGCACGCACCCGCGCGTGACCTATGAGGGGCGTATCCTCAATCGCAATCCGGCGATTGCGTCATGACGGGGGGCACAGGTGCGGGGACGGGGGATGATGTCCTCATCCTCCCTACCGAGACCCCGCATTCGCTGACGCAACGCATCTGCGCCATCACCCTGCATGAGGGGGAGGAGGGATGGACGCCGCTGTGGTGGTGGCTGGGGCTGGGCCTTGCCCTTGCACTGCTGGGCATGGGGGTCGTGTCCGTGGCGTGGCTGTTTTACGCGGGGCTGGGCATATGGGGGATCGACTGGCCCGTGGCGTGGGGGTTTGACATCCTCAATTACGTCTGGTGGATCGCCATCGCCTCGGGCGGGACGTTCATTTCGGCCCTGTTCTTCCTGCTGCGCGCGCCGTGGCGTACCTCGCTCAACCGCCTGGCCGAAAGCCTGACCCTGTGCGCGGCGCTCTGCGCGGCCATATTTCCCATCCTGCACCTGGGGCGGCCGCGTTTTTTCTACTGGCTGTTTCCCTATCCCAACACCATGGGGCTGTGGGCGCAGTTCCGCAGCCCGCTTGTGTGGGATTTCTTTGCCATCCTTGCCTATGTGCTGTGTTCGATCCTGTTCTGGTATTTCGGGCTGCTGCCCGATCTGGCCACCCTGCGCGACCGGGCGCAGAGGCGCTGGCAGCGCGTATTCTATGGCGTGCTGGCGATGGGGTTTCGTGGCTCGGGGCGGCAGTGGCGGCACTATCAGCCTGTCTATGGCGTCATGGCGGCGCTGATGGCGCCACTGGTTGTCTCGGTCCACAGCATCGTCGGCATGGATTTCGCGGGGGGCGCCACACCCGGATGGCATTCGACCCAGTTCCCGCCATTCTTTGTCTTCGGCGCGGCGCTGTCGGGGTTTGCCGTCGTGCTGCTGGCGGTGATACCGCTGCGCCCGGCCATGGGACTGCAGGCCTACATCACGCCGCGGCACATCGACATACTGGGACGCCTGCTGCTCACCAGCAGCCTGTGCGTGGCCTACGCCTATGTGATGGATGTGTTTTCGACATATTACGGCCCCGACCCGGCGGACAGGATCATGTTCGCTTTCCGGCTTCGTGGCCTGTACGCGCCCATCTACTGGGGCACCATCGTGCTCAATATCGTGTTTCCGCAACTGCTGTGGTGGCGCGCGGTCAGGCTGAACCGGCCGGTGGTGTGGCTGGTCTGCCTTGGCGTGCTGGTCGGCATGTGGCTGGAGCGCTTTGAAATCATCGTCACCAGCCTTGCACGCACGCAGCTTCCTTCCGCATGGGGGCAGTACATGCCCACCATGTGGGAATGGAGCCTGCTGTGCGGCAGTATCGGGCTGTTCCTGACCGCCTTTCTCCTGCTGCTGCGCTTCATCCCCATGCTTGCCATGGCGGAGATGCGCGTCATGATCGGGAACCGGCCATGATTGTCGCGGCCTTCGCCACGGAACGCGCCCTGCATGATGCCGTGGCCGACCTGCGGCGTGATGTGACCTGCCGGGTTGAAACCTATGGCGCGTCCCCGCCGGAGGAGGGCGGTTCTTTCTCCATCGTGCCGCTGCTCATGCTGGGCGGGGGCATGGTGGGGGCTGTGGGTGGCTTTGGCATGCAGGTCTATGCCACGACACTGGCTTACCCGCAGGATATCGGTGGCAGGCCGGATCTTTCGTGGCCGTCCTACATCCCGGCCAGTTTCGAACTGGCGGTGATGGGGGCCGTCCTTGCGGGCATGATCGGTTATTTCGCGACCGTGCGCCTGCCACGCCTTCATGATCCGGTGGATGAGGCCGGGGCCATGCAGGGGGTCATGACAGGCGGCCATGTGGCCGTGGTGCGCGGGTTTGATGACAGCGATGCGGTGCGGGCCGTGTTCGTCCGGCATGGTGCACTGACGATCGAGGACATCGCGCCATGAGGCCCGTGTGGCCGCTGCGCATCCTGCCCGGCGCGCTGCTGCTTCTGGCTGCCGGGTGCGATGACATGTCGAAGCAGCATAAGGAAAACCCGTATGCCAGCACCCGCAGCGCGCCGGCGGACGTGGCGCAGGGCAGCGTGGAATATCATGATGCCCCACATCCCGCGCCCGCCCTGACATTGGCCCTGCTGCAACGGGGGCGCAGTGAATATGATGCCTTCTGCGCGCCGTGCCATGCCCGGACGGGGCAGGGGGACGGCATGGTGGTGCAAAGGGGCTTTCCCGCGCCGCTCCCCCTTGCGACCGCCCCGACACGCAGCGCCACGCCGGCGCAGCTTTATGCCATCATCACGTCGGGGCAGGGGATCATGTATGGCTTTGCCCAACGGATCATGCCCGATGACCGATGGGCCATCGTGGCCTACCTGTATGCGCTGCGCCGCAGCCAGTACGCCATGCTGGCCGCACGGCCCGCCTTGCCACAGGCCATCCGGCCATGAACCGCGCCCGGCGCGTGGCGCTCCTGGTTGCGGCTGTCGCGCTGGCTGGCGTGGTTGCCAGCGCCATCCGGATGCCCGCCGCCCTGTTTCCCGCATGGCTTGCAGTTGGGGCGGCATGGCTTGGCTGGCCGCTGGGCAGCATGGCGCTCCTGCTGGTGCATGCCCTGACGGGCGGGCGCTGGGGTGAAATCCTGCATCCCGCCCTGCGCGCGGGGATTGCGACGCTGCCTGTGGGCCTGCCCGCGCTGGGGGGCGTGATGCTGGGCGCGCGTTACTTGTATCCGTGGCTGCACCCGGACGGGACGGTTGTGCTGACAAACGGTTTCTATCTCAATGCGCCGGCCGCACTGGCGCGGGCGGCGCTCTATGGGGTTGCGTGGGGCGTGCTGGGCCTGATCTGCCTGCGCGGGCGGGATCTGGGGCGGGTGGCGCCAGCGGGGCTGATCGTGCTGGGATTTACATCCGGTTTTGCCGCAATCGACCTGACGGAATCCCTTGATCCGCATTTCAGTTCCAGTGCTTACGGGCTTGTCGCCTCTGCCGGGGCGGTGCTGCTGGCATTCGCCGTGGGGATCGTGCTGGCGGGCATGCAGGCCAGCACGGCGGAGCTGCGGGATCTGGCGCGCCTGCTGCTGGGGCTTACGGTGCTGTGGGCCTATCTGGACTTCATGCAGTTCCTGATCGTGTGGCAGTCGAACCTGCCGGTGGAGGCCGCATGGTACGGCCCGCGCCTGCGCGGCGGGTGGGGGATGGTGGCGCTGGGTCTTGTGGGATTGCATTTCATCGCGCCGTTTGTGCTGCTGGCCATACCGTCCCTGCAGGTGCGGCGTCCCGTTGTCGTGGCGGTGGCCGCGTTGCTGGTGGGTATGGAGGTGGTGCGCAATTTCTGGCTTGTGCTGCCCGGCCGGACCTCTGCGCATATGGTGCTGCCGGTGCTGCTGTCGCTTGCCTTCTTCGGCAGCGCCAGTGTCCTTGCGGCGTTCCGCCCCGGCACGCTGGCACCATTCGCGCCATGCAGGGACGCGCGGAGGGATGCCCATGTCTGAGCAGCATCCCGGCGCGCAGCCACCGCCGCGGCATGAACTCCGCGACATCTCCTTTCGCGCGGTCATGGCCGGGGGACTGGCCATCGGTCTGGCAGTGGGGGGGCTTGTGGTGGTGGCGGACATGCTGTTTCCGCAAAAGTCGCTTGATCGCCTGCTCAAGCCGCCTTTCCCGGTCATTGCCGAACCGCGCCTGCAATCCGATCCGGCGGCGGACATGGCGGCGTTTGCGGCACATGAGCGCGATATTCTCAACAGTTCCGGCTGGACGGACAGGGACAGGGGCATCGGGCATATCCCGATCGCGCAGGCGATGCAGGACATCGCGGATGAGGGAATCCCCGGCTGGCCGACAGGCGAAGGGGTGTCACCATGATGGGGCACTGTGCCATCCGTTACGTAATGCTGGCGATTGTGCTGGCCTGTATCGCGCCTGCATGGCGGGCACGATATGCTGATGCAAAGGAAGCATTGCAGGCGCTGGCCTTTACCCCGCGACAGGGCACCGCCCTGCCGCTGGATACGCCCTTTACCGATACATCGGGGCAGACCCGGCCACTCGGGGCCTTTCTGGGCCATGGGGCCACCATCGTCTCGATGGGATATTATGCCTGCCCCAACATGTGCGAACTCGAACGCAGGGACCTGCTGGATGCGCTGGCGCGGGGTGGGCTGAAAACGCCGGCCGACTATACGCTGCTGGTTGTCAGCATCGACCCTGCGGAAACACGTATCATGGCGCGGCAGGCGCTGGAGGAGGATCTGGCGCGATCTGCTGATCCCGGGGCCGGGCAGGGATGGCATTTCGTGACCGGCGCACCCGCCAGCATACAGCGCCTGTCGCGTGCGGTGGGATTTCACGCGCGCTATGACGAAAAACTGCATCAGTACCTGCACCCCATGGGGCTGGTGTTCATCACACCGGCGGGCATCGTCTCGGGCTATGTGCTGGGCATTGGCTACCGGCCGGGCGACATACGCCAGGCCCTGTCCCATGCCGCGCGTGGGGAGCAGGCCCGGGCCGTGCCCATCCTGCTTCTGTGCTTCCATTATGATGAGACGACGGGGCGTTATACGCTGGCGGTGGAAAAACTGCTGAAGCTGGGTGCCGGCCTGACGGTGCTGACGCTTGGCACCCTGCTGGGCATGGCCCACTGGCGGGGGCAGCGATGACCTGGCTGCCCGAAGCCTCGGCCCATGCCGGCCGGGTCGATATCCTGCTGGCGGGGCTGCTGCTGATCAGTCTGGCGGTACTTGGACTGGTGTTCGGGCTGATGATGCTCAACATCATCCGCTTCCGCGTAGGAAGCCGGGTGCCCGTGTCGGAGGAGACGGTGGCCCATAAAAGCTGGCGTTTCGAGATTGGCTGGACCTCGATGACGCTGGCTGTCTTCTTTGCGCTCTTCATCTGGGCGGCGCGGCTTTACGTGGTGGGGTTCCAGCCACCGTCCGGTGCGATCCAGATCTATGTCACCGGCAAGCAGTGGATGTGGAAGGTCCAGTATCCCGGTGGCCAGCGCGAGATCAATGCGCTGCATGTGCCACTGGGGCGGCCGGTGCAACTTCTGCTGACGTCGGAAGATGTCATCCATGATTTCTCCATCCCCGTGCTGCGGATCAAGCATGACGTGCTGCCCGGCCGGTACCAGAGCCTGTGGTTCACCGCCACAAGGGCGGGAGCCTTCCGTTTCTACTGCACGCAGTTCTGTGGCATCGGACATTCGCGCATGACCGGCACCCTGATTGTCCTGACCCCGACGGAGTATGCCGGATGGCTGGGGCAGACCCCCGCGAGCGGCAGCCTTGCCACCAGGGGGGAGGCCCTGTTCATCCGCAACGGATGCAGCGGCTGCCATGTGTCGCAGCCTTATGCCCCCGGTGCGGACGACACCGGCCGCGCGCCGTCCATGGTGGGACTGTATGGCAGCGAGATCACCGGGGCGGATGGCCGGCGCGTACGGGTCGATAGCGCGTTCTTGCACGACGCCATCCTCCATGCCGGGCCTGCGCGCGGGGATGAGGCAGCTTACGCCACCCGGATGCCGTCGTACCGTGGCGTGCTGGGGGAGGAGGACGTGGCGGCCCTGATCGCCTATCTCCAGACCCTTTCGCCCGCCCGTTCATCGGGCATGGGGGTCTCGGCTGTCGGCGTGCGTGAAGGGAACTGACACCATGAACCCCATACCCGGCCCCGACATCATGCAGCGCAGCTACCTGTGGCAGGATGGCACGCTGCGCTCGTGGCTGCTGACAACCGACCATAAACGGATCGCGCTGCTCTACATGGCCACGATCACCGCGTTTTTCGCCCTTGGCAGCTTTGGCGCGGCCCTGATCCGGCTGCACCTGATTTCCCCCACCGGCGCGATCCTGTCCGACGGGACCTACAGCCGCATGTTCACCATGCATGGCATTGTCATGGTCTGGCTGTTCCTTGTGCCGTCCATCCCGGTCACGCTGGGCAATTTTCTCGTCCCCCTCATGCTCGGCGCAGAGGACCTGGCGTTTCCGCGCCTGAACCTGATCAGTTGGTACCTGTTCATCATGGCAGGTGCGCTGGTGGTCTACGGGCTGTTCCGTGGGGGGCTGGAAACGGGATGGACCTTCTATACCCCGCTTTCCACCGATTATGCCGAAGGGCGCGTGCTGCCGGTCGTGGCGGGGGTGTTCCTCAGCGGGTTTTCCTCCATCGCCACGGGCGTGAACTTCATCATCAGCATCCATCAGCTACGCGCGCCGGGGCTGACATGGTACCGGCTGCCGCTCATGCTGTGGGCGCTGTATGCCACCAGCGTCATTTTCGTGCTGGCGACCCCGGTGCTCAGCATCACGCTGCTTTTGCTGGCGTTCGAGCATTTCTTCCATGTCGGGGTCTTTGACCCCGCACTGGGGGGCGACCCGCTCCTGTTCCAGCACCTGTTCTGGTTCTACTCCCACCCGGCGGTGTACATCATGATCCTGCCGGGCATGGGCGTGGTCAGCGAGGTCGTGAGCACGTTCTGCCACAAGCCGGTCTTCGGCTACCGCTTCGTGGCGTGGTCTTCCATTTCCATCGCGGCCATCGGCTTTCTGGTCTGGGGGCACCACATGTTCGTGGCCGGCACATCGCTGTATGCGGCGGTCGTGTTTTCGATGCTGAGTTTCCTGGTCTCGGTGCCATCGGCCATCAAGGTCTTCAACTGGCTGGGCACCATGCATGGGGGGGCCATACGGCTTGACGCGCCGATGCTTTACGCCATGGGGTTCATCGGCCTTTTTACGGTCGGCGGCCTTACGGGGCTGTTCCTTGCGTCCCTTGCCAGTGACGTGCACCTGACGCAGACATATTTCGTGGTGGCGCATTTCCACTACATCATGGTCGGGGGCATGGTCTCGGCCTACTTTGCCGGGCTGCATTACTGGTGGCCCAAGATGACAGGGCGCATGTATCCCGAAATGTGGGGGCGCACGGCGGCGGCGCTGCTGTTCTTCGGCTTCAACCTGACATTCTTTCCCCAGTTCATCCTGGGGTATGAGGGCATGCCGCGCCGGTATGCGACCTATCCCGCGCAGTTTCAGGTGCTCAATGTCCTGTCCTCCGCAGGGGCCAGCATCCTTGCGCTGGCCTATATCCTGCCGCTGGTCTACTTCGCCTGGTCGCTGTTCCGTGGCGCGCGGGCCACCGACAACCCGTGGCAGGCAACCGGGCTGGAATGGCGGACATCCTCGCCCCCGCCGACGCAAAACTTCGCCACCCCGCCCGTCGTCACGCATGAGGCCTATGATTACGCGGCGCTGGACCACCCGGACACCGCCCCGCGTGCGGAGGCCCCGCATGGCTGAACATCTCGCCCCCTATGACAGTGTGCAGCATCGTGACGAGACGGCAATCGCCGGCATGTGGCTGTTCCTTGCCAGTGAAATCCTGCTGTTTGGCGGCCTGTTCCTGATCTTTGTGGTCTATTCCCACACCCGCGCCGCAGGCTGGGCGCTGGGGGTCAGGCAGACCAGCCTCATGATCGGCGGCATCAACACCGCACTCCTGCTGAGCAGCAGCATGCTCTATACTCTTGGGGTTGAATCCGCGCGCAACGGCAATGCGCGCGCCGTCCTGCATGCGGGCCTTGGCGCGGCCGGGCTTGGTGTGGCCTTCCTGTGCCTGAAGGGATGGGAATGGCATACCGAACTGGATGAGCACCTGTTCCCCGGCCCCGGATTTGCCCTTGGCGGTCCGCAGGCGGGCGGGGCGCAGCTTTTCTACAGTTTCTATTTCCTGTCCACCGCGCTGCATGGCCTGCACATGCTGGTGGGGATCGGCCTGATCGCGTGGGTCTGCCTGCGGGTTTACCGGGGCAGGGGGGCGCCGCTCCGGGTCGTGCCGGTGGAGGTCGTCGGTCTTTACTGGAGCTTCGTTGACATGGTCTGGGTCCTGCTGTTCCCCGTCCTGTACCTGATCGGGCGGGTGTGATGGCAGGCATCGTGTCATGCTGGGCCGCGTTGCTGCTGCTGCTGGCGGTGGAACTGCTCCTGAGTGCGGCCGGGGCCAACTGGGGCATTGGCGGATGTGCCGGACTGATGGCGCTGCTGGTGGCCTATGGCTTCATGCGTATTACGCGCGCGCCGGCGCTGGCCACGATCTTTGCCCTTGGCGGCCTGTTCTGGCTGTCCATCCTGCTGGCGCTGGGCAGTCTGGACAGTTTCACGCGCACCAATTTTCCCGTGGGCGACACGTTGTCTTCCACCGCACGGAATCCGCGCACACCGCCCGATACAGCGCCCTGATACGAAATTCCCCGTCGCGCGCCATGAACCGGCCAGCATGACGGGCGTTATCCGAAGCCGGACGGCATAACGAACTCCAGGGCATCATAGCCAAGAGGAAGCAGGCAGGTGGCATGAATGCAATTGTCCAACTGGCACTTGCCCGTCCCTATACATTTGTCGTGATGGCCATCCTGATCGCCATAGCCGGCGTGCTTTCCGCCATCCGCACGCCGGAGGACATCTTTCCCGATATCGGCATTCCCGTCATTGCGGTGGCGTGGACCTACAGCAACCTTTCGCCGCAGGATATGTCCGGGCGCATCGAGCTTCCGTTCCAGCGCGTGCTGACCACAACGGTCAACAATATCGAACATATCGAGGGGCAGTCGCTGACAGGGATCGGGGTTACAAAAATCTTCTTCCAGCCGGGCACCGATGTACGCGTCGCCAACGCGCAGGTCACGGCCATCGCCCAGACCATCCTGCGCCAGTTGCCCATCGGCACCACCCCGCCGCTGATTCTGAACTATAACGCCTCCACCGTGCCGATCGTGCAGCTTGCCCTGTCGGGCGAGGGGATGAGCGAACAGCAGCTTTATGATTACGGCTTCAACTTCATCCGCAACCGTCTGGTCACGGTGCCCGGTGCCGCCCTGCCTTATCCCTATGGCGGCCGCGTGCGCCAGATCCAGATGGACCTTGACCCCGGCAAGCTTCAGTCCCGGGGCGTATCGGCGCAGGATGTGGGCAACGCCCTGAACAGCCAGACACAGATCACCCCCGTCGGTTTCGTGAAGATCGGCGAATACCAGTATAATTTCCGGCTGAACAACGCGCCCCTTTCGGTTGACCTGCTCAACATGCTGCCGGTGCGCACGGTCAATGGCGCGGTGGTGCGGGTGCGCGATGTCGCCCATGTGCGCGACGGCGCCATGCCCCAGCAGAACGTGGTGCATGTCGATGGACAGCGTTCGGCGCTGATGACCGTGCTGAAATCGGGCGCGACCTCCACCATCGCCATCGTCGCCGGGATCAAGGCGATGATCCCCGATGCGACACGCGGCCTGCCAAAGCAACTCAGGCTCAGGCCCGTCAATGACCAGTCGCTGTTCGTCCGGGCCGCCGTGGACGGGGTCATGCGCGAGGGGGCGATCGCGGCGGGACTGACCAGCCTCATGATCCTGCTGTTCCTTGGTTCGTGGCGGTCCACGCTTATTGTCGCGACCTCCATCCCGTTATCGGTCATGGGGGCGATTGCGGCCCTGTCCACGCTGGGCGAGACGCTGAATGTCATGACGCTTGGCGGCCTTGCGCTGGCGGTGGGCATACTGGTGGATGAAGCGACGGTCACGATCGAGAATATCGAGCGTCATCTGGAAATGGGCAGCGATGTCCATGCCGCCATCATCGATGGATCGCGTGAGATCATCGTCCCGGCCTTCCTCTCGCTCATCTGCATCTGCATCGTGTTCGTGCCGATGTTCTACCTGCCGGGGGTTGCGGGATTCCTGTTCGTGCCGATGGCGCTGTCGGTCATGTTCGCCATGGTCATGTCCTTCATCCTGTCGCGCACGCTGGTGCCGACCATGGCCATGTTCCTGCTGCGCCCGCATGGGGATGCACGACAGCATCGGGAGAATATCCTCACACGCTTCCAGCACGGGTTCGAGCGGCGTTTCGATGCGCTGCGCGGGCGCTACGGCGCGCTTTTGCAAAGCATACTGGAGCATCGCGGCCGGTTCGTGGCCGGGTTCCTGTGCTTTGCCGGGCTGAGCATGGGCCTGCTCCCGTTCCTTGGCCGCAACTTCTTCCCGCAGGTCGATGCGGGCACGATGACCCTGCATGTGCGCGGCCCCGTTGGCATGCGGATCGAGGAGACGTCGGCCCTGTTCCAGCGCATCGAAAAACAGATCCGCCAGCGGGTTCCGGCGGCCGAGCTTGAATCCATCGCCGACAATATCGGCCTGCCGACGAGCGCGATCAACACCGCCTATAACGCCTCTGGCACCATCGGGCCGCAGGACGGGGACATCCTTGTCGCGCTGAAGGAAAACCATCGTCCGACGGCGCAGTACATCCATACCCTGCGCCGCGACCTGCCCCGTGCCTTCCCCGAGGCCAGCTTTGCCTTCCTGCCATCGGACATCACGACGCAGATCCTCAATTTCGGCGCACCGGCCCCGATCGACATCCAGGTTTCCGGCCCCAACCCGGACGAGACGCGACAGTTTGCCGAGCGCATATTGCGCGCCATACGCCGCATTGATGGTCTGGTCGATGCCCGCATCCAGCAGCCCGGCCATTATCCCGAACTGCGTTTCGAGGCCGACCGCACCCGCATCAGCCAGCTTGGCCTGACGGAAGGTGATGTCACCACCTCCATCGCCACCTCCATCGCCGGGACCGTGCAGACCGCCCCGCTATACTGGCTGGACCCGCACAGCATGGTCACATATCCCATTGCGGTGCAGATGCCCGAATACCGCATCAGTTCGCTGGCGGATATCATCGGCCTGCCCGTAACCGGGGCGTCAACCACACAGTTGCAGGTGCTCGGCGCGCTGGGCACGATCACGCGCGGCACGACGTCACCGGTCGAGGCACAGTATAATATCCGCCCGCTGGTCGATGTGTTCGCAGGTGGGGACGGGCGCGACCTGGGGGCGATTGCATCAGACGTGCAGGCCGCCCTGCACCGTCTGGAGCATGACCGGCCGGAGACCGTCACGGTCACGCTGCGCGGCCAGTACCAGGCCATGACAACCGCATTTTCGGGCATGGGGTTCGGCCTGCTGGGCGCGATCGTGCTGATCTACCTGCTTATCGTCATCAATTTCCAGAGCTGGACCGATCCGTGCATCGTTGTCCTCGCGCTGCCGGGGGCGCTGGCGGGCATATGCTGGATGCTGTTTGCAACGCATACCCCGCTCTCCGTCCCCGCGCTGACGGGGGCGATCATGTGCATGGGGGTGGGGACGGCCAATTCCATCCTGGTCATCACCTTCTGCCGCGAACAACTGGCGGAACATGGAGATGCGCTCAAGGCGGCGCTGAACGCGGGGAGCACCCGCCTGCGGCCCGTCATCATGACAGCACTTGCCATGATCATCGGCATGCTGCCCATGGCGCTGGGGCTGGGCGAAGGGGGGGAGCAGAATGCACCGCTGGGCCGCGCCGTCATCGGTGGCCTGATCTTTGCCACCTGCGCTTCGCTGTTTTTCGTGCCAACACTCTTTGCCATCATCTACGACCGGCGTGCACGCCGCAGCCCCGACGGGGCACATTCCCATGGCTGAGGGGTCGGCCGCCGTACATGCCGGGTCCCGGCCCCGCCTGCGCTGGATCCTCCTTGGCGGCGCATGTCTTTTCGGGATCATCCTGGTGACGGGAACGCTCACGCGTCTTCATGAACGCCGCAATCTCCATGCCACCAATGTCGCGGCACTGGTGCCCAGCGTGAATATCGCGCATCCGGGTGGACATGCCGTTGATACGCTGGTGCTGCCCGGTATCCTGCAGGCCTGGTACAGCGCCCCCGTCTATGCCCGGACCAATGGCTACCTGCGGCAATGGTATGTCGATATCGGGCAGAAGGTGGAGGCCGGGCAGCTTCTGGCGGAAATCGACACGCCTGATGTTGACCTGCAACTGGCCGGTGCAAGGGCCGCGCTGGGCACCCGCACCGCGCAGCGCGACCTGGCGCGGATTACCTCGCGCCGGTGGGACCGGCTGAATGCCCAGAATGCCGTATCGCAGCAGGAAACGGACGAACGCCGGGGCAACCTTGCCGCAAGCGAGGCCACACGTCATGAGGCGGCGGCGGAGGTTGAACGGCTTGAAACGCTTTCCGCCTTCAAGCGCATCATCGCCCCCTTTGCCGGTGTGGTGACCAGCCGTGCGACCGATATCGGGGCGCTGATCGTGGCGGGCACGGCGGCCAGCCAGCCGCTTTTTACCGTATCGGACGTGACCCGCCTGCGGCTTTATGTCCGTGTGCCGCAGGCCTATGCCGCGCGGATGCATGAGGGGTTTGTCGTGCACTTTACCGTGCCCGATTACCGCAACCGGCAGTTCGAGGCCCATCTGCTTCATTCCTCGGACGCGGTGGATTCCCAGTCGGGTACGATGCTGGTCCAGCTTGTCTATGATAACGGGGAAAATCTTCTCAAGCCGGGGGCCTATGCACAGATCGCCTTTACGTTCCATGGCCCTGGGCCACAGGCGCCGGCCGCCGTGCGCATCCCCGCCAGCAGCCTGCTTTTCCGCCGGGACGGGACAACCGTGGCGCTGGTGGATGCGCATGACCATGTCAGGATACGGCCTGTCTCGATCCTGATCGATTTCGGGACCGAACTGGAGGTCACGGGACTTGCGCCACAGGACAGGATCATAACCAACCCGCCCGATGATATCGGGGACGGGGACCCCGTCAGACCGCGTGAGAGCGGGCATGGTGCCTGAACGGGGCAGGGCGGTCCTGCTCCTTTTCGTGCTGCTGTGTGGCTGCAATCTGGCCCCGCGTTACCACAGGCCCGTATTGCCCGGTATCCCCGGCGCGTTCAGGGAAACGGGCGTGTGGACACCGGCGCAACCCGCGGATACGGCGCCACGCGGTGCGTGGTGGACGGTCATGGGGGATGGGGTTCTGGACCGGCTGGAGGACCGGATCGAACATGGCAGCCCGCAACTGGCTGCCGCCATGGCGCGATATGACGAGGCGCGCGCGCTGGTCAGGCGGGCACGGGCGGAGTTCTTTCCCCAGATTGATGCAACAGCCAGTGCGCAGCGTGAACGCAGCCTGTTTCCTGCCACGGGCAATTATTACGAATATCATGACTTTGAAACCGGCGGCACCGTATCGTGGGAGCCGGACATCTGGGGACGCATCCGCAATCTGGTCAGGGCGGCGCGGGCCAATGCGCAGGCCAGTGCGGCCGATCTGGGCGCGCTCCGCCTCAGCCTGGAGGGGGAACTGGGCGATGACTATTTCCAGCTTCGCGGTCTGGATGCGCGCATCAGCCTGCTGCAAAGGACCATAGCCGCCTATTCCGCCGCGCTGGACCTGACGACAAAGCGCTTTGTCGGTGGGGCTGCGAATGAACTCGATGTCGGCCGTGCCCGCACGCAGTTGACCACGACGCAGTCCCAACTGGAACAGCAGGTGGCGGACCGTGCGCTGGTGGAACACGCCATTGCCGTACTGATCGGGGAGCAACCTTCCACCTTTTCAATCCCGCCAGCAGATGACCTGCCGCCCGTGCCGGTCATTCCCGTCATCGCACCCGCCCACCTGCTGGAACGCAGGCCCGATGTCGCATCGGCGGAGCGGCATATGGCCGCGGCGAACGCGCGGATCGGCGTGGCGCGGGCGGCCTTCTTTCCCAACATCACGCTTGGGGCGACGGGAGGGTCGGAAACCACGACCAGCATGCTCGCCTCGGCCGGGAGTGGTGTCTGGGCGCTTGGCCCGGCGCTGGCGACACTGGCCATATTCGACGGTGGGCGGCGGTTCGCCAATCTGGCGCTCACGCATGCGGAATATGCGCAGGCCGCAGCCAGTTACCGGCAGACCGCCCTGACGGCCTTTCGGGAGGTGGAGGACCAGCTTGCCCTCCTCAATCACCTTGCCGATGCCGCCGCGCGGCAGGAAGAAGGCGTGGTGGCCGCCACGCGCACCGATCATCTGGCAAGTGTCCAGTATCGCGAAGGAGCCGTTGACTATCTTCAGGTTGTCATTGCCCAGACGGCGGAATTACAGGCGCGCGAAGACCTGATCACGGTCAATACGCGTCGCCTGATGAGTGGCATCGACCTTGTGCGGGCCATGGGGGGCGGCTGGGGTGCCCATGATGGGGAAAAGGGAAAATAGCGCTCTGTTGTCAGAAGGTTTTTGAAAAAACACCAGACACTCCTTCATGATCTGGAGGAATCCGTCAAGGGCAGGCGGTCCCCACGATATATGCTGACGACATCGCGGCACATGGCGGCATGGCTGCATCGCGTGCCATGTCCGTAACGGGCCACGAAACTTCGGCAGGAAGGCGTGCTTTATAGCGACAGCGGGCACGGTTCGTATTGCCTGAAAGGAGAGACCATGTCGTTCCTGCATAATCTTGCCTGTCGGCGATGTTTCAACCGCACACTGGCCGCAACCCTTGTCGCCGCCCCCTTTGCGGCAATCGCAGGGCACAGGGCCGGTGCGGCGGACAGGAAGCTGGCGCCCGTGCCCGGTGGCCCGACCTCCCTGCGCAGCAATGTTCTCGACACGGCGGCCGACACCTTGCAGGTCAAGAAACCGATTGATGCGATGAGCGAGTACCTCAACGGTTTCCATTTCTATGCCGATGATCTGGGCCGTCAGGTCGAAGCCAATCATTTCTGCACGCATCTGAGCGAGGATTTCCATCAATGCGTGATTTATGAAGCCAACCAGAAAAATGCTCGGCTGATCGGGATTGAATATATCGTAAGTGAGAAAATATTCAGGACACTTCCTGAAGAAGAAAGGAAATTATGGCATAGCCATGATTACGAGGTAAAATCCGGCATGCTCGTCGCACCCGGCGTACCCGATATCGGGGAGCATGCGTTCATGGCCGATCTTGTCACCACATATGGCAAGACATGGCATACGTGGCAGGTTGACCGGGATCATGACCTGCCCCTGGGGATCCCCCAACTGATGATGGGCTTTACCCGTGATGGCCAGATACGCCAGTCGCTGCTGGAGGATCGGGACAGGCGGTTTGGCATTTCCACCCCGGATGAAAAAAGGAACCGCGCCGATATCCCGATCCCGCAGATCTTACCGGGCGCCAACGCATGGCAGGGCGGCAAGACACCGCAGCTACAGCTTGTTGACATGCCGGTAAAAACCATTGCCCACTAATATGGCGGTAGAAACCTCCTGCCGCTTCATGTGCAGCAGCACACCCGCACAGGAAGGCAGATGCAAAATGTCCGCAGCGGAACCTTCCCCGGCCCCGGATGACCAGGGCGTGATGCTGACCCACCCGGACCGGGTTTACTGGCCGGACGTTGGCATAACCAAGGCAGGGCTGGCCGATTACTATACTGCCGTATGGCCACGCATGGCCCCGTTCATTACCGACCGGCCGCTGGCCCTGCTACGCTGCCCCGAAGGAATCGGGGGGACACGCTTCTTTCAGAAAAATGCGTGGAAAGGCATGAATTCCCACATTCTGGCGCTTGATGATCCGCACGGTGATCCGCATGGCCACCTGATCGGTATCCATGATCTTGGTGGCCTTATGGGACTGGTGCAGGGGGCCGCGCTGGAAATTCATCCGTGGGGTGCATCATGCGCTGATCTGGAGCGACCAGACCAGTTGGTCATGGACCTTGATCCGGGGGAGGATGTGGGATGGGTGGCAGTCATGGCGGCCGCGCGGGAAGTGCGTGCGCGACTTGAGGCCCGTGGCCTGGTGGCTTTCGTCAAGACCTCCGGCGGCAAGGGACTGCATGTCGTGGCCCCGCTTGAGCCTGTGGCGGACTGGGACAGGGTAAAGACCTTTGCCCACACGCTGGCACAGGCCATGGCCGCCGACAGCCCCGAGCGCTTTGTGACAACCGTTTCCAAGGCAAAGCGCCATGGCAGGATCCTGCTCGATTACCTGCGCAACCAGCGGGGGGCGACATCGATGGCACCCTATTCAGCCCGTGCACGCGCCACCGCACCGGTTTCGATGCCGGTGGCGTGGGCGGAACTGGACATGCTCACCGGTCCCGCGCAATTCACGCTAGGCAACACCGTGGAACGGCTTGCATCACAGCAGGCGGACCCGTGGGCGGGGTTTCATGCGGCACGCCGGCCGATCGCACCAGACACGCCCTGAGCGGCTAGCGTTCCTGCCCGGTGGCCATGTTCCGTTCCACGCAATCCAGCAGATCCGTATGTTCCGCACCCCAGCGATAGAGCATTTCCAGCGGCGTTATGAACTGCTGCCCCAATGCGGTCAGGCGGTATTCAACGGCGGGCGGCATGACCTGCATGACCTCACGTGTCACCAGTCCCATCCGTTCAAGTTCACGCAGGGTCTGTGTCATCATCTTCTTTGACAGGCCCGGAATGGTGCGCTGGAGCTGGCCGGGGCGGGATGCACCGCCAAGCAGGTGCAGCGTGTGCAGGATCATGGTGGTCCATTTGCCGCTGAACAGGCGGAGCAGGCGGCGCGGCGCGCAGTCCTCCGAAAAGGGGGCCTGGCGGTAGATGTCGGGCAGGGGGGCGAGGTTCATCTGGAAGCTCCCGGGAACCTTTGGGTGACCAGGGCACGAAAAGGTGCCGGATTGCCTTTTATAGCGTTTGCCAACAGCGTGTGACACCCACAACGACATTCATGGAGGAACAGATGTCTCACAGGGCGCTTGTTATCGGGGCAACGGGCATTGTCGGGCAGAACCTTGCCAACCGTCTCGTGGCCGAAGGCTGGAGCGTCTACGGCCTTGCCAGGCGGGTGGAGCATCTGCCGGGCACCGTCATCCCGGTTGCCGCAGATACGCTTGACCCGGCATCATTGCGCACGGCGCTGGCGGGTGTGGTGCCCACGCATGTATTTTTCACCACATGGACCCGCCGCGCGACGGAAAAGGAAAACTGTGCCGCCAACAGTGCGATGCTGCGCAATGTGATCGCGGCCCTGCCGGAGCCACAGGCCCTTGTCCATGGCAGCCTCGTCACGGGCCTGAAGCATTATCTCGGCCCGTTCGAGGCCTATGCGCAGGGTGCGCCGCCGCAGACGCCCTTCCGCGAGAGCATGCCCAGGCTGGAGGTCGAAAACTTCTATTACGCACAGGAAGACGTCCTGTTCGAAGCAGCGGACCGGCATGGCTTTGCATGGACGGTCCATCGCCCGCATACGGTGATCGGTTATGCCATTGGCAACCTCATGAACATGGGCACCACGCTTGCGGCCTATGCCACGCTGTGCCGTGAGAGGGGACTGCCTTTCGTCTTTCCCGGCTCCCCCGTGCAGTGGAGCAGCCTGACGGATGTCACGGATGCCCGCCAGCTTGCCAGCCAGATCCTGTGGGCCGCCACCAGTCCCGCAGGGCGCAACAGGGCGTTCAACGTGGTCAATGGCGACGTGTTCCGCTGGAACTGGCTGTGGCCTGAACTGGCGGGCTGGTTCGGCATCAAGGCTGCGGCCTATCCCGGTCATGCCACATCTCTGGAACAGGTGCTTGCGGGGAGGGAGGCGGACTGGGCGGCCATTGCGCGCCAGTACGGGTTGCGCGAGGCGGCACTCGACCGTCTGGCCTCGCCATGGCACACCGATGCCGACCTGGGGCGGCCTGTCGAATGCGTAACCGACATGAGCCTGAGCCGCAGGCTCGGCTTTACCGGGTACCGGTACACACCTGACTCGTTCTTCGACCTGTTCGAGCGCCTGCGTACGGAGCGTTACATTCCCTGATCGGGTGTGGGGCAGGGGTCTTGCTGAAATTATCTTGTAAGACCGTGATGGTGACGACCGGGCATAAACACCTTACGGTATGAATGGGTATCGACGGCCTCTGCCGTTACGTTGCGCACGCAGAAGACAGATCAAGGATAGTCATGGAAAAGCAGGTTCATTCACTTCTGGAGCAGGTGGACGGATTACTTCCTCTTGCGCTGGGATATGCAGGTCAGTTCTTTCTGGCCCTGATCGTTCTCTTTGTGGGCTGGAAACTGGTCAACGCAGTCACGCGGGCGACGGGCCGGATGATGGAGGCCAGTCATATAGAGCCGACATTACGCGGCTTCCTGCTGAGTGTGATCGGACTGTTCCTCAAGGCCCTGCTGCTCATCAGCGTGGCGTCCATGGTCGGAATTGCGACAACGTCGTTTGTGGCGGTTCTGGGTGCCGCGGGCCTGGCGGTCGGCATGGCGCTGCAGGGCAGCCTTGCCAACTTTGCCGGTGGCGTGCTGATCCTGCTGTTCCGTCCTTTCAAGGTCGGGGATTCCATTACCGCAGGTGGCAGTTCGGGCACGGTGACATCGATCGAGATGTTCCGTACGGTGCTGCTTGATGCCAATAACGAAATTATTTTCGTCCCCAATGGAACATTGTCAAACAACATCGTGATCAACAGTTCGGAATCAGCGCGGCTTCTGGGCTCGGTCAGCCTGCTGATTGATTACAACGACGATATCGACAAGGCACGGACGCTGCTGCTCGGCCTGACGGAGAATGATGCGCAGGTGCTCAAGGATCCTGCGCCTTCCGTTTCCTTCCTGCCCAAACCGGCAAACATTCAGGTCACGCTGGGGTTCTGGTGTGCGCCGGGGGATGTGTCAGGACTGGTCGCGAAATATTCCGAAGCCTCGATCAAGGTGCTTCAGAAGGAAGGATATCGCCTTGGGGTCACGGCGCGGAACGCCGCATGACCGAAACTGGTTCCGGGGGATTGCCCCGGAACCGGGGCGATGCGTGAACGCGGATCATGCATCTTCTGCCCCGTGAAGGTCATCCATGACCGTCAGGGTCCCATCCGGCAGCGGGCGTTGCAGCCGCAGCGCTTCGCCCGGGGGCGCATTCATCCAGATATCCAGTTCTTCCGCCCGGGTCAGGATGACCGGCATGGCCTTTGGATGGATCGCGCCCACTTCGCGATTGGCCGTGGTGGTCAGGAAGCCGAACAGGTCATCCGTCGTCTCGCCATCCGCCAGTTTCCGCACTGACGTCCACCGGCACCAGATCCCCGCAAAGAAAGCTAGCGGTTCCCCAGCGCTGCGGGTGAACCACACAGGATGCGACTTCCCGTCAGGCAGGCGCGCCGGTTCGGAGAAAGCCGTCAGCGGCACAAGGCAGCGATGCGCCACACCGTCCCAGCGTTTCCACCATGTCGAGGTCGGGTTGCGGATATTGGTCACGCCCCGATCGACCCTGTGACCTTTCAGGTATCCCGGCGGTGTGGGCATGCCCCATCGCGCCATGACCAGTTCACCACCCGCCGGCGCATTGCGCACGATGGGGGCCATGGTGTTGGGCCAGATATCAGGCAGGGGCGGGAGATTGCCGGTATGGTCAGTCATGACCCGGGCCGCCTTGCGGATCGCCTGCTGGCTGCTGGTCATCGCATAAAGATTACACATGCCGCCTTCCTTTCGCGAGTCCGGATATGGGGCCGATACCGGGTATGATCCAGTCGGCGCAGGAGCATGGTGGCAGGGCAGGTCTGGGTCAACTTTCCCGTCTGCAGGGGGATACGCTCGTGTGGGGACGCCGGTTGACGGGGACGCCGGAAATATCTACCGCTCAAGGTTCATTTCGATGACGGAAGGTCTGATCCGATGCTGCGTTCGAAGCCCCTGCTGTTTTCATTGCTGGTGATGTCCATGGGATCAACGGCCTGGGCGGCGGATCGGGGTGTCCCCTTTACCCCGGCGCATCCCGTGTCGCAGACCTATCACGGCGTGCGCGTGACCGACCCGTATCGCTGGCTGGAAAACAGTGATGATCCAAAGGTCATCGCATGGTCAGA
The DNA here is from genome assembly GCF_013155425.1 of Gluconacetobacter entanii. NCBI lineage: Bacteria > Pseudomonadati > Pseudomonadota > Alphaproteobacteria > Acetobacterales > Acetobacteraceae > Gluconacetobacter > Gluconacetobacter entanii. The sequence goes on along the minus strand of NZ_JABJWD010000003.1, from coordinate 193,959 downwards.
TGCACAGAACGCACGCACACGCGCCTATCTTGACCACCTTGCGCAGCGGCAGGTGGTGTTTGACCGCCTGATGGCGGCCTATCGGGCGCAGTCGCCTTCCTATTCCGATTTCCACCTTGCGGGCGGTCATGTGTTCGCGCAGGCCGTGCTGCCGCCACACCAGCAGCCAGTGGTGGGTGTCATGAATGGCCGTGCCGATCCGAAAACCTTCCGCACGATCATTGATCCCGACCGGATCGACCCGTCGGGCCAGACCACGATCGACTGGAGCGTCCCGTCACCCGATGGCAGGCTGCTGGCGGTATCCCTGTCGCAAAACGGGACGGAGGACGGGACCGTGCATGTCTTTGACACGAAGACAGGCGCCGAAACCGCCGATATCGTCCCCCGTGCGCAATACCCGACCGCAGGGGGCAGCCTGGCGTGGAAAGCCGACAGCAGCGGGTTCTGGTACACCCGCTATCCCGGTGAGGAACGTCCCGAGGCGGACCGTCATTTCTACCAGCAGGTATGGTACCACCGGCTTGGCACGCCAGTATCGCAGGATGTCTATGTGGCGGGACGGGATTTTCCCAAGATCGCCGAAATCGCGCTGGACAATTATGGCGTAAGCCAGAACGGGCATGCCGTGCTGATCTCGGTTGAGGAGGGGGATGGCGGCCGGTTCCAGCAATATGTCATCAACCAGAAGAGCGGGCAGGTCACGCGCATCAGCGATTTTGATGATCGTGTCGTGGCCGCCGCCATCGGCCCGGACGATCATATCTACCTCGTGTCGCGAAAGAACGCACCGCGTGGCGAACTGCTCGAGACGAGCCTTGAGCATCCGGCAGTGGCGGATGCAAAACGCCTGATCGCGCAAGGTGAGGGCGTCATCATGGGGGGCGCGGAATTCGGCGGCGCGCCGGTGATCGCAACGCGCAAGGCGCTGTATGTGCGCGAAATGGTTGGCGGCCCGAGCCGTGTTGCGGTCTTTTCCCCCGACGGGAAGCCCCGGGGCGACCTGTCCCTGCCTCCGGTGATCTCGGTTTCGGATGTGTCCCCCATCGCCCACGGGGACATGCTGGTTTCCTTCAACAGTTACCTCACACCCCATCAGGTGATGCGCTATCGTCCCGGGACAGGGAAGCTGAAGCCAACCCCGCTGTCGAGCACCAGTCCGGTATCCTTTGCGGACTGCGAAGCCGTGCGGGCCGAGGCGACGTCAAGGGATGGAACCCACGTGCCGATGACGGTCATCCGTCGCAGGGGAACGCATCTGGATGGCCGGAACCCGACACTGGTCTATGGTTATGGGGGATATGGCATTTCGGAGATGCCGCGCTTCATGGGGGCGTGGCTGCGGGCATGGCTGGACGCGGGTGGGGTATATGTCGATACCAACCTGCGCGGTGGCGGGGAATTCGGAGCGACATGGCATGAAGATGGCGCCCTGACGCACAAACAGAATGTCTTTGACGATTTTGCCGCCGTCAGCCGGCAGGTGATTGCGGATGGTTATACCAGTTCCAGCCGGCTTGCAGCCCTTGGCGGCAGCAATGGTGGCCTGCTGATGGGGGCGGCCATGACGCAGACGCCCGAACTTTACCGTGCGGTCGTGTCGCTGGTGGGAATTTATGACATGACGCGGATCGAACTGGACCCCAATGGCGCGTTCAACGTGACGGAGTTCGGAACGGTCCGCGATCCGGCGCAGTTCCACGCCATGCTTTCCTATTCCCCGTATCAGGCTGTCCGGCCGGGCGTGAAATATCCGGCTGTCTTCATGGCGACGGGAACGCATGACGGGCGCGTCAATCCCGCGCAGTCGCGCAAGATGATCGCGAAACTGCAGGCGGATACAGCGTCGGGATATCCGGTCTACCTGTCCATCAGTGACAAGGCAGGGCACGGCATGGGCAGCGCCGTCAATGTGCGCCTGGGACAGACTGCCGATTACGTGGCGTTCCTGTTGGATCAACTGGGGATGAAACTGTAATCCCCCGACCCGGACCGGCGACGGATCATGCGGCCCCACCGTCATGCATGATCCGTCCTGTCGCGTCGGTCACTCGGCTGCGGGGGCAGGGGGCTGGGCCTGTGTGCCGGTCACACGCCAGATGGCGTTTCCCACATCATCGGCGACAAGCAGCGCCCCCTCGCGATCCAGTGTCAGGCCCACCGGACGGCCATGGACATGGTTTTCATCGGCGGTCAGGAACCCCGTCAGGACATCCTTGGGCATTCCGGCGGGATGGCCGTCGGCAAACGGGACATAAATGACGCGATAGCCGCTTTTGGGCTGGCGGTTCCATGACCCGTGCTGCGCAACAAACAGGCCCTGCCGCCAGTCCTGCGGCAACAGGGTGCCGCCGGAAAATGCAATGCCCAGCGAGGCCGTATGCGGCCCGAGTGCATAATCGGGCACGACGGCACGTGCCACAAGTTCTGGCCGCTGGGGCTGTACGCGCCTGTCGACATGCTGCCCGTAATAGCTGTAGGGCCAGCCATAGAAGGCGCCTTCCTTCACGGCGGTGATGTAGTCCGGTACAAGGTCACTGCCGATTTCGTCGCGTTCATTGACGGCCACCCACAGCGCGCCCGTTGTCGGTTCAAAACCCAGTCCATTGGGATTGCGCAGGCCGGTTGCATATTCACGCAGCGTACCCGATGCCAGGTCGTACTGGTAAATTGCCGCGCGACCCTTTTCCGCATCCATGCCGTTATCGGCGGCATTGCTGTTTGAACCCACGGTTATGTAAAGCTGCTTCCCATCCGGACTGGCGATGACGTTCTTGGTCCAGTGGTGATTGTACCCCGCAGGCAGGTCGAGTACCTTCACCCCCGGTCCGGTAATATGTGTCTCGCCCTCGTGATAGGGAAACCGCATCAGGGCGTTGGCATTGGCGACATACAGGTCATCGCCCACCAGCGTCATGCCAAAGGGGGAATACAGGCCATCAAGGAACACCGTGCGGGTGTCGGCGTGGCCATCTCCCTTCGTATCGCGCAGGAGGATGATGCGGTTCGGGCTTTTCTCACCCGCGCCGACCTCTCCCTGGATGAAGCGGGCGATGCGGTTTTTCAGTGTCCTGATGTCCGTGCCCGGTGAATTGCTCTCGGCCACGAGGATATCGCCGTTCGGCAACTGGTAGAGCCAGCGCGGGTGATCGAGGCCGGTGGCATAGGGCGCGACGCTCAGGCCCGGTGCCGCGACGGGATGCGCGTCGCCCTGCCATCCGACAGGTGTCGCGATATTGACGGTGGGCATCATGGTCTGGTTGGGCGCGGGAAGGCGGGGATGCGGACCGATGCCGGCCGCTACCGATTGTGTGGCGTGTTCGGGATGCAGCATGATCTTCCATCCCGCCAGTCCGATCACCACGATGCCAACCACCGCGCCGGTCAGGTAAGTCCTGTATCGTGTCTTCATTCCGCACTCCTCGTTTCTTCCCGCTACTGGCGTGGCGACCATCAGGGGTGTCTGGCCCGTCCTGTCGCGGCCGGGGCGTCCTGTCATGCTCAACAGACAATTCCCTTTGCCGGTTTCGTGCTGGTGGTCACATCATGCGGCCATCCGGCAGGTCCGGCCGGAATATCACGTATGGCGACCGCCTTGCGGAAGCGGTCGCTGCGGCGTCCTTTCTGTTGCGGGCCAGATGACTTTCAGGGCCTGCTCATGCACAGAACCCGATCACCCGGCCTTTTTCGCGACCACGCGTTTCCTCGTCCAGCAGGGCCAGCAGGCGGTGGGGCGAAACGGGTTGCGGCAAGAAGCGCGCGCGTCGGCGCACCAGGGCGAAATCCGATGGGGTCAACGGCCCGACATGGCGCAGTCCGGCAGGGGCGGCGTGGCGGAAAAAACGCATGAAGGCCGCCTCCTTCTGCCGTGGTGTCAGATAATCGAAACGGGCCTTGAACAGGAAACGCCGCAGGCTGGCGGGGTCCAGACGGGTGGCGAGGTTCGTGGTGCAGGCAAAGGGCAAGGGGTGCTGTTCCATCCATGTCAGCATCTCGTTGACCTGACTGACTTCCCATGCGCGTTCGGCGTTGCCACGGTTGCCCAGCAGGCTGTCAACCTCGTCGAAAATCAGGAATGACCCGGTATCGCGCGCCTCGGCAAAGGCTGCGGCGATCTGGCGTTCGGTCTGCCCCACATACTGGCCCAACAGGTCCGATGCCCGTTTCTGCAGCACGGGCAGGTTCATGATCTCGGCCACATGGCGCGCCCACGCACTCTTGCCCGATCCCGGCGGCCCGGACAGCAGCAGCGAAATGGCGCGCGGGCAGTCGGGTGCCGCGAACTGCCGGGACAATTGCACAAGGTCGCAGTCGGCATTGACGAGTGCCGGGTCGTAATCCGCAGGCAGGGGCTGGGCCGCCTGCGGCAGCAGGCCGCCGTTGGTTGCGCGTGCGATGCTCATGGCGATGGTGCTGGCCGTATCCGAATTCCCGCCCGCCAGACGGGTGGAGCGCAGGGCATTGCGAAAAATACCCGGGGCGGCGGGAATGGCGTGCGCCAGGGCTGCGGCGTCCTCCGCACTCAGGCTTACACGCTCCGCCGTGGCCATGTCCTGCCACAGCCGGGTGCGGGCCGTGATGTCGGGGGCGCGCATCTCGATACACAGCGCCATGCGGCGGGCGACGGCAGGGCCAAGGGTCGGCAGGTCATTGGCAATCCAGATGACCGGGGTTTCGGCCTGTTCCAGCAGGCGATGGAAATAGACCCGGCTGCGGCCCTTGCGCTCCATCGACAGGGAGGTGGTGAACAGGTCCTCCGCCTCGTCAAACATCAGGATGGAGGTCGTGCCATCAAGCAGGCGCAAATTGCATCGCAGGTCGGCAAGGCGTTCCATGCGTGAGGGTTCGTCGCCGCTGGCGTTCACCTCTCCCACCGGATAGAGCTTTGCGCCGATCGTGGCGGCAAGGGTCGCCGCGAATTCGGTCTTGCCCGTGCCCGGCGGTCCATAGAGCAGGATGTGCACGCCCTTTTCGCGTTCCGCCACGGCGGCCCGCAGGATCTGGCGCGCGATATCGCCAAGTTCGCCAATATGCGCGAACGCATCCCATGGCAGGGTGGCGTCGCGCGGGCGGGCAACCAGCAGGCTGCGGACATCATGCGTCGGTGAGGTACGACGCGCGATCAGGCCGGCAAGCCGGGGGAGGATGCTGATATCGCCGTCGTCATCAAGGGCAATGATCCCCGTGGTGCGCAGGCGTCCCTCCGGCCCGAGCGCATGGGCAACCGCGACCTCCGGGGCGCCGCTCAGCAACCGGAACAGCGGTATGTCATCGCACAGCGACATGCTGCGCCCGTGGTTGCGCGTCAGGGTATCCCACAACTGCTCGAAGACAGGGGTTGTCGTGTACAGGAACATGATACCCAGAATGAAGGTTTCCGTGTCGTTCAGTCCCAGGATTTCCTGCAGCGGGACAAGCCATGCCCGGATATGGCAGGCGTCGGTGGATGTCTCCGCCCGGCGCCTGTCAAGTTCCGCGCCCATCCGCTTCCATTCATGGGCGGTCAGGGGCTTTTCGCCATCCTGATGGCTGGGGGCGGGCAAGGCGTGGTCGGACAGGCCAAGCGGCCCGCGGTTCTGGACCACATATTGCACCAGGGGCGTCGCATCGCGTTCATGGCGGTCAAGGCCGGAATGAAGATGAACCAGAACATCGAGCATGAAGGCCACGTTGCTGCTGGCGACGGTATCCGATGCTTCGTTGGGAGACATTCTCAAAAGCTTCCTGCGCGTGCGGGCGTTCTTTATGTAATTTGCCATGGTGTAAGGCCCCGGACGGATGAATATCTGAAAATACGTATGATGCTGGCACTATCGCCACAGGCGGCGGGTACGGTGGCCGACCGTAACGATCTGGTCGTCGGCGCTGATGATGGCATAGATGCCCTTCAACCGGTCATCGTCGGTGCAGATGCCTTCCGCCAGCAGTTCCTCGTGGCGGTGGCGGGGAAGGTAGACCATCTCGCTCCCGCTGCCAGCAGGCTTGCGCGCGCCATGTTCCAGAAGCAGGGCGAGGACCATGGGCCGGATGGCGCGCTGCTGGCTGCGTCTGGTGGCATGTTTTGTCATCGCCCCGATGGTATGGGCGCAGGATTTCAGAGTATCGCGGCTATGCTTCTTGCTGACGGTACAGGCCATTGCGGTCTCCTCTGTGCATCTGGCACATGGATACCGTTACGCTACGTCAGAAATGGTCGTCGGTGGAAAAGGCGGGTAAAAAAAGCGATTCAGGGCCGGGGTGTGCGTTCATGGTGTTCCAGCGCCCTGCGCAACAGCCTGCATAATTCCGTACGCAGTTCGATGGGGGCCAGGATTTCCACGGCCGTGCCCCAGGTGAACAGGTAAAAGGCCTGTTCCTGCAGGCCGCCAGCATGATAGCGCACGACCAGCGATCCATCGGGCAGGTGTTCAAGTGTCTGGGTCGGATGGAAATGACGCCGCGCCGCATCCTCTGCCGCGTCGGGGGTGAAACGCAGGATTACGTCGCGTGGCGTACCCTGGTAGATCCCGAATGACCGGGCGGCGAAGGCCTCCAGATTCCAGTCCGCAGGGGGCGGGTTGGTGGGGGCGTCCGACAGCTTTATGTCATGTATGCGGTCCAGTCGCCATAACGCAGGTTCCGTCTTGCCCTCTCCGGGGGCGACGAGATAGTAGGCCACCTGCCCATAGAGCAGTCCCCATGGGGTAATCTGGCGGAGGCGGTTCGACCCGGTCTTGTACAGGAACTTCACCGCGCATCCCGCCTTGAGCGCCGTGCGGATGGTTTCGATGACCGTCGGGTCCTCCGGTGGGCGAAGGCCTGCCTGCATCGCCTGGCTTTCGGTCATGAGCAGCGCATCAAGGTCAGGCGCCATGCGCAACCGGGCGGACGGACGCAGGGCGGCCTGTATCTTGTCATACAGCGTTCCCAGAAGGGCCGCGCGCGTGGTGTCCCCCTTTTTCTGCAACATGGTGATGGCGGCGCGCAGTTCCGCAAGTTCATCGACGCCTGGCATCTGGAGGAAACCGTCAAGGCCCCCGGGAATGTGAAAGCGTTTCTTGTGGCCGTCCGCTATCGTCTCCCACTGGGGAAACATCACTTCAAGCGTGGCGCGCATACGGTCCACCGTGCGGCGGGTCGTCCCCATTTCGGACGCCATTTCATCGAGGGTCATGCCTTCGGCGCTACCCGCCAGTTTGCGGGCCAGTTTCAGAAGCTCATCAAATTTCCCGTAGCGCATTGCCGCAGATACATTCCCGTTATGACCGATTCTGTCATAACAGAAGCCTGCGGCAAGCCAACCCGGCACGGCGCATAAAGCCCCATCGCCATTTTCATGATGGCGTGCCGCGCGGTCTATTTTCTGTAGTCGTCCGGCAGATGGCCGGGACGGGACGTGCGCGGGCGCAGGATGTCCGGCAGTTCCGTGTGGGACTGGTTGCGCCTGTGGATATTGGCAAGCGTATTTGGCCCAAGCAACTGGTTGTCAGGACAGAAAGGCGCGCCGAGATAGTCGGTGCAGATCGTGCGCCGGAGCATGATGTCGCGCTTGAGGAACGTGGCGAACAGGAACGGATGGCCTTTTTCTTCGTCAAGTTCCCGACGGCCGCAACGCAGTTGCAGGCCCTGTTCAAGGTTGATGAACCACCAGTCCAGTGACAGGCTTCGGTAATATTCGATAATCCCGTAAAGGTCGCGCAGCGTGGAGCGGGCGTAATTATGGCTCATGGACCTGAATGCGACTCTTTTTTCAAAATGCGGGGCGAGATCATGCATGGGAAGAAATACCTTTTGCGAAATCATTGGGTGTTCGGCATGTGCATGAAGGGTATGGAACCCGCCTGCGTCAGAAACGGTCGTAATTGGAGGCAAAATTTTCAGGACCGGTTTTTTTTGCGATTGTTGATGCCCTGTCCGGCCTGCCGGGATGTTCCGGCGTCGGACTGGGACTGGCCCCATTGGATGGCCTGCACTGCCTGCCGAACATGCCCCAGATCCACGATCAGGGCTGCCCGTAACGACAGCGTGGCACTGTCCCGCTGTAACAGGTAGGGTTGCCCCGAAGCATGCCATGCAGGAGAACGCGATCATTCGTGCCGTTACATCCATCGATGTCGCCCGGGCGGCCGGAGTATCCCAGTCGGCGGTGTCGCGGGCGTTTTCGCCGGGGTCGAGCATCTCTGCGCGGACCAAGCAGAAGGTGCTTGCCGCTGCGGCCAGCCTTGGCTACCGGCCCAACCGTATCCCGGCGATCATGCTGTCGGGACGTTCCTACATGGTGGGGGTCGTGATCGGGGGGCTGGAAAATCCGTTCTATGCCACGGCGCTGGAGCGTCTGGCGACCGCCCTGCAGGAAAGTGGCCTGCAGGTGCTGCTGATGCATGTGGATGACGCCCTGACCCTTGACAGTGCGCTTGACCGGTTGGTGAGTTACCGGATCGACGCCATCGTCACGTCGCTTGCCATCGGGTCGAAATCCGTTGTACAGGCGCTTTCCCAACTCCGGCTTCCGGTTGTCTGCTTCAACTCATCACATGTGGGGCCATGGATCTCGACCGTGAATTCAAACAATCACGGGGCGGGTCTTGTCGCGGCGCATCTGCTGGGACAGCGCGGTGTACAGCGCCCGCTCTGGTTGGCCGGGCCTGTCCGGAATTCGGCTTCGCGTGCCCGGGGGAAGGGATTTTGCCAGGGATTGCGCGTGGCGGGCCTTGCCCCCGCACTGACCAGAATGCAGGGAAACGACACCTACGACAGCGGATATGACGCCATTGCCTGCCTGCGCAAGCAGGGGATACGGCCAGATGGCATTTTCTCCAGCAATGACATGATGGCCTGTGGTGCGATCGACGCGCTGCGGGAATGCATGGACCTGCAATGTCCGCGTGACGTGGTCATTATGGGGTACGACAACATTCCGCAGGCGGCATGGCGCAGTTATGACCTGACATCCTTTGACCAGCATACCGAACATATGGTTGCCCGCGCCATGGAACTGCTGGACGAGGCCCTTGGCACAAAGGACAGTCCCCTTTCGCGGACATATATCGTTGACGCGCAGTTGATCGAACGCGGCAGCACAGGTTCGGGTCAATAAACGATTAGGGCTTGCGCCCGGGCACCCAAAGCGTGTTGTTTTGCATAGCTATGCAATTTTCTGCCCGTCAGGACCGCTCATGAGCAACCAGAATTTCCGCAGTATCCTTACCGGATCCTTTTCCACGCCCTGCGCGGACAACCCGACCGTCGCGATGATCGAGGCGGCTTACCATCATGCCGGGATCGACGCGCGCTACATCAACTGCGATGTCAAGGCCGCGCATCTGGCGGATGCCGTCAAGGGCGCACTGGCCATGGAGTGGGTGGGATTCAACTGCTCGCTCCCCCACAAGGTGGCCGTTATCGAATATCTTGATGAACTGGCGCAGGCCGCGCGGATCATCGGGGCCGTGAACTGTGTTTCCATCCGCGATGGCAGGCTGGTGGGGGACAATACGGATGGCAAGGGATTCCTGGCCTCGCTGCGTGATGTGATCGACCCTGCGGGCAAACGTGTCTTCCTGCTGGGGGCCGGCGGTGCGGCCCGCGCCATCGCCGTGGAACTGGGACTGGCGGATGCCGCCCACATCACCATCGTCAATCGCGATCCCGAGAAAGCCGGGGTCATCGCGGCCCTCGTGCGTGACAATACCCGGTGTGACGCCACCACCGGTGGGGCATGGGCGGGAAAGGCCCGTATTCCCGAAGGGACCGATATCGTCATCAATGCCACATCGGTTGGCCTGGGCGATGCGCAGGCCATGCCGGATGTCGATCTGGACACGCTGGTAAAGGGGCAGGTTGTTGCGGATGTCATCCCCAATCCCCCCATGACCCGTTTCCTGCGCGAAGCGCGCGGACGTGGCTGCACGCCGCTTGATGGCCTGGGCATGCTGGTCAATCAGGGGGTGATCGGTGTGGAGCTATGGCTTGGCAAAACGCTTGACGCCGGTGTGATGAAACAGACCCTGCGCGATATTTTCGGCGCGTCCGACGCAGGTTGACCCAAGGCCCCCTTGTCACAGGGAAAAAGGAAACCCCCGGCATGACCTCCATCCCGGACATTCAGGACCTTTCACGCTGCCAGACGCATCAACGTGCGCTGACCGCCCTGGCGGACCTTGTGCATCGTGGCGACCAGACCCTGTCCGCGCGCCGGTATGTGTCCATTGCCGCCGCTGTGGCCGCCGTGGGGGGACTGCTGTTCGGATATGATACCGGGATCATCGCGTCCGCCCTGATTTTCGTGACGCAGACATTCTCCCTTTCGACCGCCGGGCAGGAATGGGTGGCGGCGGCCCTGAATATCGGGGCGATCTTTGGCGCCCTGCTGAGCGGTCCCGTGTCGGACCGATGGGGACGGCGGCCGGCCATCATGGGGGCTGCCGGTATTTTCATCGTGGCCTCGCTGGGATGCGGGCTTGCGCCTGATGTCGGCACCCTTGTCGCCGCGCGCCTGTGGCTGGGGGCCGCAATCGGCGCGACCACACAGATCGTACCGGTCTATGTCGCGGAACTGGCGCCTGCGTCCCGGCGGGGGGGACTGGTTTCACTGTTCCAGCTTGTCTTCTCGCTGGGACTGCTGCTGGCGTTCTTTGTGGGATATGAACTGTCCGGCAGTGCGGAGTCATGGCGGGCGATGTTCATGCTGGGGGCTGTCCCGGCCATCCTGCTTGGCCTTGGCATGCTGTTCCTGCCCGAAAGCCCACGCTGGCTGCTGCATCATGAACATGAACGGCGTGCCGTCTCGATCCTGTATAAACTGCGCGGGCATAAGGACATTGTCCGGCAGGAACTGGATGACGTGCTGAAGGTTGATGCGGGGGAGGCCGCGGGGGCCGGTGGTCTGGGCCTCAGGACACGCTGGATCCGTCCCGCCCTGATCGCGGCGCTGGGGGTTGCGGCGTTTTCGCAACTGTCCGGCCCGAATGTCATTGTCTATTACGCGCCCATCATCCTGTCGCAGGCCGGGCTTGGCCATTCGGCGGCGCTGCTGACGTCCGTTTCGGTTGGCGTGACCTCCACGATTACAACGGCGATGGGTATTGCCCTGATCGACCGGATCGGGCGTCGGCGCATGATGCTGTGCATGTTGCCGGTTGCGGCCCTGTCGCTGTTCGTGCTGGGGGCGGTCTTCCTCAGTTCCGCGCCATTGGTGGGCGTGCGTCTGTATCTGATGGTCCTGTCGCTTCTGGGCTACATCTTCTTCAATTTCGGTTCGCTGTCCGTGGCGGTGTGGCTGATCGCGGCCGAGGTCTTTCCCCTTTTCATACGCAGCAAGGCGATGGGACTGGCGAGTGCGACGGTATGGCTGTCCGACACGCTTGTCTCACTCGTCACACTTTCCCTGGTGCAGGCGTTTGGCACGACGGGGACATTCTGGCTGTTCGGTTTCATCAATCTTGCGGCTTTTGCCTTCGTGTGGAAATACGTGCCTGAAACCGCCGGAACCACTCTGGAAGGGATTGAAAGCGCATTGAAGCGCGGAAGTTTTTATAAAAATATCCGCTGAGGGTGTGCCACTGCTTGGCCACTTCCATGATCGTGTAAAAAAAACGGCACTCCTGCACTGCCATCCTGTGCCGATTGCGCGCCGGGCTACGCAGGAAAACCCTTTTGTTCGATATCTCGTATTCCTTTCTGGATCCGACTTCCGTGCAGGAAGGGAACGCTGCCCCCGATGTTAATGTGGCGCAGGTGGTTTCTGAACGAAAGAGACGCATCCTGCCAATATCTCCGCTGTCGCGTTATCTTGTTTTTACTGGTTGGACTGGATGAGCAGGCGGACGTAAACCTGATATGCCCGAAAGATATCGGGGAAGCATTTGCCCGTGATGGCGGGTAAATGCCCGTGACGATACCGCCGGAAAATCATTTGCCCTGCAGGGCTCTGACTTGGGAAATCAGGTCGTAATCCTCCTCATAAATCTTACGGATGCGATAGATCTGATCGACATTGAGGGGAGGTAGATCGTCCTGTGTCCTGTTGGCATGGGGAATGTAGTTCGGGGTGTATTTCTTCATGAACTGCCGTATGCGGTCCATATCCTCCATCATGAACAGGTGATCGACGGCAATCCTGCCATTGCGGTCCGTAAGGTACCATTTCTGTTTGCGGAAAATATGATCGATGTCATAGGGACGGCGTGCCTCACCAATATGGTCGAGGGCGTCATCAATGCAGCGGAAATTCATGTATTGCTGCCGAAAGCCTGCTGTCACGCGCCTGTCGCTGCTTCCGCCCATGCGCGCATATCGATAAGCGGACAGGAAGCGTTGTAACGGATCACGCAGAATGGCAAAGGATGGATATTGCCGCATATTCCACATGCGATTGTGAAAGTAACGGATTGTTTCGTGTCCGATTTCCAAGTCATAGAGCGTTCGGGAAATGGAGGTTCCCGCGTTCTTGGGGATATGAATGAACAGCAGTCCGCACTGGCGGATTTTCTTCATACGCTTCCTGCGCTTGGGACCGGGGGGATAGGGGATGTGCAGTTCCGCAAGACGTTCATGCAGGTCACTGGACATTTTGACACCAACGACCGGCTGCAGAAGGGTTTGCATGCAATCTCTATTCCCATGAAACTGGATCCGGAGGATACCGGGCAATCATGCAGAAAAAAAGATTACATTGTGCAACGAATGGAAACAGGTTGCGTCAATCCGCGCCCCACATATCCGCGCGGGAATATGTCGGAAGGCATGAATGAAACACCAGCATATCGGGACATCTGATCTGCCGGGCCTCGTCACTTTTCCCGATCCCCCGGAGTGGCAGCCTGTTTTTTCCATCCTGACATATCCCAGGCCGGGATGGAAAATCATTCAGTGAGGATGGGTAATTACGGTCACTCCGGCATTTTTATTTTTGCAGATGTTATTTCATGTTTTTTTGTATCTGCGTTTCCGAACACGGTAAATGTGCAGAGCCCATCAGAAGAGCGGTTTACATTGGAGCAGTTGCTGCCAATGTATTTCTTGTTGTCATCATCAAGATCATTGTAATCTATGTTGTAGGAAATGCTTGTCCTTATTCCTCCCGATGAAGGGGATATGTCTATCGGGGTGAAACGGCATGTCCGCAAACTTTGATTGAGATCACAATGTATCTTTCCTGTCCCGATTTCAGTTGTGCTAAAGGTGCTTGCATATTTGTAAACAAATATTCCAAAAATAGAAAATAATATCGCAAAAAACAAAATATTTGATGTAAAACCTAGTGCTCTTTTCAGCATGTCATGCCCTGTGCATTATATCCCGTCCCCTTCATGATAGCATGCCTGAATGTCACTATACCACACCGGGAATCGTTTTTATTTTCCTGAATATTATCTATAGGAAACATGTGCCGTTCAGCCATCCATGATCTTGACAGTACCATCGGGGTTTCGTGTCACGGGATCGACCCTGATGATGGCGTCAGAGGGAAGGGTCCCATAGAAATGTGGAAACAACTGACCCGCGCGGGAGGGTTCCCACCGCAGGGCGGCGCCGAGACCTTTCTGGTCGATTGCGGCAAGCATCAGGCCGGACTGTCCCTTGAAATACAGATCGACCGTGGCGGTCACCTGGGCGGCCGTGGACATGTGAATGAAACCATCGACGATATCGAGCGCAGAGCCGGAGAATTTCTTCTCTCGCATAAGGACGTCATATTCAGGTGCCGTCAGGATTTTATATACAGTCTCTTTTGTCATGGATATTTCTGATCCGGTTCGGGGTGATTGCAGACGTTCATGCAATAAGTCATCAACATATGTGCCGTGGATGATTAAAATAATATCAGGTTTATGGATAGGCCAAATAAAACCATGCACCACAAGGTGACAAGAACCATTCTTCTCTTTATGACATTTCTTGACAGGAGGGAAATGAGCGGGTCATGAAACTCCCTGAACGTTCTTTTGTCTTTTTCCCGGTACAAACCATTATTTTCGCAGATCCCCACGGATTCCATCAGGACAAGACGGAATGCGCCAAGTTCGTCCTCCTTGTACAAAGTTTCCCTGTTGATGGAGATTGTCTTTGGACCGCATCGCAGTACGCGCATAACGAATAAAAGATATTTATTAATGCCAAGATACTGCGAAGCTTCCACCGGCGAGAGAATGGTTTTTCGGGGAAAGCGTATCAGGCCTGTCATGTCATCTTGAAACGAAGTCATCCGAAGCTTCTTTCCTTCATGGTGGGGAGGGATGTACAGGTCCGCCTGATGTTTCGGGTCTGGCCGTCATTCTATATCGACTATGGCTTCGGTCTCAATCGAAAGGCCATACATATGTGGCGGAAGGGCGTTGCGATCGTCTGATATTGACCCGGGGTAGGGGAAAAAGTGGCGGATGGCCGGTCTCTCGCAACGTGTTGTGGTGGCGCGGTGCATATGTTCTTCCCGGTCATCTGTCTCGACAGCGACCGCTATTTTCCTGATGCTGTATAAGGTTTAGAAATGCCTTCTTTTGCAACTGAAGACCACAGGTGAAGAAGGCATGAAACAGTCCCTCCATTCCGGTTCCGACAGCGCACTGTCGCGGCTTGCGCCCACCATGGCGCTGACCGAAGGGCAGGAAGCACTGAAGGCGGAGGTACTGTCTTTCTGCCGCGCCCACCGGACGGATGACCATGCGCTGTTCATCATCGAAGGTGACGCGGGTACCGGCAAGAGCCTGTTGCTCAATACCCTGTTCACCGCCATCCAGCATGCGGCACGGGGGCGTGATGGCCATGATCCCCTGCATGGCAGCCATAATTTCCTTCTGGTGAACCATCCGGAAATGATAAAGCTGTATCGCAATATTTCCGAAACACAGCCCGCCCTGCGCAAAAAGGATTTTGAACGTCCGACAACCTTCATAAATCAGGTCAACGCGGGCGGCAGGCGTGCTGACATCGTGCTGGTGGATGAGGCACACCTGCTGCTGACCCGCCGCGATCCGTATAACCGCTTCCATCAGGACAACCAGTTGGAGGAGATCATCCGTCACGCGCATGTGGTGGTGATCGTGTTCGATGCCCGTCAGGTCCTGAAATTCAAGAGCCTGTGGGATGACGCGTCCCTTGCGCGACTGGTATCCGGCTTCCCCGTCGTGACCCGCAGGCTGGAACATCAGTTCCGCATGCATGCCCATGCCGATGTCATGGACTGGATACGTGCACTGCGTGACGGCGTCCTGCGTCCACTGCCCGCGCCCCAAGCGTTCGATTTCCGGATTTTCGACGATGCGCAGGCCATGTACGAGGCCATCAGGCAGCGTAATGCGCAATACGGCCTGTGCCGCATGCTGGCGACCTACGATTATCCCTATACCCTGAACGGGCAGGATCATTTCATTACGGAGGGACGTTTTCACCTGCGCTGGGACCGGGCCATGCCACAGGCGCGCCTGCCATGGGCGGAACGGCCCGATACGATTGATGAGGTGGGATCGGTCTATACCATTCAGGGATTTGACCTCAATTACGCCGGCGTCATCCTGGGACCGTCCGTCACCTATGATCGTGCGACGGACCGGATCGTGATCGACCCGTCACGGTACGAGGACCGGGCCGCCTTTACCGGTCGTGACGGTGTGGAAAACCCGCACGAGGTCATGGCGCGGATCATCCTCAATTCGATCAATGTCCTCATGACCCGGGGAGTGAGGGGTCTGTATATCTATGCCAGCGACCCCAACCTGCATGCCCGTCTGGCGCAGTTGTGGAAAGAGCGGCAGGCGGGAGGCAACACCCGGCCCGCCGCATGATGTGGCATAAAACCTGACTTTTATATATTCCCGCGATATTAGCGTTTCGGTTCGGCCTGCATGACAAAGTGCAGTTCACCGCCCTTGAGGATATCTTCATGCCGCAGGTGCAACAGGTCCTGTGGCCTGCCGTTGAGCGTCACGGACGCGACATAGGGATGGGCCGCATCCAGACCGGTTGCCACCATGGTGAAGGTCCGGCCATTGGGCAGGTGGAGCACCGCCTGCGGCACAAAGGGACGGCCAATGGTGTATTCATTGCTGCCCGGCGCGATGGGGTAGAAGCCCAGCGCGGTAAACAGGTACCATGCCGATGTCTGTCCCAGGTCATCATTGCCCGCCAGCCCGTCGGGACGGGCATTGTACTGGCTGTCCATGATCTGCCGCAGCCTCTGCTGCGTCTTCCATGGCGCCCCGGCGTAATCATAAAGATAGGCGATATGGTGGCTCGGTTCGTTCCCGTGCGCATACCAGCCGATAAGTCCGCTGATATCCTCGACATTTTTAAACCGCGCCGGATCAACCTTCGTATCAAACAGTTCGTCGAGCTTGGCCGTGAATTTCTCGGCCCCCCCAACCGTCGCGATCAGGCCGGGTACGTCCTGTGGCACGTACCACAGATACTGCCATGCATTGCCTTCGGTATAATCACTGCCATAGGCGGCCGCCCCGGGATCAAAGGGAGTGTGGAATTCCCCCGTGCTCAGCCGTGCGCGCATGAACCCGGTCTGCGGATCCCACTCATTGCGCCAGTTGCGGGCGCGTTTTTCAAAGGTCTCGGCAATGCCGGTCCGGCCCATCGCACGCGCCATCCGCGCAAGGGACCAGTCGTCATAGGCATATTCCAGCGTCTTTGACCCGGCCTCCGCCTCGCGGTCGATCGGGACATAGCCCAGCTTCATGTAATCCGTCAGGTCGCCATAGACGGGTGATGTCGCGGATGCCACCATCGCATCAAGTGCGGCCTTCGCATCAAACCCCCGCACCCCCGCCAGGTAGGCGTCCGCAATGATCGGCACGGCGTGGTAGCCGGTCATGCACCATGTCTCCAGCCCCAGATACGACCAGATCGGAAGCACGCCCACGGGACTGGCCTGCTGTGCCGCGACGAGGGAGCGCACGAACTGCGAACTCATGTCCGGACGCAGCAAAGCCATGAGTGGCTGCTGCGCGCGATAGACATCCCATGTGGACCATGTGGAGTAAAAGCCGAAGCCCTGCGCCCTGTGCACTTCCTGATCCGGGCCGCGATATTCGCCGTTGGCATCCATGCTCAGCGTGGGGGCAAGCATCGCATGGTACAGCGCGGTATAGAATTGCGTGCGCTGGTCCGCCGTGCCGGAAACATCAATGACCGAAAGTGCGCGGTTCCATGCCGCCGTGGCGTCGGCGCGGCGGGCATCGAAATCCCAGCCCTGTCCCCCGGCGTCGAGATTGGCGATGGCGTTCGTCTCGCTGATGGGGGACATCGCCACCTTTACCCCGAGTGGCGCGGAAAGGTTGCCGAAATCGAACACCGCCTCCACCGCGCGGCCCATCTCGACATTCGGGTCCACCGGCGCGTTCCCCGGTCCACGAAACCCGTGATAGGTCAGGTTGGTCTCGTGGTTATAGAGCATGTGCGCACTCATCGGGCGCGAAAAGCGCATCGCAAAGCACGTCGTCCGGCCGGGCGCCCAGCCACGTGTCATGCGACAGCCTGAAACCGTGCCGTCCGCCCGTACGCGCAGGCGTGTCCACAAGACCTTGCCCGGATAGTCGTAGATGCTTGGCCGCAGGTCCAGAAGCACATGCGCGGGCCTGTCCGCAGGGAAGGTGTAGCGATGCCACGCCACGCGCTGTCCGGCCGTCAGTTCGGCGTGGACGCCATAATCATCCAGCGTCACGCCATAATAACCGGGATGCTCCTCCTCGCTGCCATGGCTGAAGCGTGAGCGGTAGCCGCTTTCAGGCTTTGCGGGATCGCCCGGTTCCATCCTGACATCGCCAGAGATGGGCATCAGCAGCCAGTCGCCAAGGTCGGAATGTCCCGCACCGGAGAAATGGGTCTGGGAAAAGCCCATGATGGTCGGGTCATTATATTGATACCCGCCCGCCCAGTCATAGGCATGGCGGAATTCCGGCATCGCGGTATCGGGGGAAGGCTGGACCATGCCGAACGGGACGCTTGCCCCCGGAAACGTATGTCCCGGCCCGCCCGTGCCGATGCGTGGATCCACCATGTCGGCAGGCTGTGTCGCGGCTTTTGTGCTGGCATGTCCGTCTTCCGGCAGGAACGTGGTGGAAACCACCAGCATGATGGAAAAGCCATACAGGAATGGGCGACGCGTCATAAAGGAATTCCGGCCTGGATGTGGAATGTTTCGGATGGGCAAGTTTCGCATGCCATGACGGATGTGTCATCCCGGTGATGACGGCACGAACGCGGACAGGCCATCACGCGGCATATGGTGCCGGGTCACTCCGCCGGGGCCGGTCCTCCCGCAATGGCGAAGGCATGGATGCGGGTCAGGGCAGGGATGGGGTGCTGATGGAAATCAGGGAAGGAGCGGAGAACATATTCCCGGACAAGCCCTGAATGAAACGCATAACACCTTGTCCCCAAACGAAGTTTCACGAGATCTTGAGCATGAAAAGCTTTGTTAAGCGATGACGACTATATATGGTCGTATATAGACAAATCACAGCAGGCCCCTGTCATCCGCCATAGGCAATGCCTGCATATGGCGTGGAATCCAGGCTCGTGTCGGGGCTGGCAGGTGTGTTGCTGACAGAAAAAATCGGGAGGTTACCGTAAGGCCATGCAGTACCAGACGATAAATCCGTACACCGAGGAAACGCTGAAGACCTTCGACCTGCATTCGGATGCGCAGCTTGCGAAGATCATCACCACGGCTGACGCCACCTATACGAACAACTGGCGCAAGAAGAGCTATGCAGAACGCAGCGCCATCCTGCACAGGGCCGCGGAAATCATGCGGCATAACCGCGATGCATTCGCGACCCCCATTACTGTTGAAATGGGCAAGCTGTTCCGCGAGGCACAGGCGGAAGTGGACCTCAGCGCCGACATCCTTGATTATTATGCCGACAACGCCGAGAAGTTCCTCGCCCCCGTTGACCTGAAGGTTGATGACGGCAAGGCCACGATCCTCAGCCAGCCAATCGGCATCGTATTTTGCATCGAGCCGTGGAACTTCCCCTATTACCAGTTGGCCCGCGTTGCCGGGCCGAACCTGATGGCGGGGAACGTGCTGATCGTGAAACATGCGCCCGGCGTGCCGCAGTGCGCCGTCATGTTCGAGGAACTGTTCGCCGATGCCGGTGCACCCGAAGGCACCTATTCAAATGTCTTCATCACGAATGAACAGTCGGCCACGGTTGTCGCGGACCCGCGCGTACGTGGCGTGGCCCTGACCGGGAGCGAGCGTGCGGGCAAGGCCGTCGCCGCAGAGGCGGGAAGTGCCCTGAAAAAGAACACGATGGAACTTGGCGGCAGTGACGCCTTCATCGTGCTGGATGATGCGGACCTTGATGTTGCGGTCAAATGGGCCGTCTGGGGCCGGATGAACAATACGGGGCAGTGCTGTGTCGCGGCCAAGCGCTTCATCGTCCATGAAAAGATCGCCGATGCCTTTACCGCCCGCTTCAAGGCGGAGCTTGAAAAACTGGTCGATGGCGACCCGATGGATGAAAAGACGACGCTTGGACCGCTCTGCAGCGAAAGCGCGCTGAAGCTTGTGCTGGGCCAGATCGAAAGCGCGGTTGAACATGGCGCGCGGATTGTCACTGGCGGCAAGCGTATTGCACGTCCCGGATACTTCCTGCAGGCCACCATCCTTGAAAACATCACCAGGGACAACCCGGCGTTCCATCAGGAATTCTTCGCGCCGGTAGCCATGATTTTCCGTGTGCCGGACGAACAGGCCGCCATCGACCTTGCCAATGATTCCCCTTACGGGCTTGGCGGTTCCGTCATCACGACGGATATCGAACGTGGCAAGCGCGTGGCCAGCCAGATCGAAACGGGGATGGTCTTCATCAACCGCTCCACCTGGACGGCGCCGGGCCTGCCCTTTGGCGGTGTCAAGAATTCCGGCTACGGCCGCGAACTGTCCTCGCTGGGGATCGAGGAGTTCATCAACAAGAAACTGGTCCACGCCCCTGCATGAGTGGACCCTGTCCTGAACGGACAGGCAGTGCGGATAAAAAAACCTCCCACGGCGGACACCGTGGGAGGTTTTTGTCTTTTTGCCGAAAACGGCAGCAGGGCGGTGGCGTCATGGCCCCCGCCCGGATGACCGCATCAGAACGGTGCGTCGATATCGACGATGTTGATCAGCTTGTGGTTGACGAATTCCTTGATGCCAAGGCCAACGAGTTCACGTCCGTAGCCGGAGCGCGCAACACCACCAAACGGCAGGTCGGCCTTGGGGACGAGGGGATGGTTGATGAACACCATGCCGGTGCGGATGGCCTGCGCCACGCGCATGCCGCGTGCCTCGTCGCGCGTGAAGACCGAACCGCCCAGGCCATAGGGGGAGTCATTGGCAATGCGGATGGCATCGGCATCGTCCTTCGCCCGGTAGATCTGGGTGACAGGACCAAAGAACTCCCAGTGGCGGGCCTCGTTCTTTTCGTCAAGGTTCGACATCAGCAGCGGCTGGAAGAACGCGCCCTTTTCGGGAACCGGCGCGCCGATGACCTCGACCTTCGCGCCATGCTCCACCGCCCGCCTGACCTGTTCGCGCAGGTCGTCTGCCGCCCCCTGGGAGGACAGGGGGGCGAGCGTGGTGGCCGGATCCATCGGATCGCCCGCCTTCAGCGCCGCGACACCTTCCTTGTAGATGGAAAGGAACCTGTCATAGATGGCGTCGGCGACGATCAGGCGCTTGGCCGAAACGCAGACCTGTCCGGCATTCCAGTGGCGACCGATAACCGCCCAGCGCGCCGCCTTTTCCACGTCGGCATCGTCCAGCACGACGAACGCGTCGGCACCGCCCAGTTCCATGGTCGCTTTCTTCAGCGCCTTGCCCGCGGTACCGGCGATCACGGTGCCCGCGCCTTCGGACCCCGTCAGGGCGACACCGCACACGCGCGGGTCGTTCAGGATCATGGCAGTGTGGGGACGCGCCGCATACAGGTTGCGGAACAGGCCCTTCGGCAGGCCGGCTTCAAGCATCAGTTCCTCGCACGATGCCGCGCACTGCGGCAGGTTGGACGCATGCTTGAGCAGTACGGCATTACCGGCCGAAAGCTGCGGCGCGATGATGCGCACCACCTGATAGAACGGGAAGTTCCACGGCTCGATCGCCAGCACGATGCCCAGCGGCTCATGCACCAGAACGGGCCGGCCTTCGGCGGGGTCGGCAACGGGCAGGATTTCGGGCTTCAGCAGTTCTTCGGCATATTTCGCATAATATTCGAGGATTTCCGCCGAAAGGATGACTTCCAGCTTCGACTCTTCAAACAGCTTGCCCATTTCCAGCGTGCCAAGGCGGGCATATTTGTCGATGTCACGACGCAGGATGGCGGCGGCGGCATTCATGACCTTCGCACGTTCGGCAAAGGACGTGTTGCGCCAGCTTTCAAAGGCGGCATGTGCTTCCGACAGCGCGGCCTGCACCTGTGCATCCGTGGCGTCGGGGAAGGTGGCGACGACTTCGCCGGTATAGGGATTGGTAGTTGCGTAGGCCATTTTGATCCTTGTTCTCTATTATCAAGTCATTGCGCCGGCATGTAAGGCCGGGCCGCACATCCCGGTCAGGTCCTGCCGTGGTCTTTCAACTGCTGCACCATATCGCTGATGCCCTCCACCCCGATATCACAGGCGGACGCGCGTCGGCACGTCTGGGGTTTCAGGGAATGCCTCTGCCCTGTTCATAACGGCATCGCTCCGCTCATCTTCCGTCCCATCGGTCAGGTTCCGCACACGCTTGTGCATACTGCGGCACTTTGGCACGCTTTTGCGTCCGGTGCACCTGCAGCAGGGCTGGGAAATGCCATCGGGCGGGCAGGGGGAATGGTCAAGACGGTATTTTGCCATGATTTCATGGCCGATCAACGGTCGGGCCGCTGCCGCGAGGTGCCGCCGGACCGCCTTTATTGACCTGGGGCAGTCAGGCCATGGGCTGTGTCATGATGTCCCCCATGATATTTCCAACCAGATGCGTGACGCGCGAAAGCTGCCGGGTGCGGTCATGCACCAGCGCCAGCGTCAGGTGCGGCATGTCAGACCCAATCAGCGGCACGAAGGCCACGTCCCCGCGCATCACTTCAGACATGACGTCAAGGGAACTCAGGAAACAGATCCCCACGCCCGCCGTGACAAGGGAGATGATCATCTGCACATTATTCGCCCGCGCCGCAACCATGGGAGTCATCCGCCCGCCCTCGACAAGCCGTGTGAACATGGAGGCCAGTGCGAGTGGCTGCTCCGGTGCAATCATGGGGCAGGCGGCACAGTCCGCCAGCCTGACGGCGGCATGCCGCGCCAGGGGATGGCCGGGCCGGCAGGCGAACCCAAGGGGGAAGGACAGCCGCCGGACCACGACAAGGTCACGTGTTTCCTCCGGATCCAGCACAAGGGCAAGGTCCCCGTCGCCAGAGAGCAGGGTGGGACAGATCCGCCTGTTGTCGCGGATGTTGATGTTGAGCACCACACCGGGATGGCTGCGTTTCATGCGCGCGACAAGTTCGGGCAGGAAGGCGCGCGACAGGGCCTCGGGTGCCAGCAGGTCCACCTGTCCACGGCGGATCCCCTTCAGGTCGTCGATCTGGCGGGTGAGGTCGTCAAGATCCTTGGTCCAGCGCCGCGCGCATCCATACAGCAGTTCACCCGCCGCCGTCAGGCGCATGCCGGTCGGCAGGCGTTCGAAAAGCGGGGTCTGGAGCTGCTTTTCCCCCAGCAGGATATGCCGGTTGATGGCGGAGCCTGCGATATGGAGGTCCTCTGCCGCCTTTCGGATGGATTTATGGCGCGCAACGGCCAGAAAATAGAGAAGGAAGCGGGAGAACGGCTGCATGCGTGCTGATTTTGAGAATGGTAAATGATCAATTATGATATATCTGAGATCGCGCTGGTTGTGAAATGATCTTTTCCGAAAGCCGCCGGATGGAGTCCGGCCCTGTTCAGGAGAACCCGCCGTGACCACGACCACCCATCCGCGCCCGACCCCCGCCCATGTCCTGCCGCGCAACATGACGTTCGATGTCGATGACTGGAATATCCTTGCCCGGTGCTGGTATCCGGTCGCCCTTGTGCGCGACCTCGGGGAACAGCCGATGGGTGTGACGCTGCTCGACGCGCCGCTGGTGATCTACCGCGCGGGGGAGGGCATCGTGATCGCCGATGACCTGTGCCCCCATCGTGGTGTTCCGCTCAGCATGGGAAAGGGCGACGGCACGACGATCGCCTGTGCGTATCACGGGTTCCGTTTTGGCGGGCAGGGGAAGTGCGTCAGGGTGCCCGCCCATCCCGACAGCGCCATTCCGTCGAAGCTGAACCTGCGTACCTATCCCGCGGTCGAACGCTATGGCCTGATCTGGACCTGCCTGCGGCCGGAGGGCGGCGCCCCCGTCATTCCGCCGATGCCACACTGGGACGATCCCGCCTTCCAGCAGATCAACTGCCCGTGGATCGACATCGCCGGTTTCGCCGGACGGCAGGTAGAGGGGTTCATTGACGTCGCCCATTTCGCCTTTGTCCATACCGATACGTTCGCCGACCCGGAAAACCCCGTCGTGCCGCCTTACAAGACCCGCGTGACGCCGGATGGGTTCGAAGCCGAATATCGCAGCAGCGTCGGCAACTACCCCATTGGCAAGAGCGACCGGGGACGTCCGGGATTTGAATGGCTGCGGCATTTCCGTGTGCACGTGCCCTTTACCGCAACACTGGAAATCCACTTTCCCGATAATGGCCGCCTGATGATCATGAATGCGGCATCGCCCGTATCAGCGCGAAAGACACGGATGTTCGCACCCATGTGCCGCAATTTCGACAAGGACCTGCCCCTGCAGGATGTGTACGATTTCAACCTGCGTGTTTTCGAGGAGGACCGTGCCCTGGTCGAAGCGCAGAAGCCGGAGAACCTGCCGCTCGACGTGACGCTGGAGGCGCATGTGATGGCGGACCGCAGTTCGATCGCCTATCGCCGCGCGCTGCGTACGATGGGACTGAGCCAGTTTTTCACGGCGTAAGGGAAGCTGTGCCCATGTCTTCGCTGTTTCCTGTCCTGGTCGAGGATGCCGCGCCCGAGGGGACGGACTGTGTGCGCCTGCGCCTGGTCGCGCGACCGGGTGGGGAGGGCCTGCCGTCTTTTGAACCGGGCGCGCATGTCGATGTCATGACGCCCTCTGGCCTGATCCGGCAGTATTCGCTGTGTGGCGCTGCCGAGGACCTTTCTGCCTATGAACTGTGCATCAGGCGTGATGCCGCGTCCCGTGGTGGGTCGGAATCACTCTGCACGCAGGTCTCGCGGGGGATGGAACTGCTGATCTCCGCGCCACGTAACGCGTTTTCATTGCCGGATGCACAACGCTACATGCTGGTGGGCGGCGGCATCGGGATTACACCCCTGCTGTCGATGATGAGGCGCCTGCAGGCTAACGGCGCGGACTGGGGGCTGTCCTATTACACGCGTGAGCCTGATCAGGCCCCCTTTCGCGACATGCTGCGTGCGTCGCCTTATCGGGAACATGTCCGCTTCAGCAGGAGCCTGAAGGACGGGTATCCCGATTTTCTGGAGATGCCTTCCCCCGATACGGCCATCATGCTGTGTGGGCCGGACGGGTTCATGGACGCCGTCTTTTCCCATGCGGTGGCGACAGGGTGGCGTCCGGAGCAGATCCATACGGAATATTTCCGTCCCACGGAATCCACCCATGCGCTGTCGGATCGTCCGTTCGAGGTCGTGCTGGCGCGATCGGGACAGACGGTAACGGTCCCGGCGGGGCAGAGCATCGCATCCGCCCTGCTTGCGGCGGGCATAGATGTAGACCTGTCGTGTGAACAGGGCATGTGCGGTGCATGTATCGTGCCATTGCTGGCCGGGGAGGGGGATCATCGCGATGTGGTACTGACAGAGGAGGAGCAGGGCAGCCATATCGCCCTGTGCTGCTCGCGCAGTCGCACACCGTCACTGACGCTCGATCTGTAATATACAGACATGCAGATGACTTTTTGAAAAACTCCGCATCCCTGAAAAAGCCGCCACCCAAATAACTTTTGCCATCCATCAACCGACAAACGAAAAACGGGGCCGCATGATGCGACCCCGTTCCGTTGGCCTGTACTGACGTGGGCGATCAGTTGGCGTTATCCAGCGCGTAGACCACCAGGTCGTCCGTCACCGGCGTCATCATGAAGTGGTGGCCACCGGCCATGATGGCGACATACTGCTTGCCCTTGTATTCATACGTCATGGGTGTGGCCTGTCCACCACCGGGCAGGACGTCGTTCCACACTTCCTTGCCGGTATGGATGTCGAAGGCATGGATCATGTTGTCGGTCGTCGCGGCAACAAAGATCAGGCCACCGGCCGTAATGACCGGGCCGCCATTGTTGGGCGTGCCAATCGTCAGCGGCAGGTGCGTCGGCAGGCCGAACGGGCCGTTGGCGCGCGCACTGCCCAGCGGGTGCTGCCACAGCACTTTCTGCGTGTGCATGTCGATCGCGGTGATCATGCCATAGGGCGGACGGTTGCACATCATGCCCGTATATTCGTCCCAGAAGGGCGAAACGACGATGCCATAGGGGGTCTCGGCCATGGCGCCCGCACCCTCGGCCCCGCCACCACCGGGCTTGTAGTTGGGATCATCCACCGGCATCAGGCCCAGCTTGTCCGCCTTCTTGCGGCTGACCAGCTGGTCATACATCGGCGTGTTGTTCCAGTTGGCGATCAGGATGCCGGTCTTTTCATCATAGGCGACGCTGCCCCAGTCGGAGCCACCGTTATAGCCGGGATATTCCAGCCACGGCTTGTCGATGCTCGGCGGCGTGAACTCACCCACATAATGCGCACGGCGGTATTTCAGGCGGCAGTAAAGCTGGTCGATGGGGGACATGCCCCACATGTCGGCTTCCTTGAGCGGGGCAAAACCGAGGCGCGGCATGCCGACCGACCATGGCTGCGTCGGCGAACGCGTATCGCCCGGCACCATGCCCGGCGACGGCGCGGGCCGCTCCTCGACCGGCAGGACGGGTTCACCCGTGCGGCGGTCCAGCACGAAGGTCTGGCCACGCTTGGTCGGCATGATCAGCGCAGGCACCGTGGAGCCGTCAGGCTTGGTAAAGTCCATCAGCGTCGGCTGCGATCCGATGTCGTAATCCCAGACGTCCTTGTGCACGGTCTGGAACACCCAGCGCGGTTCGCCTGTTTTCACGTCGATTGCGACCACGGCGGAGGAGACCTTGTTCTCCTCCGGGCTGCGCAGGGCGCTGTAGTAATCGGCGGCCGAGTTGCCGGTCGGCACGTAAACCAGTCCCAGCGCGTTGTCGCCGATCATGGCCGCCCACGAATTGGGGGTGCCACGGCTGTAATGCTCGCCTTCCTTCGGCTCGCCATGTTCATGCGGACGGTTGACATCCCATGCCCACAGGAAGCGGCCGGTTTCGGCATCATACCCGCGGATCACACCCGACGGTGCCCAGCGGCGCTGCCCGTCGAGGATTTCCTGGTTGGTGATGATCGCACCGTTGACGATCGGCGGCGGCGCGGTTTCGGCCACGAATCCGGGCACCGATTCACCCATCCCCTTCATCAGGTTGACCATGCCGTGCCAGCCAAAGCCCTCGCAGACCTTGCCGTCCTCGCTATCCACCTCGATCAGGCGTTCGTCCAGCGTGGCCTCAAGGATGCGGTGGTGGCAGTGCTCGCCTTCCGGCACGGTGGAGGAGGTATAATACACAACCGCCTTGCACGCCGCCGTATAGGGGATGCTCTCATATTTCTCGTTGGCGTGGAAATGCCAGACTTCCTTGCCCGTGGCGGGGTCGATGCGCATCATGTCGTTCAGCGCGGAGCACATGTACAGCCCGTCCCCCACCTTGATCGGCGTGGTCTCGGCAGCCCACTTGTTCACCTGTCCCGGTCCCGGCTTGCTGCCGGTATGGTAGATGAAGGCGCGCTTGAGGTGGCTGACATTGGCCGGCGTGATCTGGTCCAGCGGTGAGAAGCGGGTCGCCCTGTCATCACGGCCATAGGCAGGCCAGTCGTCATGTGCCGGGTTGGCCGTGACCTGTTCGACCATCGGCGTGGCTTCGCTTGGCTCGGCGGGCGGTCCGTCGGGGATGTTGGCCGCATTGACGCCCGCGGCCTGCGGGGCGTTGGGGGAGGGCGGCGCAAAGGCATCCGCAGGCGGCGCGGGCACGGAAGGCGGGACGGTGGCGTTGTTCTGGCCGGGGGGCTGGTCAGCAGGGGGAACCTGCGCCAGGGCGGCGGTACAGGAAAGGCCGGCGATGATCGTGGCGCCGAGCAGCATGGAACGCAGCATGGGGTTTGTGGACATCATGCAATCTCCCGCACGGAGGTGGTGCGTGCGTTCTGTGCGCGACGCAGGACCGGCAGGCTGAGTGCCACGCCAATGGCAAGAAGGGTGGGGCCGAACACGCGGGGCAGCAGGCCCCAGCCGTCAAAACCGACTTCCCACAGGGCCCACAGCCATGTGAATGCCACCGCCGCGAGGTAGAGCATGCCCCCCGCAACCCGGCCCATGGCCATGAGAACGCCCGCCGCGGTTACGGCAAGACCGACAATGATATAGTACCAGGACCCGCCAAGAAATGCGAGTTCCGCGCCCATGTAAACAAGCGGCAGGCCCAGCGCGATGATAACGACCGCAAGCGCCAGTGTCGCCCATCCACCGGCGGTTTGGGGCGCTGTGAAAGCAGACATGATGGATGTTCCTCCAAAGTATTGTGATGCGGAGGCTAGTCCTACATTTATGGAACGAGAAAAAACGAAGTCGTGAAAGTGGTAACGACTTTATGAGTATTGTTACAGAATGGACAGTATTCCGCCAAAAAATCGCCCATGTCATTCCGTTTCCAATAGACAGGTTTGCAGTCAATGCAGACTTTAGGACTGGTTGTTATTTTTTTTCTTCATGAAAGGAACCGTTGCGTATCAAGAATAGAATAAGTCGGGGAATATTGCTTTTCAGGACCTTGCCTGCCCCATGAAGACCGTTCGGTCTATGTGGCGGGGAGGGTGGACCCTGCCGTCTATTGTTCGGCTATCGACTGCATGGTCACGCACCTCCCTGCCAAAGGGACGCGGAGTCCGCCGGAGGCGACAGGACGCGGAAGGTAAGGTATGGAAACACGAGCTTGGGACTGTTTCGCGAAAATCATCTCCACGGATGTCATCTATGCGGTTGCCGGATCTTGAAGCATGGGCCATTTTTGCCAAGGTGGCGGAACAGGGATCCTTCGCGCGGGCTGCAGAGGACATCCAGCGGTCCAAGCCAACCGTCTCAAAGGCCGTCAGCCGGCTTGAACGCTCCCTTGGCATTTCGCTGTTCAACCGCAATTCACGCAATCTGTCCCTGACCGAAACGGGGCGCCTTCTGCTTGGTCATGCAAACAGGCTGCTGGCCGAAGCGCAGGCGGCGGAAACCGAGGCCCGCGGAGGGATGCTCAGCCCCGCGGGCCTGATCCGTGTCGCCGCCCCCATGACGTTCGGGGTCAGGCACCTTTCGCCCATATTACCCGGTTTTTTGCAACAATATCCCGAAATCGACATCACCATTGATTTCAGCGACGTCCTCGTCGATCTCGTCGCCGAAGGATATGATGTCGCCCTGCGGATTGCCGCACTGGCGGATTCCTCCCTTCGTGCCCGGCAGTTATGTCCCGTCAGGATCCTGTCTGTCGCGACGCCCGGCTACCTCGACCGGATCGGGCGGCCCGATCACCCAAAGGCGCTGGAGGGGGAAAAGGGGTTTGTCTATACCAACACATCGGCGCCGGGGATGGTGCGGCTGCGCCATGACCAGAATGGCCGCGAATATGTCCTGCGCCAGACGGCGCGGTTGCGTGCGGATAATGCGGAAGCTTTCCTGCCCGCGCTCGAAGCCGGGATGGGATATGGGTTTTTCCCGGAATTCATGGTCTGGGAAGGCCTGCGTTCAGGCCGGCTGGAACGCCTGCTGCCGCGATGGTCCGTGCCGCCTGTCGCCCTGTATCTGGTGACGCCCGCCAGCCCGTTACGTCCCGTCAGGGTGAGTGCGTTCCTCGACTACCTTGTCACGGCGTTCGGAGATCCCCCCTGGTCACGGCCCGGCCCCGGACCCGTTTCCAGAAGGAAAAAGGCACGCGCGCCCGCACGCTCGTCCTGATGTCTTCAGGATCGGCAGGGGGACGCGAAACGGGACGGTCCTCGGCCCTGTCCCATGCCGTGATCGCCCCGCAGGTCATGCGAGTTTCCTGGCGAGGCCGGCCACATGCTGGCCAAGGAATTTCGCCCCGTCGCGTTCATTCGCGCTTGGCTGTCGGGACCCGTCGCCCGCGGCAATCGTCGTGGCCCCATAAGGCGACCCGCCCGTGACCTCGTCAAGCTTCAACTGCCCCTGGAAGCTGTAGGGAAGGCCGCTGACGACCATGCCGTGATGGATCAGGTTCGACATCAGCGAATACAGCGTGGTCTCCTGTCCGCCATGCTGTGACGCGGTGGAGGTGAAGACCGCGCCCACCTTGCCAATCAGTGCCCCACGCAGCCACAGGCCGCCGGTCTGGTCCCAGAAATTGGCCATCTGCGCGGGCAGGCGGCCAAAGCGTGTGGGCGCACCGAGAATGATCGCATCATAATCCGGCAGTTCGTCAACGGTTGCGATGGGGGCATCCTGTTCAAGCTTGAAATGGTGTGACCGGGCCACGTCCTGCGGGACGAGTTCGGGCACCCGTTTCACGTCAGCTTCCAGCCCGGCGGAACGCACGCCCTCCGCCACGGCATGGGCCATCGTCTCTATGTGGCCATAGGACGAGTAATAAAGCACGAGAACCTTTGGCATGACCGCAATCTCCTCAATATCAAATGTGAACGGGGCGCGTATTGGGTGCTGGAAAATGCCCCGCCCGGATGTCCACGATCATATGCCCGCCGGGGATGGCGAACAGGCCAAAATCGGAAATGCTGCGTTTCCGGGAATTGCCGCGCGCTTGCATTGCGGTCGTGGCGTGCGTTGTCAGGAATCCGGCGCGGGGTTGGGCAGGGCTTCGGTTGCCAGACGACGCTGGGCCGCGCATTCCCGGGCAAGGAAATCAAGCAGGGCGCGCACGGCAGGCACCAGGCCACGCCGGGAGGGGAAGACCGCATGGACGATGCCCGCCTGCGGACGCCATTGGGGCAGGACCGGGACCAGCCTTCCCGCTTCGATATCCGGCCAGATCATCATGGTGGGAAACTGCCCGATTCCGACCCCGATCAGTGCGGCTTCGCGCAGGACCGCCATGTCATCCGTCGCAAGCCGGGGTTCGTGGAAGATGGTGGCCGTCTGTCCCTGCCGGTTTTCCAGCAGCCATGAATGTGCCCCCGGACCGGTATGGAAATCGAGGGAAGGAAAGCCATTCAGGTCCGCGGGGGAGGCAGGGGGATGGCGCACCAGTGTCGGGGCCGCGACAAGGCATTGCGTGCTGGTATCAAGCGTGCGCATGACAAGGTCCGAAGACGCCAGCGGCGGGAAGCGCACGCGGATGGCCAGGTCCAGCCCTTCCTTGAGCACATCGACGCGCCTGTTGGTGCTGTCGAGGTGCAGCGTAACAGAGGGATAGCGCAGGACGAACCGGGCCAGCAGGGCACCGAACTGGAAATTGAGCAGGGCGACCGGGCAACTCAGCCGGACCTGCCCGCAGGGTTCGGCCTGAAGCTGGGCGACGGAGCGTTCGGCGCTTTCGGCCTCGGCCAGCATGGCGAGGCAGTGTTCATAGAACCTGTGGCCGGTTTCCGTAACGCTGAAATGCCGGGACGAACGTTGCAGCAGGCGGGTATGCAGGCGATCCTCCAGCACGCGGATACGGCGGCTGAGCAGCGATTTCTGCAACCCCGTGGCCCGTGCGGCGGCGGAAAAACCGCCATGTTTCACCACCTGTACGAAATATTCAAAATCGTTGAGGTCCCTCATCGTTCCTTCCATAGGACGCATTGTTCGATCTGGCAAACTTCATGATACGACGGAACAGGCACATGTTCAGGGACGACGGAAGGGGCATAGTGCCGTCCTTCCCCAGATGGGATACTCATCATGCAAAAGAAGATTCTTGGCCGTTATGGAAATGACCGGGGCCACTGGGTCGGGAACGGATTTCCGGTGCGTTCGCTGTTTTCCTATACCGATTTTGGCGAACATCTCAGCCCTTTCCTGCTGCTGGATTATGCCGGTCCGCATGAATTCCAGCCCACTGAAACCCGCCGTGGCGTGGGTGAACATCCCCACAAGGGGTTCGAGACCGTGACCATCGTATATGACGGGGAAGTCGAACACCGCGATTCCTCGGGCGGTGGGGGCATCATCGGCCCGGGTGACGTGCAGTGGATGACGGCGGGCAACGGGATCCAGCACGAGGAATTCCATTCCCCGGCCTATGCCAGGACGGGGGGGCAGTTCCGTATGGTGCAGTTGTGGGTCAACCTGCCCGCCCGGGACAAGGCGATGCCTGCGGGTTACCAGACGCTTCAGGCGGCCAGCATTCCCGTGGTGCCGTTTGGTGACGGGGCGGGGCACCTGCGCGTGATTGCCGGTGAATATGGCGGGCGACACGGACCGGCGCGGATCTTCTCGCCGCTCAATGTCTGGGACGGCACGTTGCGGGAGGGCGCGCAGGTCACGCTGGATCTGCCTGCCGGGCATAACACGGCAATCGTCCTGCTGGAGGGACGGCTTGTTGTCAATGGGGCCGAGGAACTCACCAGCGCGCAGTTCGCCCTTCTGGGCCGCGAAGGCACGCAGGTGACGGTGCAGGCGGCGGCGGACAGCAGCTTTCTGGTGTTGACGGGACAGCCCCTGAACGAACCGATTGCCGGTTATGGCCCGTTTGTCATGAACACCCGCGAGGAAATCCATCAGGCGATGGAGGATTTCAGGAACGGACGTTTTGGCGGGATCGCCACCTGAATGATGCGTTTTTAAATAATTCATCGGGAAACAAAAAATCTTCCGGATGCCGCCTTTTTTCGAAAAGGCGGCATTTCGACATGTTTTGAAAAGATATTCGCAGCGCGCGCACAGACGTGTCCGGCATGTATCCGTCAGGACTGCTACGCTTCGCATCATCATGATGGAGGTGGACAGGACATGATGGATGACACTCTTTTCTCACTCGCCGGCAGGCGGGCGCTTGTAACCGGCGCATCGCGTGGCATTGGGCTGACACTGGCCCGGGGACTGGGGCGCCATGGGGCAAAAATCGTGCTGAACGGACGTAATCCAGACGCGCTGGAGGCCGCCCGGACGATGCTGGAAAATGAAGGGCTGGACGCCGTGACGGCCCGGTTTGACGTGACCGACCAGGATGCCGTCATCGCCGGGGTGGATGCCATCGAACACGAACATGGGCCGATTGATATCCTGGTCAACAATGCCGGGATCCAGCGCCGCGCACCATTGGAGCAGTTCAGCAGGGCGGACTGGGACGCGCTGGTTGCGACCAACCTGAATGCTGTTTTCTTTGTGGGGCAGGCAGTGGCGCGTCACATGTTGCAGCGCGGGCGGGGGAAGATCATCAATATCTGTTCGGTGCAGAGCGAACTGGCACGTCCCGGTATCGCGCCCTATACCGCAACCAAGGGAGCGGTAAAGAACCTGACCAAGGGAATGGCGACGGACTGGGCGCGGCACGGGTTGCAGGTCAATGGGCTGGCGCCCGGATATTTCCAGACGGAAATGAATGAAAATCTTGTCAAGGACAAGGAATTTACGAAATGGCTGTGCCAGCGCACGCCTGCAGGTCGCTGGGGGCAGGTCGGGGAACTGGTGGGGGCTGCGGTATTCCTGTCGTCCGACGCCTCAAGTTTTGTAAATGGCCATATCCTGATGGTCGATGGGGGGCTTACGGCCTCTGTCTGAACATGCAGGTGCCATATGTGCGCTACAGCGCCGTGCGGTACGGGGCGATGCCACGTCCTTCGTTGTCAACGTCAACACGGTGGCCCACCATCGGCAGGGCGCGGTGATGGCAGTTTTCGCGCGTGCAGGCACGGCATCCCGGCCCGATGGGAATGATCATGCGCGGATCCTTCAGGTCCAGTCCTGCGGAATAGACGAGATGTGGCGCATCGGTGATCGAACAGCCCAGAACAACCGCCGTCAGGCGCGGGCGGTCAAGGTAGGAGATGCTGTTGCGTCCGACCGTGCGGGCAATGTTGAGATAGACTGCCCCGTCCGTTGTCTGCGACAACTGCACCTGCACCTGCTGCGGTGTGCTGAAGGCGCGAAAGATATTCCATAACGGGCACGGACCGCCAAAGCGGGATTGCGTGAAACGGTTTGCGCTGAAACTCTTTAGGATATTTCCTGCAATATCCGTTTTGAGAAAGTAAAACGGGATTCCCTGATGGCCGGGGCGCTGCATGGTGCTCAGCCTGTGGCAGGCCTGTTCGAAACTGACGCCGAACTGACGCTGCAGCAGTTCGAGGTCATGGCGGACGTCATGCGCCGTCATGCGAAACCGCTCATAGGGCAGGAGGAGCGCACCGGCGAAATAATTGGTGAGGTAGACGCGCGCAAGGCCCCGCGCCTCGCTCTCCTTCAGGCGGGAACGGCGGATCACGCGCGTGAACAGGGCCTGATGTTCAATCTGCCCCAGTGCCTGCGCCATCCAGAACGTGCTGCTTTCCGAAGGGGCAAGTCGGGAGAGGAACAGGATGCGCTGACGTCGCTCCAGACGCCACATCAGGCCTTTCTGGCTCAGGCCAAGGTCGATTTCGGTGCGGATGCCATGATGGTCCAGAAGGTAGCGGGCAAGCTGTTCGCCGGGACTTCCTTCATCCAGCTTCATCTTTTCGAACTGGTGTTCGGCGGCACGGTCCACTTCATCGAAATAGTTGCGTTGCGCCTGGACCCAATCATTGACCGCCTCGTAAGGTTCCACCCGGTCCGGGGCCTCGTGCGGTGCCGTGTGTGCGGACGGGACATTGCCGCCGGTCAATGCCGCTTCAGTATGTTCCTGCCGCAGGAGATAGGCGCGATATAGCCGCACGAACTGCGCGCACAGGTCCGGTGCCACGCGCATGGCGGCCTGGATACTGTCCAGCCTGATGGCGTCCATGTCGAAAACGGGATCGGCCAGTATTTCGCGCAGGGCCTGAATGCCGCGTGTTTCTTCGGTGTCGCTGAAATATTCCGCCCCCACGGAGAAGATGTTGCACAGCGCGCCGAGCAGCGTGATCGGAAGCGGCCTGACGTCATGTTCGATCTGGTTCAGGTAACTCGCGGAAATGCCGAGTTGCTGCGCCAGTGCGCTCTGCGTCATGCCGACGCGGTTGCGCTGGTGGCGGATGCGCGATCCGGTGAAGGTCTTGGTGGCGGCTTTCTTCATCTTCGCAACCTTTGCAATTTGCAGCGCGGCATTCGCCCCTTTAAACGGCAAACCGTCTTCCGTCCATGATCGGGATTTGGCAAGGTCCGGGTCAACAAAAACAACAAGAACAGAAAACATGAAACGCCATGACGGAACAGCAATAACCATAAAATAAACATGTTCCGAAAAACATGAAATGCGGATCGTGCTTTCTGGCACGACCTGCCGGACATATCGCAGGGTCACTGTCCGGCAGGTCATCCGCCGCCCCGTACAGGGGGCGTTGTTTCATCTGTCATGACGCCAGACATACGCAACCTTTCCCCCGGTTTTTCCCGTCATGTCCCCAATGACGGGCGCAGACATGACCCAATGACAAGGAACAGGACCGTGATCAGTGCGACTTATGAAAATGCCTCTGCCCGTTCGATCGCCCATGCGGGGCAGCATGTCCCGCGCTGGGCGCAGGACTTGCGGGAACATCGTTTCCGTCCACAGCAGGAACATGGCCGCCGGGCGCTGAATGTTTCCGCCCTGTGCGTGGACCGTCACCTTGGCGAATGTCCCGACCATGTCGCCGTGCTGTCACGCGGCGCGGCAGGGGAGGAGGCGGTATGCTTCCGCGAACTGCATGAACGGGTCTGCCGTCTTGCGAATGCGCTGACGGACCAGGGGGTGCAGCGTGGGGACCGGGTTGCGATCCACCTGCCCCTGATGGTGGAAAGTATCGTCGCGGTCCTTGCCTGCGCGCGTATCGGTGCGGTGCATGTCGTGCTGGATACGCAATCCGATGCACGCTGCATGGCCGAACGACTGGTTGATTGTGGCACCGTGGCTGTCCTGACGGGGGATGGGATCGGTGATGATGCCGACTACCTCCCGCTGAAGCCCACGCTCGACAGGGCGCTGGAAATGGCGGGCGCGCGCAGTCGGGTGAAACTGGTGCTGCTTGTCACGATCAGCGGCCATGACGTTGCGATGCGGCCCGGTCGCGACCACCATTACGATGCCGTGGTTGACTGGTATGAACCCGATTACCCACCGGAAGCCATGTACAGGGAGGACCCGCAGTACCTGCTTTATCCCCCTGCGGGGCGTGGCGGTGTCCGGGGCGTGACCCATACGGTCGGGGAATACAGGCACATGGCGTCCCGTGCCATGGAAATGGCGCGTCCCTATGGTGATGTCGATGTTCCCGCAGGCCTCGTCAACATGGCGTGGGCGGCGGGACAGACGCCTCTTCTGGTCGGCCTGCTGGCGCATGGCTGCACCATTACCACAACAGCGGAGGCGCCCATGATCGTTCGGACCTGAGATTATCATACCCATTTGCGAAAAATGACCAACAGGTGAAAAGGGATCGGGCGTAGGGCCAGAGATCCGATCCTTTTTCACCCCATGTTCCCCGTATGCACGGACATGTCCGTGCGATGGCGGGATGCAGGCACTGCCGGTTGGCGCAAGGCGCCAGAAGGGCGTCGCCAGCGGGCGTCATGGTGTCGCGGGAGGGTTTCATGTTATGATGGTCGCCATTGTCATGGTGGACAGGCGTACTCGAAGGACATGAAATGCCCGATACACTTTCACGGACCCAGCATACAGGCGGACGCCCGACACCTGAAATGTCGGCGCTGCTTGACCGGCAGGTTCTTGAGGTTGCGACAGCCCTTTTTGTCGAGCAGGGATATGCCGCCACGTCGCTCGAAAAGATAGCGCGCGTCATCGGATGCAGCAAAGCGACGCTGTACCGCCGCTATTCCTCCAAGGAAGACCTGTTCAAGGCCGTGGTGGCGGAACGGGGGCGGATGCTGCTGGACGAGGCAGGCGCGGTCGAGGCGTCATCGAAGGATCCGCTGGTGGCGACGAAGGAAATCGCCCTGTTCTTTCTGGATTTCATGCTGCGTCCGGAAACGCGCGAAGCCTACCGCATTGTCATTGGCGACGGGCACCGCATCCCGTTCATCGCCGATGAAATGATGGAAACGATCGTCGAACCTTTCGTCGCCACCCTCAGTCGCCTGCTCAAGGCAGCGGCGGATGCCGGGCGCATTGAATCCACGAATCATGAGGAAACGACACGCGTCCTGATGAGCTTCGTGATCGGATGGCCGCTGCAGAACACCATGCTGGGTCACAACCGGGTGCAGGATGTCGATGCGCGCAGGCGGTTTTTTGACCGGGCATGGAGTATCTTCCTGTCGGGCATATCTCGCAGGGACGGGGCCTGATTTACCTGCCATTCCCATCTGCGGACCTCCTGACATCATCCTCATGGCAGGCCACCTCGAAATGGTCGGTTCAACCGCAGGCGTGTTTTTTGCCATATTGAAATACGATACGGTATCGTATATGAAAATCGTGATGACCGGACCCTTGCCCGGGTTCGGGACATGATTGAGGGTGGTGCGTATCCATGCATACCAGTGTGCCTGCGCCCGCACAAAAGGGAGGGCGTGGCCGGTCCTGACCCTGTTCGGGATGCCTTGGGTGGGATGTATCCGAAGGACGGGCGATCGCCGCCGCACAGGATGATGCAGCCTTGGCTTCGTTGGCGCCATGCTCCATTACCAGTAAGGCGGGCAGCCAGTCCGGGTGTGAACGCGATAATGGCGGAAAGGAAACGTCCGCCGCAAAAACCGGGGACCTGACACAGCGACGGCTGGAACATGGCTGTTCCAACCGACTGGATGTACTCTTCGCGCAGGTGATCGACCCGCAGGCGGAACTGGCGCGAAGACACGCCTTCATAAAACACTTTTACGCGGGGAAGGGGATTAAATGGCGAAATGCGACAATTGCGGGGCCGGGTTTTCCTGTCAGCCGGAAGGACAGTGCTGGTGCATGGAACGGACACCGGTCCTGCCTGTCCCCAAGGAGGGGCAGAAGGGATGCCTCTGCCCGACCTGCCTGGACGCGGTCCCGGCAAAAGCTGGCGAGGAAAGTGCGGACAGACATTCGTGACGTTCAGTCCCTATCTGGGAATTCCCGTTGCATCGCCCCCCGTTTCCAGACCGGTTGCAGGATCATTGCGGTCCCGCGAAGTTGATTTACATCAACGACAGGAAAGACAAAAAGGCACGCTATGACCACAAGGGTTTTCCGGCAGGAAAAACAGACGGGTCCGCGCTGGCCCCAACACAGGCATGACGTCCCATGAGATACGCCCACAGCAATTTTGAATCCTTTGTGCAGCCCGAAAAACCGACCGGGATCGAGACCCGTTCGGCATGGATCGTGGGCGGCGGCCTTGCGGGAATGGCGGCGGCCGCCTTCCTGATCCGTGATGCACGGATGCCGCCATCGCGCATTACCATCCTTGAGGCGTCGGAAGCCGATGGTGGGGCGCTTGATGGCACGGGCAACGCCCGGACAGGATGGCTGATCCGGGGCGGCCGGGAAATGGAGGAACAGTTCCAGTGCCTGTGGGACCTGTATCGCTCCATCCCGTCGCTCGAAGTGCCGGATGCGTCAGTGCTGGATGAATTCTATCGCCTGAACCGTGCCGATCCCAGCAGCAGCCCGGTGCGGGCGATGTGCGGGCATGGACAGCCCCTGCCGGATCGGGACAGCCTGAAGCTGACGGGCAAGGCGCGGCGGGAGATCATATCCCTGATCCTGACGGATGAGGAAAAACTGGGGGGCAGGACCATCAGTGATGTCCTGTCCGAAGATTTCATGCGGTCGAACTTCTGGCTGTTCTGGCGTTCGATGTTCGCGTTCGAGACATGGCACAGCGCGATCGAGAT
This sequence comes from Gluconacetobacter entanii, assembly GCF_013155425.1. Lineage (NCBI taxonomy): Bacteria > Pseudomonadati > Pseudomonadota > Alphaproteobacteria > Acetobacterales > Acetobacteraceae > Gluconacetobacter > Gluconacetobacter entanii. The sequence goes on along the minus strand of NZ_JABJWD010000003.1, from coordinate 155,935 downwards.
GAAGCGCTACCTCGCGCGGTTTGTCCACCAGATCCTTGGCCTCAAGGACCTGCATACGCTGAAATTCACCCGGTTCAACCAGCAGGAATCCCTCAGCCGCCCGCTGGCCACATGGCTTGCCGAAAAGGGCGTCGTCTTCCGCCATGGCGTGCGGGTGACCAATGTGCGGGTTGACACCTCTGGCGGGACGAAGGTCGCGACACGTCTCGACTGGCTGGAGGACGCGAAAGCAGGGGGTGTCGATATCGGTCGCGGCGACCTTGTCTTTGTCACCAATGGTTCGATGGTGGAAAATTCCCGATGGGGTGACCACCATACCCCCGCACCCGTGGATGCGACCATCGCGGAGGGGAGCATCTGGCAGTTGTGGCGCAACATCGCGGATCAGGATCCCGCCTTCGGGCGGCCGGACGTGTTTTGTGGCGACACCACGAAATCCCGGTGGGAGTCCGCGACGGTGACGACGCTGGATGCACGTATTCCCGCCCTTGTGCACAAGGTGACGGGGCGTGACCCGTTTTCGGGCCGCACGGTGACAGGCGGGCCGATCACCATTCAGGATTCCGCATGGCTGATGAGTTGGGTCGTCAGCCGCCAGCCCCACTTCAAGGGACAGCCGAAGGGGCAGATGGTTGCATGGCTTTATGGCCTGTTCAGCGATGTGCCGGGGAATTACGTGAAAAAGCCGATGCAGGACTGCACGGGCGAGGAAATCACGCGGGAATGGCTGTTCCACATGGGTGTGCCCGCAGACCAGATCGACGATATGGCGGCGACCGGGGCCGTGACCCATCCGTGCATGATGCCGTTCATCACGGCGCAGTTCATGCCCCGCACCGTCGGGGACCGGCCGAAGGTGGTGCCCGACGGCAGTGTCAACCTCGCCTTTCTGGGGCAGTTTGCGGAAACGCCACGCGACACCGTGTTCACGACGGAATATTCCGTCCGTACCGCGATGGAGGCGGTCTATACGCTGCTTGATATCGACCGTGCGGTCCCCGAAGTCTTCGGCAGTGTCTATGATATCCGCATGCTGTTGCAGGCGGCGGCGGAGCTACGCGATGGCAGGAAGGTTCCGGCTTCGGGCGTGGTGCGGCACCTGTCCACGGGAACGGAAATTGGCGACCTGCTGGAGCGTTATGGACTGATCTGAGGCCGCAGGGCCGGAACATGCGTCCCGCCGGGGAGTTATCGGGGGACGTGATTGCGACCATCCGTGCCAGTGTCCCGTTCTTTGGCGGCCATGGCCAATACAGCCGCAAGGGAAAGGGGGTATCCGCAGGCACGGACACTTATATATGACGTTCAAAATATCATCCCGATGATATAGAATATTGGGAACAGGAGGTACAGATAGCTATGTCGATCGCCCAGATGCGTAAGAACATGTCTGAAAATGCGGGTTTTATCGCGGCCCTGGACCAGAGTGGGGGATCCACGCCGGGCGCGCTGCGCCATTATGGCATCCCCGACAGCGCCTACAGCAACGATGCGCAGATGTTTGCCCTCATGCATGAAATGCGGGTCAGGGTCGTTACCGCGCCATCCTTCACGGGGAAGAAGATCCTCGCCGCCATTCTGTTCGAGCAGACGATGAACGGCCTGGTCAAGGATACGCCTGTTCCGACCTTCCTGTGGCAGGATCGTGGCGTGGTGCCGTTCCTGAAGGTTGACAAGGGACTGGAGGCTGAGGCTGGCGGTGTCCAGTTGATGAAGCCCATTCCCGATCTTGAGGCGCTGCTGGATCAGGCCATCAAGAAGGGGATTTACGGCACGAAGGCCCGCTCCGTCATCCATCTGGCCGAACGTAACGGGGTGGCGGCGATCGTAAAGCAGCAGTTCGCCCTGGCGCAGCAGGTTGCGGAACGGGGGCTTGTCCCCATCATGGAACCCGAAGTGCTGATCAAGAGCCCGGACAAGGCCAAGGCCGAAGCGCTGCTGCATGATGAACTGCATCGCGGGCTTGACGCCCTGCCCGGTGATTATCAGGTGATGATCAAGGTCTCCATTCCTGAAAAGCCGGACCTGTACCTTGATCTGGTCAAACATCCCCGCGTGCAGCGTGTTGTGGCCCTGTCGGGAGGGTATTCGCGTGACGAGGCCTGTGAACGCCTTGCGCAGAACCACGGCATGATCGCAAGTTTCTCGCGTGCGTTGCTGGAGGAACTGCGCTGCACCATGACGGATGCGCAGTTTGATGCGGCGCTGGCAACGGCCATCGACCAGATCTATAAGGCATCCACGCAGAAATCCTGAGGCGGGGATGTTAGCTGCTGCTTTTTTCAAAAAAGGCAGTATTCCGGTGAAGTTTTTTAAAAAAATCTTCACCGGAAACGTTCCTTGATTTTTGCCAGCGGTTTCCGGATTCTGGGAACCGCTTTTTTATGCCCGGATTTTACTATTCCCGTGGCGGCCAGGATTGGTTCGTTTTCGAAATATACAGAATTCAACAAACAACTTTTGTTTAATTCGCGGCTTGTGATGAGGTGGCAGGACAGGGTGGGTTCTATCGTGGTGGCAGATAACGGAGGAAAATCCTGATGCCCCATAATCCCGTCGCCCCTGAGTTCCGTGCCGCCCTGAAGGTTCTGCCGTCCTTTGATGGATTGTCTGACCAGACCCTTGCGCAGACGCGGGAAGCGTTCATTACCGCGATCCGTGGGGTCAGGGTTGCGCCATATCCGGATGTCGAGGTCAAAACTGGTGCTGTTCCCGGACCGTCCGGGGCCCCTGAGGTGCCGGTGGTGATCTATACCCCGCGAACAGGGCACGATAATGCGCCCGTGCTGGTTTACAGTCACAGCGGCGGGATTGTCAGTGGTACGCCCGAAGTGGACGATGCGCGATGCCGTGACCTTGTCAACGCACTTGGCATTGTCATCGTCTCCGTCGATTACAGGCTTGCGCCGGAGGCCCCTTATCCCGCGGCGATAGAAGACTGCTATGCGGTGCTAAAATGGGTGCATGCGAATGCATCTGGACTTTCGATTGATCCGGCGCGTATCGCCATTGGCGGGGACAGTGCGGGTGGGGGACTGACGGCATGCCTTGCCCTGATGGCGCGGGATCGCGCCGAAGTGCCTGTCTGTTTCCAGTTGCTGATCTATCCCATGCTGGATGATCGTACGGGCACGACCGTCATGCCTGCATCGGAACTGGGAAAATATATCTGGACGCGCTCTGCCAATCATTATGCATGGAACGCCTATCTGGGGCAGGCGCCGGGGAGCGAAGGTGTATCGGAATATGCCGCTGCATTTCGCGCAACGGACCTATCCGGCCTGCCACCGGCCTATATCGGCGTCGGTTCGCTTGACCTGTTCCTTGATGAGGATCTTGACTATGCAAAGCGCCTGATGGCCGCAGGGATCCCAACGGAAGTCTGCGTCATCCCCGGTGCCTATCATGTCTTTGACGTGTTTATACCCGAGGCTCCGTTAAGCACGATATTCAGGGATTCGTATTTTTCCGCGCTGAAACGGGCATTTTCCCTGTCGTAAAAGTTATATTGTCAGACAGACCACAGGTTATGAACAACCGGCCCATAACCTGTGGTTCTGTTCTCAGACGTTACCTGTTCGACAACCCGCCGTAATAGGTATCGACCTGTGTGCCATACATGTCGTTGCTCCAGTCCGGGGGCATCGTTTCGTCATAGGCCGGCGCCGCTTCCATCTGTTCGCGTGTCAGGGACACGATATAGCCGCCGCGCGCCGTGTCATATTTCAGGGATTTCCACGGCAGGGGATGGTAACTGTTGCCCATTCCCAGAAAACCGCCGAAACTCATGACGACATAGGCCACGTCGCCCGTCATCTTGTCCACCATGAAATATTTTACCGTGCCAAGCTTCTCCCCGGTCGGGGAATATACATTCGTTCCCTCAACCTTGTCGGATGCAATGAGGTCATGCTTGGTAGTGTTGCCACTTGCCATTGTCGCAGACATGAAACTTCTCCTTTTATCATAACGGATGTTTCGTTTCTCATCATGGGCAGCAGGGAAGGATGTCGTATATCGGCGCAGGCAACGCCATGCCCGGGGCCCGGCTTGTCCTGCGCCGGTTTTGGTCACAAACCTTCCGGATCATTCATAAAGCTGTCGGGATTATACCCGCACCCCTGCGCCTGCGCTCATCTGCTGGAACAGGGGATGGCCCGCTGGTGCGTTCATACTGGAAGATATGATAACTCATGATCTCCACCTTTTCATATCGCAGCGGCTACAGGAGATCCTTGTTTTTCCCTATCCCATAAAGGAATTTCCAGAGGAAGCGATCTCGGGACTGCTCGCTGTGGGGAGATCAACGGTGCATGGCCGCCACGGTTTCATCGAAAAACCGACCCTTTGAAAAATGGGCGCGAAATGGCGGTGAATCTTTGTCGGGCACGAAAACATCACCATGTTCAAAGGGAATGTTTCCTGTCCAGATATAGCCCGTGGACATGGCTTTCGGGAACCATGAATACATGGCAGCCGGATGGATGCCGCAAAATCCCTTGCGTGATGACGGCATCCATATCAGGGAAGGCGTGGACTGGCCGGGACTTCCATCCCGGCAGGCCATTAGTCGTCCAGCGCTTCTTTCTCTTCTTTGCGCGTGGCAAACGGCACTTCCTGCTTGTCATCAAGCTCGTTCATGCTGCCCCCCGGATTCCCGAGGTTTTCTTCCAGCCACGCCTGTTCGATGGGCTGCCCGTTGGCATCGAGGGGAACGGGGGAGTCCACCGGGATCTGTCCCGCATCGGGATTGCTTTCCATCCCGATCAGTTCCGATGCCGCCTCCTTGTAGGCTTCCGGCCCACAACCGGGCTTTCCGTCCGCTGTCCACAGTTCCTTCGCCTTTGCGAGGATGCGTGCTTCCTTCTGCGGGGTGTCCTGAAGCGGATTGTCCATGTCTAACGTCCTTATCCTTGGTTCTGGCATGCGTGCCAGCGTTACAGATCCATACCTGACCAGCCTGATACCATGCCAGAGCGTAAATCAGGCAGGTTCTTTTCCCATGCCTGTTTCATTGGAAGCGGGATCAAGGACAACGGTTGCCTCACTGGTGAGGACGCGGAACACAAAGCTCTCTTGCAGGTAGAGTTCGACCGTTTCCGCCGTATGCGCCAGATAACCGATGGAAAAGTCCTGTCCGATATCCAGCGCAAGGTCACCGCCACGGGTGGAGACGACAAAGGCACCTTCAATGGCGGGAGCCCAGACCAGTTCCCCGTCGATCAGGCTTTCGATATGCTTGCGGACAGGATAGCCATCCTCGTCACCGCTGCTGATGGCCTGATAGGCCTTCGTTCCAAGCACGATCGAATAGGGACCATTGACCCCGGCAAGGCGCAACGTGCTGAGGGCTTCGGTTATCACGCGGGAATAATCCCGGGCGGATGCAGGCAGTGCCAGGTGGGCATTTGATGTACCCTCGCGCATGCCCTGCATTGCCGCCGCCGCATAGCCGTCAAAGATGGCGCGGTCTTCGGCAAATGCGATCGTGCGTGCGGCATCCTTGACTGGCTGCCAGTCGGAATCCAGCGAACCACGCTCCACGGCGTCAATCTCCGCCCGTGACAGGGTGAAGGGGACGCGCAGCTCCACCAGCGGCAGCACCTCGCGCTGCGTGACCGTGACGCCGTCGCCAACCGGTGTGATCTTCCGACCGCGCCCTGTGCCAACCCCGGCGAAGGCCTCGCCCTTTGGCTCCGACGTGTCAACCACGCGACGCCCCGCCAGATGGCGCCGGATGGTGCGGGCGGCCTCTTCCTCGATCTGTGCCCATGCGGAACTGGAGATGGGGGCAAGATGCCTGTGCAGATTATTCATGTCAGGAGTCCTTTTTCAGTGATCCGATACCAAGGGAGCCAGAGCCTGCTTTGGGGGGAGATACTGGTGCAGGTGCGGCCGCAGGAGAATTTTCCGCCCGGACATTGGGTGCGTTGTCGAGGAAATCACCCGTCGGGATGAAGAACAGTGTCCCGGTCACCGCCGTACTGACATCAAGGAGCCGATCATAATTGCCCGGCGGTTTTCCAATGAACATGTTCCGCAGCATCTGTTCCGTCCGGGCGGGCGAACATGCATAGCCGATGAAATAAGTGCCAAATTCCCCCTTGCCGACTTCGCCAAAAGGCATGTTGTCGCGCACGATCTGAAGCTGCTGCCCATTTTCCTCGATATTGGTCAGGACATTATGGGCATAGCTGGGCTTGGCGGCATCGGGCAGTTCGATGTCCGATACCTTTTTGCGGCCGATGATATGTTCCTGGACTTCGGTGGGGATGGCGTCCCATTTCTTCAGGTCATGCAGGTATTTCTGCACGATGACATAGCTGCCCCCCGCAAAGGCGGGATCTTCCTCCCCGATGAAGGTGGAGGCAAGGGCGGCCTGCCCCGTGGGGTTTTCGGTCCCGTCGACGAAGCCGAGCAGGTCGCGTTCGTCAAAATATTTGAACCCGTGCACCTCATCCACCACGCCTGCCACGCCCTCAAGCCTTGTGACGATGGCTGTTGCGAGTTCAAAGCACAGGTCCATCCGTGTCGCGCGGATATGGAACAGCAGGTCACCCGCCGTAGAAGGTGCATGGTGTACGCCGTTGATTTCCTGGAACGGATGCAGCTCCTTTGGGCGGGGCAGTCCAAAGAGGCGATCCCAGGCATCCGATCCGATGCCTGTAATGCAGCTCAGCCTGCCATCAGGCACCCTGAATCCCACACCACGCACAAGGGAGGAAAGGTCGCCAAGCAGATCCCGCACCTGGGTATTGGCAGACATGTCGCCATTCAGGCTGACAACAAGAAAGACAGCAGCCTGCGTCAGTTTGGTATCGATGGGTTGAGGTGTCGCCAACTGTCTGAAACTCCCATGCAGGTCGTGTTCGCATAACCATGAACAGACGCCTAGCATAGGCAGGTGGCAGATGATGACAAGATGGCGAATGTGCCGGGTTGACCGGAAATATCACAAGTCGTTCAGCCTCATAACCAACATTTATGACGAAACAGGCAGGAGTGTTCAACCCCATGACTTTCGTTGCGTAATGTACCCGGTGATGAGGAGTTGGTGCATATCAGGATTTTTGTTCGTGCACTTCGGAAAAATACCGAAGTTATGTATAGATTATGTAAAAATAATTAAAAAACAGATGAATTCAGGTAATGGCTTCTGTTTTTCTCCATGGTCTGAAATCTCCTGTTCTCCTTTTCCCATGTTTCATGTGATGGCAGGAATCTCAACGACAGCGATGGGAGGAGGGAAATATATTACCTTTTCATATTATTCTAATTCACCAAAAGACCAATATATCCTGCATGGCAGCGTTATGAAAAATGCATAGTTTGCGTTCATATTCTGCGTTCACTGGACAATGTGCGGAACTGATCAGTCTGGATCACCTGATTCTATTTGTAACACTTTGAGGGCTTACATTTAACACCCTGCAGGACGATGTCTTGAGGGTCAGATTGTAGGAGACATTATGAAACGCGCAATTTTATTTGCATTGGCTCTTGGTGCATCCCTGCCGATGGCGGCTCATGCTGAAGGTGGCCGGCATCATGGTCATCATAGTGAAGAGCAGGGCGGCGGTGATAACCAGAACGGCGGCCAGAATGGTGGCTGGGGTGAACGCGGCGGTCGCGGTGGCGATAACCAGAACGGTGGCCAGAATGGCGGCTGGGGTGAACGCGGCGGTCGCGGCGGCGACAACCAGAACGGTGGTGGCCAGAATGGCGGCTGGGGTGAACGTGGCGGTCGCGGTGGCGACAACCAGAATGGCGGCGGCCAGAACGGTGGCTGGGGCAATCACGGTGGTGGTCGCGGCGGTGACCGTCAGGGTGGTGGCTGGAACCAGAACGGTAATTCCAGCTCCAGCTCCAACTGATTCCATCCCTGGGATCGGGAGGCCCGGCTTCATGCCGGGCCTTTTTTTATGCAGTTTCCCCAGCGCAAGGACGCCGGGGTTTTCCCTGTCAATGCGTGTCGGGTGCGACGCAGGCAAAGCTGCTGGCGGCGTCCATGTCTCCGTGCCCGTCATAGCGGGCAACCTTCGGCCATGCGCAGATGGGCCGGGTACGCACGACCTGCCCGTTCTCCACACGCGCGGCGATGATCTGTTCTGGCAGCTGCCTGCGGCTGACCCAGTTATCGATCGCCCCGAGCTTGCTGAACGTATCGCACCCCGCTCCGCCATGGCAGTGCCCCATGCCCGGGATCGTGATCAGTCGCACGGCGTCCGCCCCCGCGGGGCCTGCATTGCGCAGAAGGGACTGGTAATAACCCGCCAACTGTTCGGGATTATGGCCATCATTCCAGCCGATATACATCAGCAGCCTGCCACCATGCCGGAAAAATGGCGTCAGGTTGTCGTCCACATGCAGCAGCGGTCCCAGCTTGCAGGTGGCCGCCTGCACGTCGGTATCCCATTTCAGGCTTGTCCAGTCCCAGTCAGGGTCCTGGAAGGCCGCGTATTTGAACAGGTCGAGGGCGACGGGAAACGCCTTGCCATCGGCTGAAAAACCGTCTTCGCTGCCCTTGGCCGGGCCGGGGAAAATGACCTGATGCGTTTGTGGGTCAAGCGGCCCCTGATAGATTTCCTGCGCGGCCTGCACCTCATTCGCGTTCAGGCAGCCAGTCGTCTGCCCCTCCTTGCACAGAAGCTGTTGCGGCGTGAACGTGCACCTGTCCGGTTCGTCAAGAAAGCCCTGCTTTTTCCCGACAGGGGAGGCGCAGGCCTCCATCACCGCCGTATTCAGCAGCCTGAACCTGTCGCGCGAGACGCGAAGGGCAGGGTTATGGTAGCTCATCCAGCCTGCCCAGAGTTGTTCCGCATTGAAATCCACGATCGGGTTTGGCGGTGCCCCCGCCACGATCCCGTCGTAATCCTCAGGATAGCGCCTGGCCTCAATCAGCCCTTCCAGACCGCCAAGCGAACATCCGATCCAGTAGGCATGGGATGCGGCCCTGCCATAGAATGCCCTGACCAGCGCCTTTGCCGTGACGGTCATCAGGTGATCGGCCCGATAGGCATAGTCGATCAGCTTTTCCGGATGGCCGAGGGTAAAGCGGCCGCCCTGCCCATCGGGCGTGGAACTGTCATGTCCGGTATCGGTGCTGGCCACGGCATAGCCTTCGGCAACGCCCGTCGCCATGCCGTAATACATGAGCGATCCGGCCCAGCCGAAATTGCCAACCCCCAGCAGCCTGCCGTTCCATCCCTTCAGCGGCAGCCAGACTTCCGTGCGGATCTGCGAATCACGCGAAGGACGCAGCGTAAGGGCCACACGGCAGAATGCAGGGGTGGGGGCCTGTGTCGGATGGCCGGCCAGGTTCATGCCGGGGGCCGACATGATGCGTGACAACTGATCCTGCGGCGTCTGCCAGCCTCCGGCCGACACGGTTTCAACGGTCGTGAAGGTGGCGTCCGGCAGTGCCTGACGGGCAAGGTCGCGACAGTCCGTGGCATGTGCACCCGATACGCTGGCAAACGCCAGTGGCATCGCAAGGGCCGTGCCGACCGCCAGCCGGACTGCCTGGTGCGACAGGCCGCGCACGGATGTGAAAGGGGGCTCGGAAGGGGGCATGGCGGGTTCCCGATGGATCATTGCGGCTGTGATGTCATGGACGGCTCCGGTGGCAGGCCCGACCTGACGGCAGATGCCATTGTGGGGGAAAAAACCGGCGGGGGAAAAGCCCTTGATCGCACGGCGCTGGCCATGCAGTGTGCATGCACCACCATACGGGACTCCCGTCAGGCAGGACAGGGCAGGGGATTGATGCACAAGATTTTTCTGGCGGCCGGGGGCATGGTCCTGATCGCGACGTCCGCAATGGCGGCCGACACATCTGGGCAGAAAACGCCGTCTTCCGTCATCGCTGCAACACAAAACACCGCCACCCGGCGCACGGACATGGTTGTGGCCGCCGCACGGTCCTTCCTCGGGACATTCGGGGCCGACGGGCGGGCGAAGGTGCAGTTTCCCTTCGTAACACAAAAAACTGCCACCCTGGCCCGTTTCCGCCGCAGCGCGCCCGACCAACCGGTCCGGCCTGTCATCGGGACACAGGCCGACGCCCCTGCGGCGCGGGGACCGGGAATGGGACCGCCGGGAGGATTCATCGGCGAACGCTACGGCAATTCCGTGTGGTCCAATTTCCCCGTCAGTGACGTGCCGCGACCGGGCGTGCAGATGGGACAACTGACCCCCACCCAGCAGGCGGCGGCCCTGCATCTGCTCCAGACGGTGCTGAGTGCCAAAGGCTACCGGAAGGTGCTTGAGATCATGGGCGCGGATCAGGCACTTGCCGATGGCGGGACGCCCTTTGCGTCCGGCAGGGCGGTCTATACCCTTGCGATCTTTGGTGAACCGGCAGCGGACAGGCCGTGGATGATACAGTTTGGTGGCCATCATCTGGGGCTGAACATCGTGATTGATGGTGCGCATGGCGTCATGACCCCCACCCTGACTGGCGCCCAGCCTGCGATTTACCAGGCGGACGGAAAGACGGTGCGGGTGCTGGCGGGGGAAAATGATTGCGCCTTTGCACTTCTGGACGCGCTTGATGCGAAACAGCGGCGGCAGGCGATCCTGTCCTACAGGGTGGCTGATCTGGTGCAGGGGCCGGGCCATGATGGCGAGATGCTCATCCCCGAAGGCCTGAAGGGAAGCGGCATGACCGCCGCGCAGAAAGAACTGCTGATGGATGTGATTACGGAATGGGCAGGCATCGTCGATGATGCCTATGCCGCGCCGCGCCTGCAGGAAATCCGCAATGGCCTCGACAATACATGGTTTGCGTGGAGTGGCCCTGTCATCCATGCTCCGGGACGTAATGGATCCTCCTACTACCGCATCGAGGGGCCAAGGCTGCTGATCGAGTTTTCGCCGCAGGGGGTGGGGGACGATCCCACGATGCATGTCCATACCGTTTATCGTGATCCGACCAACAGTTATGGCAACCGATATACCCGGCCATGAAGGTCGGCAGGCAGATGATGGTCCCCATGACGGTTGCGATGATGTCCGTCATGGGGGTGGCGCAGGCGCATCGACTGGATGAATATCTGCAGGCGACGATGATCGACCTGCACCGGCAGCACATTGACATCAGCCTGCGCCTGACACCGGGACGGGAGGTAGCCGCCGCCGTCATTCGCCAGATCGACAGCAATGGGGATGGTGTCCTGTCACCGGATGAACAGCATGCCTATGCCGGGCGTATCGCGCGTGGACTGAAACTTTCCCTTAATGGCCATTCCCGGCCCCTCAGGACAGGGGATGCGGTTTTTCCATCCGTGGCGGCCATGCAGACGGGCGATGGCGTGATCGGGCTTCATTATGAAGCCACTGTCGCGCTGGCGCCCGGTGCGTATCATCTGGCGTATGCCAATCAGGGCCAGGGGCCTGACGCGGTGTATCTGGTCAATGCCCTGATGCCTGATGATCCAGCCATCCATACGGGAGGGCAGCAGCGTTCTGCCGAGCAGTCCTCATATGCACTGGACTTCATCGTCGATCATTAGCCCCCGGAAAACATCTCGTAGCCCCAAAGGTTCTTGGTGAAGCTTTTTTCAAAAAGCTTTGAAAAACGCGACATTCCTGAAAACCGGCACCCACAGACTTTTCTTTATCTGGAATGATCCCTGCATTGCGTCATTGCAACGTGGCGATACGAATTCATGAAAACATCACACAACTACGCTGACAAAATTACATAATGGACTTACGGGGCCTGCCGTGACTGCGACATATGCCGGGTCCGTATGGTGGCTGTGGTCCCCACGCCCGTCAGGACATGTTCTGCCATGAAAGATTGAATCAGAACATATTTCAATTTGAACAAGGTGTTTTCATGGTTTTTCCAAATCGCAGGCAGGTTCTGGCGGGACTGGGAGGCGGGTTGCTGCTTTCGACGCGGGTCAGGGCCCTGCGGGCGGCCGTGCCGGCCAACCTTGAGACAAAACCGAAATTCGAGACGTCACCTTTTCAACTGGGCGTTGCATCGGGGGATCCATCGTCCGATGGCTTTGTCATCTGGACACGGCTTGCCCCTGCGCCCCTGTCGCCTGACGCGGGGATGACCAGTCATCGCCCCATGCTGGTGAGCTGGGAAGTCGGGGAGAATGATACCCTGTCGCATATCGTGCGCAGGGGACAGGCGCTGGCGCATCCCGAACTGGGACATTCCGTGCATGTGGAGGTATCGGGCCTGAAACCGGACCGGCCCTACTGGTACCGTTTCCGCATTGCCGGATATGACAGTACGATCGGGCGCAGTCATACATTCCCCCTGCCGGGCGCATCGCCTGCCCGCGTAAGGTTCGCTGCGGCAGGATGCCAGTATTATGAGGAGGGATATTATACCGCGTGGCGCAGGATTGCCGAAGAACCCATAGATTTCGTTTTCCATTATGGGGACTACATTTATGAAAATGGGGATAGCGGGGACGGTATCCATCAGCATAATGGCAGGCCGTTTCGGGCATTGCGCCGCCATGTGGGGCCTGAATGCTATTCCCTTGATGAATACCGCCGGCGTTATGCGCAGTACAAGACGGATGCGGACCTGCAGGCGGCCCATGCCGCAGTGCCATGGATCGTCACATCGGACGACCATGAAGTCGATAACAACTGGGCCGGTGACAGCGATCAGGACGGCACACCTGCGGAGATATTCCGCCTGCGGCGGGCTTCGGCCATGCAGGCCTATTACGAACATATGCCGCTTCGCCTGACCTCGTTGCCTGATGGCAGTCACATGCAGATCTACCGCAGCCTGCGCTATGGCGACCTGATGAATATATTCGTGCTTGATACCCGCCAGTATCGGAGCGATCAGGTCTATGGGGACCGGTTCGCGGGGCAGGGGCCGGATGTCTGGTCGCCGGAACGGACGATGATGGGCAATGCGCAGGAACAGTGGCTGTTCAATGGCCTGGCCCATTCGGATACCCGATGGAACCTGCTGGCGCACCAGGTCATGATGATGAACCTTGCCTTTCGCAAATCCGGCCATGGCCCTGTACTCTACAGCATGGATCAGTGGTCGGGCTATATGTACAGCCGCAGGCGCCTGCTACAGTTCATCGAACAGAACTGCCCGGGGAACGTGGTGAACGTGACGGGGGATGCGCATCGGCACTTTGCAGGAAATCTTGCTTATGACGCGGATGATCGCAGGCCGGTTTCCGTGGAATTCCTTGCGACATCCATTTCCTCCGGTGCGGATGGGGCAGGGGACAATGACAGTTTCAGCCGCTCGGTCCGGCGTGAAAACCCGCACCTTCTGGCCACCACGGACCAGCGGGGTTATGTGCTGTGCGACGTGGGACGCGATGTCTGGCATGCGGACCTGAAGGTGCTCGACAGGGTCATGGAACGTGGTGGCAGGCTGTCGACCTATGCCAGTTTTGCCGTGGAGCGCGGACATCCCGGGCTGCAGAAAGCCTGATATGCTCCGTTATGTTTCAGAAATGAGGTATGGCTGGACAGAATGTGGGGCATGCCTTGTTTGACCTGCATCACTGTCCCGGGGCGTGCGCCATTCCACAGTGGGGGCACCAGATGATCTGGTTATGCTTTCAGGAGGAATATCGTGATTACGCGTCCGACAATCATCGCAGTGCCGCAGCGTCCTTCCAGCAGCCGTGAAGGGCGGGTGGCGGATCCGTTCGCGGCGCTGCAGCGGCAGGTCGGCAGGCTGATTGAAGATTACCGTGCGCCCGACACGTTCGGTTCCGGCAGGCTGGGTGCAACCGATATCACCGAGGATGCATCGGGATACCATATCTATATCGAGGTGCCGGGTTGTTCGGAAAAGGACATTGGCCTGAGCACGACAAATGGAATCCTGACCATCTCCGGCGAGAAGAAAAGCCCGATTGCCGACACCGAACAGAAGCAGCATGTGGCGGGGCGCATGTTCGGGGCGTTCGAGGAACATTTCAACCTGCCCGAGGAGGTCAATCCTGAAGGCATCGTGGCCAGCATCAAGAATGGCGTTCTGCAGATCACCCTTCCGCGTCGTGAACCGGTAAAGCCGGCGGAGCGCAAGATCGAGATCAAGGCAGGATAATAGCCGCAGGGCCTTCTGCCGACCGGGTGGGGTTTATGTCGAACCCCACCCGGTCGGATTTGTTGTGTTTCCCTGAATATTTCATGCATGATACAAAATCAGGCGCAGACTTTCCGCCTGCCCGAGGTCCGGGATAAAAGGCCGAAGGTCGCGACGTTGCTGCTGAACCAGAATAAATTTTACCCTGACGGCCGTCCCCGACCCTATGCCGGGAATACGATCATCTGCCACCTACCCCAGCAGGGAGAGCAGAGTTCGTTTTTCAATGCCATGCTGGATATGTATCGTGACGTTCTGGCACAGGGTTTTTCAGGGAAACTGGCGCTGCTGCCCCCGTCGAGTTATCATATGACTGTACTGGACGGTCTGAACGATGGGCTGCGCACCCGGCCGTCATGGCCCGAGGCCCTTGCGCGCACCGCGCCGATGCCGTCGTGCGATCAGTGGGTCAAAGACAGGCTCGGGACCTTTCATTACGGACTGGACCTGCCCATACGTATGCGACCGGCCAGACCGGATCCATCATACGACGGGAAAATCCCCCATATCAGGCTGGAACCGGCAGATCATGCCCAGGGGCGGATGCTGGCAGGACTGCGCCATGCGCTTGCGGCCCATATGGGGATGAAAGAGCCCCGGCCCGGGTCGTACATGTTCCATACCACCCTTGCCTATCAGGTCCGTAGCTTTGCAGACCACGAAGCGGCGGAATTCACGCGGTTCATGATGCAATGGCAGGATGTGATGAACCGCACGATGCCCGAGATCCGTCTGGGTGCGCCGGAACTGTGCTTTTTCAGTGATATGTATGCCTATCACCGGCAGTTTTTCATCATATGATTGCGTAAACCCTGCCCCGCAGGACATGGGGGTGGACGGATATTGCCCATAAGGTACGCACACGATACCATTCCGTCACAACGTAAATGTGACCGGATCAGGACAGGGCAAAAGATATGGGATGGGGTTGGGTTGGTGCGGCGACGACCCTTGGGTTACAGTTACTGTTTATCGGACGGGTGCTGCTAAGACCCCATCGCCAGCCAGCCTCCCGCGTGGCGTGGGTCGCCATTATCGGGTCGCTGCCGATTCTGGGGATGATCGCCTACCTGCTGCTGGGCGAAACGCATCTTGACTGGCGTATCGTCCAGCGTATCCACAAGGCAATCCGGGACCTGCCCGTCCCGGGCAAGAAAAATGATGCCCTGATCGATGCCGAACACGATTTCGGCCTGCCGCCGCGTCTGGCGCCCCTGTTCCGGGTCGGGCAGTCGATCAGTGGCTATCCCCCACTTGGCAGTAACAAAGCCACGCTCATGCAGGATTCCAATGCCGCGATCACGGCGATGGTCGCGGACATTGATGCCGCACGGGAACATGTCCATATCAGCTTTTATATCTGGCTGTCTGACAATAACGGCATGAAGGTTGTCAACGCGCTCAAGCGGGCGGCGGCGCGTGGGGTCGTCTGCCGGGTCATGGCCGATGACCTGGGATCGCGGCGACTGATTCACAGCCACCACTGGGCAGAGATGCAGGCGGCCGGGATATTGGTCGTGCGTGCATTGCCGATCGGCAACCTCCTGCAACGCCCGTTCCGCGGACGTTTCGACATGCGCAACCATCGCAAGATTGTCGTGATTGACAATCGTGTCACCTATTGCGGCAGCCAGAACTGCGCCGACCCGGAATTCCGGGTAAAGGCGCGCTATGCCCCCTGGGTGGATCTTGTCGCACGGTTCGAAGGGCCTGTGGTGCTGCAGAACCAGCACCTGTTCGCAACGGACTGGATCGCCCATACGGACGAGGATCTGACCCCACTGCTGGCGTCAGCCACCGTACCGACAGGGGAGGGATTTGTCGCCCAGGTCATCGGCACCAGTGCCGCGGTACGTTACGCGGCGATGCCGGAGGTTTTCGTCTCGCTCATGAACGCAGCGGCACGGGAACTGATGGTGACCACGCCATATTATGTTCCGGACGAACCCATACAGGCCGCGCTGTGCGCTGCGGCCCGTCGCGGCGTCAAAACCGTCCTGACCCTGCCGCGTCGCAATGATTCATGGATCGTCGCCGGCGCCAGTCGCAGTTATTACCGCGAACTGCTGGAGGCGGGCGTGATGGTATATGAATATCCGCATGGCCTGCTGCATACCAAGGCGCTGACGGTGGATGGCCACATGACCATGATCGGTTCGGCAAATCTGGATCGGCGCAGTTTCGACCTGAATTTTGAAAATAACATCCTGCTGGTGGACCGTGATTTCACGGCAGCCATATATGAAAGGCAACAGAGCTATACAACGGCCTCCACACGGGTAATGCTTGACGACGTCATACGCTGGCCGGTCCATCGGGTGCTGTGGAACAATGTACTGGCGATGGTTGGACCGGTGCTGTGACCTGACCGGAAACTTTCATGATTTCAGTTTTCAGGACGCCTCGGAAAACCGGTGTCCCGAACGCCACTCATGCATCATGATGGTCGCTGCCGGTCTCTCCCGCCGGGAAATTCTCTCCGCCACCGTTCATGCCCCCACCGCCGCCGTCGGCCTTGTCCTTTTTCCCATCGTCCTTCGCCCGGTTGCCTGACGCCGGGATGCGCGTGGGGCCCTGCATCGGAATGGCGAGATCTGAGGGGATCGGATCCAGATCAAGCGCCTCGCGGATGAAATCACGCAATGAGACGACCAGCGCATGCGTATGCACGCGCTGCCCGGCCACCAGTTCATGGGCGGCACGCTCGGCCAGGCGGACATGCTCTTCGGTGCCCAGCAGGATGATGTCCGACAGGGCTGCCTCCACGGCATCGCGGATACGGCGCGCACGATCCGATGCGCTATCCGTTCCCGCATCCGTCATGACCCGCATTTCCCGCCGGTGCCGTGGATCGACCACCAGGTCACCCGTAAAGGATCCGCCCAGGGTCCGGTAGGCCGCGATCAGGGTCCGCAGCCGTTCGTTGATCTGGCGGTTCATGCGCTCGCGACGTTGCTGGATGACCTGCATCATCAACAGACGGATTCCGACACCGATGAGCGTAATTACCGACAGCCCGATCAGGGTAAGAAGAAGGCTGTGCCATGAACTGAAATCGAGCGTATGCACCAATGTCTCCTTCCGCGCGGAATACAGGCGCGCCCGTCATGCTGTTTTGCGGATTTATTGCGGGATCGGCGTGCATTGCGGTGTCACGGGCCTGCCTTCCATGACTGCCTGTGTGAACGCGGCTGAATCCGGCAGGGATGCATTGACCGTCTGGCTATGGTCCAGTCCCTTGTACAGATGGGCCTGGACGGTTGTTCCTGCGGCGCATGCGGCCTTGACCAGGCCGAACTGCAGTGGCAGCGGTACATCGCGGTCAAGTTCACCGGTCCCGATAAAGAGTGGCTGCGCCAGTTTCATGGTCGGATACGCCATCGCGGCCAGTGCAGGGGCCAGCGCCTTTGCAAAATTCGGCGCAAGCGAGTTCCCGAATGTCAGGCCCGCATCTTTCACCCTGTCGGTCAACTGGTAAACGCACAGGTCACCTGCCGCCTGATAGGCAGGCAGCGCCTTCGCGGTGAAGGCATCTTCCGGCCGGAAAGCCGGGTCATAACCCGCAAGCCCCTGCGCAAGGTAGAGCGTATAGACCATCAGCGGGTCAAATGTCGCACCCTGCTGCCGGGTGGCGGAGGCTGTCATAAGCTGCCTGAGAAGTTCCGGCGTGATATACGGAACACCGGTTGCAACCGTCCCGCGAATGTCAATGTCAGGGGCATAGGAGGGCGCGAATGCGGCGGATGCGAATGCGGCGCCACCTCCCTGTGACTGTCCGACAATCATGACCTTGTTGCGCAGTTCCGGAACGGTGGACAATGCGGCCCGCACCCCGTCCAGCAGGCTGTAGGCTTCGACCCGTGTGTCGAGATAGGCATGCACGCCGGGCGTGCCCAGTCCCTGATAATCTGTGCCGACCACGGCAAAGCCACGCTGCATCCAGACCGACAGGTACCGCCTGTTGCGATCGATCCACGGATTGGCGGACGGGGCGCAGTGATCTGCCACCCCGACGGTTCCGTGCGCCCACGCGACGATCGGCCATCCCCCCTTGGGGGCCTTGCCGGGGGGAAGGATGACTTCCGCCGTGACGGGCACCAGTCCACTGCCGGTCACGCCATTGGTGGAAAGGTAGGTGATGCGCATGGCGCGCCCGGCATTCGGCAGGCTGAAGGCTGCGGGCAGGGATGCGGACGCCGTGAGCGTTCCCGGCCTGCTGCTTTCCGGCGTCGGGGAGGCCGCATGGCCGATGGACGGCAGGGAGGCAAGGCAGATACCCGCCACAAGGCAGGCCATGGTGCGGGCAGGGCGGGAAAAATGCACGCAAAATCCTTTCCAGAAGGCAGCCTGCTTTCCGCTTGACCACCATGCGGGTTTAAACTTAACACTGTTAAGAATGAACATCGGGATAAAGTGGATGTCAAGTTCCCATGACACCGTGACACTGGCCCCGCCATCCTCCGGGGGGATACGGGGACGTCCATCGCCAAAGGCCTACCATCATGGGGACCTGCGCGTGGCGCTGCTGCGTGCGGCGCGCAGCATTGTGGAGGAACAGGGTATTGCCGCGCCGGGCCTGCGTGCGATCACACGTCGCGCAGGTGTGTCTTCGGCGGCGGCGGCCCCGCATTTCGGGAACCTGACCGGCCTGCTCAGCGCGCTTGCGACCATCGGGTATGAAGAACTGGCGGCCGCCCTCGCACCGGCCATGGAAAAGGGGGCGCACGCGACCGGTATGGCCTATGTGCGCTTTGCCATCCTCAATCCCGGCCTGTTCACCCTCATGTTCCGCAGCGACGCCATTGATCGTGGCCTGCCCGCGCTGGCACAGGCCTCGGGCCGGACATCGGACATGCTGACGCAGGTCATCGGTGCAATGAAGAAACCCCATGCGGCACGTACACGCGCCGGAACGCGCGCGGCCCTGTGGGGCAGGGTGCATGGCCTTGCCGTGCTGGCGGTTGACGGGTTCCTTGACATGCTGCTTGCCCGTGATGGGGCAGGAATGACGCTGGAGGAACTGGTGGAAGATGCCCTGCGCTGAGGGACGGTGCATGATCCGCCCGTTGCCTCAGGATCCATGAAACGGCACGTCCCTTGTGAACAGTCTGGAGACGGTATCGGGGTCACGCTCCACAAACCATGCCAACTGTTCCCATGTGATCCGGTCATAATACCGCATCTGGGGGCAGTCTTCGGGAAACACCATTTCACGCCATGTCGAGATCAGGGCACGGAGCAGTACGCGCGCCATCATCAGGGGGCCCAGCATCGCGACCTCTTCGGGCAGGAGGTCGGCATGTTTCAGATAACCGTGCAGGACATCGCGTGACGCGGACAGGAACGCCGTTTCATCCGCCGGACCTTCCAGCGGGAGTTGGCCCGCCATTGCTGTGGAAAGGTCGATTGCGACTGCCGTGCGCAATGCGTCGCCAAAATCGATGATGCCGGCAATCGTTTCATCCTGCCGCGAAACCGCAAGAAGGTTGGAGCAGGTGAAATCGTTGTGCAGCACCTGCGTACGCAATCCCCTGATGGCGGGCAGCAGGGACATGAACCGCGCCATTGCGGTCCCGGCGCATGCACGATGGGATGGGTCGTCAATGAGGGGCAGCACAGGCAGAAGGTCAGGCAGCCGCCGCACGTCCCATATCAGTACACGCCCTTCACCGGGATGCGCGAAATCTGCAAGGGCATGACGCAGTCGGGCAAGCTGTTCGCCTATCTGCCGCCGTATGTGTGGGGTGGGGGCTGGATATTCCAGCGGAAGCCCTTCGAGATAGGACAGGAGCCTGACCTGACGTACCTGTCCCGCCCGGTCGGTGCAGTGCATGATTGCGGCACCGTCATTCCCGCGGATCACGCGCGGCACATGCAGGTCAGGCCTCGTATCGCGCAGGTAATCGAGGAGTGCGGTCTGGAATATGACATCCCCGGTGCTTTCGCGGGGATGCTCGACCTTGAGGATGAAGGCGCGCCCCGCCCCGCAGCGGATCAGGAACGTATCGTCCTTTTCAGTCGCGAGACGGTCCATCCGCCCGCTGATGCCGTAATGCTGGCTGGCAAGGGCCAGGGCTTCCCCTGCGGGCATATGCACGAATGGCTGTGAAAAATTGCCGTATTTTTCAGCTATTTCCAGAAGGTTTCCGTCAATGGGCATCATGGATATCGCTGTGACATGGCATGGAAAAATGTCCCCGGCGCTGAGGCCATGTCGTGCCGGGTGAAAACCCCTCGATGCCGTCATGGCCGCAATATTCTGGGGGCATCGTGCATGCGTGTCCAGATTTTACATGATCGCCCCCAGATGGATATACCCCGGTCCGGGTTGCTATGCCGCCGCCGTCCCGGACGTATCGGTGCGATGGGGCACGAAGAACAGGCGCAGGGACCGTACACCTTGTGCGCCGTGTACCAGCACCCCTTCGATATCCGCCGTGGCGGACGGGCCACTTTGCAGCACGGCATAATGTCCCGACCGCCATTCCGGCCGCTGGTAGGCGCGGTGCAGGTTGCTGACGATCTGCGCGGGATCAAGCAGCACGACAAGGTGCTGGGGCAGGTATCCCAGCGTATTGACCAGCAGGTCCGTCTCCGTCAGGCACAGCGAACCGGTTTCCGCCACGCCGAAGGAGGCACAAACGACCCCCACATCAACATCGGCCAGCGAGGCAGGCGGGGTATCGGCGGTGAGGGGACGGTTGCCCGGAATCTCCGGCACGCGGGAACACACGACCCGCGCAGTGGAAACAGACTGCCGTGCGACCGCGATCGGGTCCGCTGTCCCACATTCGGGCAGGGTGCCCCCCATCTGCAGGAATGACTGCGTGAAGGTGGCCAGCAGGTCCGTGCCGGCAGGCGGGTCAAAAAACGGGATTTCCGGCAGGGCGCGTGCAGGTGCGGGCCTGTGCGCACGGACGCGCGCCAGGATGTCGTCACGGCTGCTCATTGCGGTGCTCCCTTCGGGGTCGTGCGATTCCTGGCATACCATTCGTGGAAGGTCTGCTTCGGCGGGGTGGGCACGTCGCGCCCGTGTCCCCAGGTATTGAACCTGTTATAGACCATGAAACGCGGCAGGTGACGCAGGGCGCTGTCGGCGGTTGCGATCGCGGCGCGATACAGGGCGGGATGCGAAAGAAGCTGCCCGGCCTCACGCATCATCGCCTTTTTCATCAGCGGCAGTTCATGGGTTTCGGACAGGACCCTGCGCCAGTCCGCGATCTGTTCATGGATATTGATCTTTACGGGGCAGACATTGGTGCAACTGCCATTGAGCGTGGAGGAAAATGGCAGGCTGCTGTAGCGGTGACGGTTGAAGGTCGGGTCGATGATCAGCCCGATCGGCCCGGCATAGGTCGCCCCGTAGCTGAGCCCCCCGCTGCGGCGGAAGACGGGGCAGGTATTCATGCACGCACCACAGCGGATGCATTTGAGCGACGTCCAGAACTGTTCCATGCCCAGCCGTTCGGAACGTCCGTTATCGACCAGCACCACATGCAGTTCGCCCCCATGCCGCGGCCCGCGGAAGTGGGAGGTGTACTGGGTGATGGGCGAACCTAGCGCGCTGCGTGACAGCAGGCGCACGAACACCGGCAGGTCCTCCAGCCTTGGAATGACTTTCTCGATCCCGATCGATGCGATCTGCAATGGTGGCGTATTGGCGGACAGGTCGGCATTGCCCTCGTTCGTGCACACGACAAAGGTGCCGGTTTCGGCGACAACGAAATTCGCCCCCGTCAGTCCCGCCTGCGCCTCAAGGATAAGCGGGCGCGTTTTTTCGCGCTGCTGTTCGGTCAGGTAGTGGACATCGTCATCATCCGGATCCGTCCCCAGCGTGCGGGCAAAGACGTCCGCCACGTCCGAGCGCAGCTTGTGCACGGCAGGCACCACCACATGGCTGGGGGCTTCGTGGTCAAGTTGCTGGATCCGTTCGCCAAGGTCGGTTTCCACCACCTCCACGCCGGAACGGGCCATGAAGTCGCGGAACCCGCATTCCTCCGTCAGCATCGACTTGCTTTTGATCAGCCGCGTGACCCCATGGTCCTTCAGCAGCGACAGGATGATGGCGTTATGTTCATCCGCATCCCGCGCCCAGTGGACATGGATGCCGTTGGCGCGGGCATTGGTCTCGAACTGTTCCAGATAGGTATCAAGGTTCGTCAGCGCGTGTTCCTTGATCTCGGAGGCCAGCCTGCGCAGGTCTTCCCATTCCTCGATGCCATGCATCTGCCGGTCACGCTTCTGGCGCAGGTCCCACAGGCGGGCGTCATGCATGCGCTCATGCTCGGGGGCGGCGATGAAGCGTTCGGCCGCTTCGGCCTGGTCGATCGGATGGTCGCCGTGGATCACCGCACCGCGCGGCTGGGCTTCGCGCGTGTGCGAACGCAGCGCGATGGAAGCGCCTTCCGCATGGTCGAGGCGACCGGCCGGGGGGGCGGGGATGCCTTCCTGCGCGCCGCTCATGCCCGTGCTCCGTTCAGGATCTGGGCGATGTGGATGAACTTCAGCGGCATCTCCAGCCTCTGTGCGCAGCCCTGCTGGTGCATCATGCACGAACTGTCGGCGGAGACGACATATTCCGCGCCAGCCCTGCTATGGTCATGAACCTTGTCATATCCCATCTTTTCCGACACTCCTTTTTCAAATACGGAAAATGTGCCGCCAAAGCCGCAGCATTCATCGGGGCGACTGATATGCACGAACTCAAGCCCGCGAACCTTCGACAGGAGATCGGCGGGTTTTGAAAATGCCTTCTCGCGCAGTTCGCTCATGCTGGCATGCTTCAGGCCACGCAGGGCGTTGCAGTTGTTATGCAGGCTGACCCTGTGCGGGAATTCCGCCCACGGGAATGCATCGACCTTGAGGATATCATGCAGGAACTCGACCAGTTCATAGGTGCGTGCGCGGACCTGACGCACCTCCCCTGTCTGCTCCACCGCGTCCATGTCACAACGGACGTGGTGCACGCAACTGCCCGATGGGGCAACGATGTAGTCATATCCGCTGAAGTTACGGACAAACAGTTCCTCCGTCGCGGCAGATTCCTCATGGCATCCGGTATTGGTCATGGGCTGCCCGCAACAGGTCTGGGCGCGCGGATATTCGACCTCCAGCCCGAAGCGTTCGAGAAGTTCGAGTGTGGCGATGCCGACTTCCGGATGGAAGGCGTCGATGTAACAGGGGACGAACAGGCCAATGCGCATGGTGGATACTCCGGCATCCATGGATGGGAAAATGGGCGGCTTACGCCACGCTTTCAGCTTTCCAGTTCCGGCGCTTGGTCGTCTTTCCAATGCCGGGGTTGAAGCAGTTGCACGGGTCAAGTTCACGGTAATGCGCCTGCAGGGAGGGCGGGGCGGCGTACAGGTGGCCGTAATTATGTTCCGCCGGATAACGCGCGCCACGTTTGTCAAGCAGCGCGAGCATCTCCGCCTCGATCGGGGGGCAGGAGTTCCCCTTGCGCACGATATAGTCCTGGTGCATCACGTGACACAGGAAATGCCCGTAATAGAGTTTGACGATCAGCCTGCGATCAAGGTCGGACGGCAGGGTTTCCGACCATTGCCGGTCATTGCGGCGCAGCGCGACATCAAGGGCGACGATATCCTCCACCGTGCGATGGTGGGTGCTGCGGTAGCGGATGGCCGCCCCCGCCGCGGCAAAGCGGTGCAGGAAGGCCCTGGCCCCTTCGTCGGGCGTGCAGGCGAAGTAGCGCGTGCCGCTTTTTGCACAGAAACCATCGAGGAAGGTCCGGGCCTCCGACGCGAGATGCGCGCTGACCTTGAGCATGAGGTGATGCTCGAAACGGTCGCGATATTCATACATGCGCCGGGGCAGGTGGCGCGGGAACAGGCGGCTGAACGCCTGCAGCAGGCGGTCGCTCATGTTGCCCGGCAGGAACGGCACGCGTTCCGTCAGGCGGTCGATGCGGTTTTTCAGCGCGAACAGCATCGGCAGGCGGCGCGTGCCGATGGCGCGGATGATAAGGAACGTGTCCTTGCCATATTCTTCGGCGATATCGAATGCATCGCGATGGATGTATTCCCCCGCGATCGGCAGTTCGGAAAATGACGTCAGGATATGACGGCGGATTTCCTCCAGTTCGTCGGGATTGTTGGTGCCGATATAGAAAACGGACGGGTTACGCTCTGCCGGGAAGGTATCAAGCCGCACGGCAAACAGCGCCATGCGCCCGGCACAGCCCGCGCCCTCGAACAGGCGCGCCGGATCGGCGTTGTAGCGCGCGGGCGTGTCCGCATCGACGTCACGCACATGGGTGGCGTAATTGTCGTCATGTCCCTTGCCCGCGTGCCAGTTGATCCTGCTTTCGGGGACCTGCCCGCGATCGAGCGCGCCGAGTATCTCCTCCGGCCCGGTGCCAAGTTCAACCCCGAGGTGATTGACAAGGTGCAGCGTGCCCTGTGCGTCCGCCTGCGCAAAGATGGACATCTGGGTAAAGGCGGGTCCACGCTGCACCAGTGCACCGCCTGAATTGTTGCTGACGCCCCCGAATACCGCAGCCCCGATGCACGAGGACCCGATAACGGAATGTGGCTCCCGCCCCAGTGGCGCAAGCGTGCGTTCCAGTTGGTCCAGTGTCGCGCCGGGCAGGCAGATGACCTGCTTTCCCCCACCGATGACAAAGATCTTTTTCAGGCGCATGCCGCTGATGATGACGATGTCGCGGTCATAATCGTTCCCGTCCGGGGTGGAACCGCCGGTAATCCCGGTATTGGCTGCCTGCATCAGCACGATCTTGTCCGCCTTGATACAGGCCTGCACCACGCGCCACTGTTCCACCAGCGAGCCGGGATGCACGACCGCCAGCGCCTTGCCCAGCCCGAAGCGGAAGCCGCGCCGGAAGGGCAGGGTCCTGGACGGGTCGGTCAGGACATGCTGCGCCCCCACGATCGCGCGCAGTTCCCTGACAAAGGGGGAGTGATCGGCGTCATCTTTGCGATTGCGGCCAAAAAGGGATTTCAGGGCGGTAAGCATATCGGTTTCTTTCGTCTGTGCCAGGGGAAAGGGGAATTACAGGGTGCCGATGACCTTCAGCCCCACCAGTTCGGCGTTCGGAATGTGGGAGGTTTCATCGGGGCGCATCATGTATTCGAACTCCGGCTGGATCAGGATGCCGGGATAGACCGGCACCCCGTAATAGGCTTCCAGCACGGCGGCATGGGTCTGTGGGCCGTTGACATGCGCACCCAGCGGCATGCCCGCATCCATGCGCAGCCGTTCACCCAGTTCGGTGCGTGGGCTTATGCGGTAATACGAATACATCACGCCAAAACGGTCATGGGGACGGTGGGGAATGATGCCCAGCAGGGAAGAGCCGATATAGAATTCGTCCGATATGACCGAAACATCGGGCGTATTGTGGATATATCCGCCAAGGATGTAGCCACCGGCCATCTGGTTCGCGCCGCCCTTGCGGTACAGCATCTGATCGGCTTCGAGGTAGAAGGTATCGCGCGCCTCGCCGGAATGGGGCCGGGCGGTGCCGACCGGGACGGAGCCAATATTGTCGGAATACCGCGTGGTATCGTGCGCAAAGCCCAGGACATAATGGCCCGCAAGCTTCCTGCGGCCGAAAAAGGGCTGCCACGTGAACTCCACCGGCAGCATGAGGCCCGTGCTTTTCTCCCCCCCCCAGGCCCAGCCACTGATATCCTCGTTCAGGGGACTGACACTGTAGGCGCCGACCTGCACGATGGTGTCGCGCGTGGGGCGCAGGCGCACCCTGCCACCCCATGTCGCCTTGGGATAGACGCTGAACCCCGCATCAAGCTTGATGGCGACGGGGGCGGAACAGGTCATCATGAAACTGCACAGCAGCGGCGACGTGGCAAAGACATGCGTCAGCGCCATGCGGCCGAACGCCAGGTCAACCGTGTTGTGCAGGAAGGATTTCTGCGCGTACATATCCGTCAGGTGCGCAACCGAATGGCCCGACAGGCTGTACACCTCCATCAGGCTGATATTGTAATCCCCCACGCGGTCGTGCGAGACCTCGCGCCCCACACGCTCCATCAGCAGTGTATGGATCGTCCACCCATCAAGACCGACCAGTTTCCCAAGGTCGAACTGCGTCTGCAGCGTCAGTTCATGGACATAGTCCATCCCTCGCGAAATGCCGCCCCCGACATCCGCCATCGACTCCCCCTTGTAGGTGAACTGGAATGTCATGCCCCTGCGCTGCAGGCGGGAACGGAAATCGCTGATTTCAGGCAGGATGTGGCCCGGTGCCTCCGACGATGCGTAATATCCGGCCGATAGGTCACGCACCCGCAATGCATCCTCGCGGTTGGTCAGGAGGATCGACAGGCCTTCGGTACGGAAGATGGTGTTGAGGCGCGTTGAAACCGATGCATGTTTTGCCGGGGTTTCGGGCGCGGGCGTACTTCCGGTCTTACTGTCCGCCGGTGCGGGCACCAAGGGTTGCTGTCCCGCAGGGGCGGGCTGCAAAAGAGGCTCGTCTGCAAAAGATGGTGTCAGTAACAGGAAACACAAACAGAATATAAACGATATGCTGATTGCGTATAATGCATATATACCATCAGTCGAGGCGCGCCTCCTTATTTCCATGAGGCAAAACATGACGCGGTTTTTAAAATTCAATCTTGCGAGTCAGCAAAACACGAAAACGGTATTGACGCCTTCGTTACCTAGAGAGTTTCAAAATCTCAGTGATACGTATTCTGGTATTGCCTTCAGGATAAATACTTGGGAACATGATGATAATTGTTATGATTTACCAGTGCCATGCCATGACGCCACATGGCACGGCGCTGGTCATTCATCGCGCATATGGAAAGCAGCCAGCATGACCTATACTGTCGGACGTTACCTCGGGGCGCGCCTTGCCCAGATCGGCCTCAAACATCATTTCGCGGTCGCGGGGGATTACAACCTCGTGCTGCTTGACCAGTTGCTTGCGACACCAGACCTGAAGCAGGTCTATTGCTGCAACGAACTGAACTGCGGTTTCAGCGCCGAAGGCTATGCCCGGGCCAACGGGGCAGGGGCCGCCGTGGTCACGTTCAGCGTCGGCGCACTGTCCGCACTCAATGCGATTGGCGGGGCCTATGCCGAAAACCTGCCGGTCATCCTGATTTCGGGCGCGCCGAATTCGAATGACATCGGCAGCGGCCACATCCTGCACCACACGATCGGCATGCCCGATTATGGATACCAGCTTGAAATCGCAAAGCGCCTGACATGTGCGGCAGTTTCCATCACCAGTGCGCAGGAGGCGCCGGTCCTGATCGACCATGCCATCCGCACGGCGCTGCGTGAGAAGAAACCCGCCTATATCGAAATTGCCTGCAATGTGTCCGCCGCCCCCTGTTCGCCGCCCGGGCCGGTCAGCGCGCTGCTGCGTGATGTTCCCAGCGATCCGGACACACTCGAAGCGGCGGTTGCGGCGTCGGTGGAATTCCTTGCGTCGCGCAAGAAGGTCTCGCTCCTGATCGGCAGCAAACTGCGTGCGGCGGGGGCGGAGGATGCGGCCCTGCAGTTGGGGAAAACCCTGTCATGCGCCGTGGCGACCATGGCGGCGGCCAAGAGTTTCTATCCCGAAAACGACCCGCATTACATCGGCACCTATTGGGGGGATGCCAGCAGCGCGGGCGTGCGGGAGATCATGGACTGGTCCGATGGGATTGTCGCGCTTGCACCGGTGTTCAACGATTATTCGACGGCCGGATGGACGGCATGGCCGCAGGGGGAAAATGTCCTGCTGGCCGAACCGCATCATGTGCATGTCAACGGACGCACGTTTGATGGCATTCACCTCAAGGACTATCTGGCGGCCCTGTCGCAGCGCCTGTCGGGCGAGATCACACGGCCCGACACGCTGAAGGAATTCCAGCGTGTGGTCCGTCCATCCGCCCCCGTTGCGGCCGCAGCCCCGGGCGACAGGCTGGTCCGTGCGGAAATGGCGCGACAGATCGCACAGTTGATTACGCCACAGACCACCATCGTGGCGGAGACCGGGGATTCCTGGTTCAATGCATTGCGCATGACCCTGCCCGAGGGGGCGCGCGTGGAACTGGAAATGCAGTGGGGGCATATTGGCTGGTCCGTGCCCGCGACATTCGGATATGCCGTTGCGTCACCGGAACGCCGGATCATTACAATGGTGGGGGACGGGTCCTTCCAACTGACGGCGCAGGAAGTCGCGCAGATGGTGCGCCTGAAGCTTCCCGTTATCATCTTCCTTGTAAATAACAGGGGATATACCATCGAGGTCGAAATTCATGATGGGCCGTATAACAACATCAAGAACTGGGATTATGCCGGACTGATGTCCGCCTTCAATGCAGAGGACGGAAAAGGCCTTGGCCTGCGCGCGACGACGGGGGGCGAACTGTCCGATGCGATTGCAAAGGCGCTGAAGAACCAGGATGGTCCCACCCTGATCGAATGTCAGATCGAGCGCGATGACTGCACCAGTGAACTGATTTCGTGGGGACGTCGCGTTGCCGCCGCCAATGCCCGCCCGCCGCGCAAGGCGGATTGAGACCCCGCGATCAGTGATACGGACAGGGAATGTCCGGATGCCGCCTTTCCTCCAAAGAGGCGGCATCTTTCAAAGCCTTTACGTTTCCGCAAGGGGGTGTCGTTGGCTTTCCCTATCGTGATGCGGGATGTCCTGCATGCGGTTCGGAGGACGCGATATCCTCGAAACGGATATTCTGCACGGGGTAATCCCGCCAGTCCTTGTAATCGAAATGCCACCATTCTTCGGGAAGTTGTGTAAAACCTTCCCGCGCCATGGCCTTGCGCAGGATCTCGCGGTTTTCGCGCTCGCTTTTCGTCCCGCCGGTATAGTCGGCATAGGCGCGCGGTGTCATTTCATCATACCCGCTGGGCATGGGGACGGCCTGCCCAGATTTCAGGTCATACAGCGTAAGGTCAACCGCGCATCCCCGGTTATGCATGGACCCGGCGGCGGGATCAGCCACGAACTGGTGCCTGTCGGGTGGCGTCGCATCCCAGAACAGTTTCGTGACGTACCACGGGCGATAGGCATCATAGACCAGCAGGCCATATCCCTGCGCATGCAGCGCTTTTTGCACGCGCACCAGGGCCTGCGCCGCCGGACGTTCCATGTAGGCATGGGATGAGGAATAGACCGGATAGCCGATGAAGTTCCGGTCCGTGGCGTAGCGTACGTCAAAATGAAAATCCGGCGACAGGCTGGCAAGATCGACAAGATCCGGCTTCTTTTCCTGCGCGGTGGGGGCAGGGGGCGTGGCCTTCAGTGCCTGCTCCATCAGTTCCGGCACGGGTCTGCTGGGGGTGATGTGGAATATGGCGGGTGCGGGGGCCTGCGCTGCATTCGCTGCCTGCAGGACGGAATAGAACGATATCGTAACAAGGCAGGCCGATCGGAACATCTGTCGGGATTTCCTGTGCAGGATCATGCGGGAGGTAGGAAAATGATTGGAATGTAGGAAAGAATATCTGTCAAGCAGCCTCTGGCGGGCAGGGTTGCGCCCGGTTGCCGACATGCCCGCAGGGGCATGATGGTTGCGTCACGGCGGATCCCTTGCCACACTTTGCCCCCTCATGGGCTGCCGCGGCCTTCGCGGTGGCCATCCACCCGTTTTCAAGCGATGGATTCTTGGATGAAGAAAAGAGAACTTGGCCGTACCGGCATCCTGGTCAGTGAAATCTGCCTTGGGACAATGACATTCGGGCAACAGAATACCGAGGCACAGGGGCATGCGCAGCTTGACCTGGCGCTGGATCATGGCATCAATTTCATTGATACGGCCGAGCTGTATTCCATCCCGCCACGTGCTGAAACCTATGGGGCGACGGAAACGATTGTCGGAAGCTGGCTTCGGGCACGTGGGGGTCGCGACCGGGTGGTCATCGCCAGCAAGGTCGTCGGACGCAGCAACATGCCATGGTTCCGTCCCGGCGGCGAGGAAACCCGCCTGACCCCCCGGCAGATCCGCTACGCGATAGAAGGGTCGCTCCGTCGTCTGGGAACCGATTATATCGATCTTTACCAGATGCACTGGCCGGACCGTCGCATCGGCCTGTTCGGGGCGGGCGGGACAACCTTTGACGCGAAAGTGGAGGCAGACGAGGTTCCGATTGCCGAAACGCTTGGCGTGCTGGGGGATCTGGTCAATGAGGGCAAGATCCGCCATGTCGGTGTCTCGAACGAGACCCCATGGGGGGTTTCGCAATATCTGGACTGTGCGAAAACCGGCGCGCCACGGGTGGCGTCGATCCAGAATGCGTATAACCTGCTCAATCGCACCTTTGAAATGGGGCTGGCTGAAATCGCCATGCGGGAGAAGGTCGGCCTGCTGGCCTATTCGCCGCTGGCGCAGGGGTATCTTACCGGGAAATACCTTGATGGCGCACGACCGGCGGGTGCGCGCACGACGCTGTTCAATCGTGGCCAGCGTTATGAAAAACCCGGTGTTGACGTTGCGATCCGCGCCTATCTCGACCTTGCCCGCGCAAAAGGGATCGACCCGGTCCAGATGGCCATTGCCTTTGTCACGTCACGGCCGTTTGTCACGTCCAATATCATTGGCGCCACCAGCATCGAACAGCTTGCGACCATCCTGGGATCGGTCAATGTGGAGATCACCCCGGAACTGGAGGCAGAAATCAACGCAATCCACCAGATCCATTCCAATCCCGCGCCCTGATCCCTATCTCCGGGCGCAAGGCGAAGCCCGGCATGCTGACTGCCGGGCTTCGCGGCTTTCGCCTGTCATTCAAAAAAGATAAGGGCCGTGGACAGGGCGAACGCGGTTGCAAGCAGGGCCGGGCCGAGAATATCCCAACGGCCCAGGCCACGTGTTCGTGGAACGGTGCCACGGACGGTACGATGCAGATACATGGACATTGAAACCTCCCTGACTTGGGAAAAGGATTTCAGGATCATGAAGCTTCACGCAGCCTAGAGCAGCGTGAGCGCCACCCACAGGAGCAGTGTAAGCACCACAATGCCAATCCCGAGGAAATCCATGGCATTGCGACCGGAACGTACGCCCGGCCCGATCGGTTGGCGGTAATGTGTTCCCATTCTCATGGCAACCTCCCTGCCGGAACGCACATTGCGCCGGCACACCGGACATGGGCAGGGTGGTATCGGGAAAAAAGAGGGGGCAGGGGGTCAGGACCGCATGGTGCGGATCACAAAACAGCTACTGCCTATCGCGTTGCCATATTCCTGCGGAACAGGGCCCATTCCTCCATCTCGGTCCCATCAGGCAGGTGGCAGATCCCGACCGTTCCGCCTGCCGTGTTCCGCAGCTCCAGCCGCCCCCCGATCCTGATGCAGTGGGCGGAAGCCGGGTTGGGCATGCCGATGGACCGGTCGGAGGATGTGTCATGATCCGCCATGCGGGCAGGCCCCCTGTGGCGCGCGCATCCGCCCAGAACCAGAATAAGGAGAACGGCCATGAGGCCGGGAAACAGTTTCATGGACACCTGCCTGTCACAAGGAGGGGCGAGCCTGCGCATGATGACGTCATATTCCGCCGCATCACGCATGGGCGGGAACAGTCAGACACGCCATTGCGTGTTCATGCAGGATCTGACAGGCCTGGGCGGCATCACTGGCGGCAAATCCGACGAAGCGGGCACGGTAGAGGATGCCGCTGGCAGCGGCGACCGGCATCACGACCGCAGCAGGGGATACATGTCCGGTCCCGATGATCCGTCGCGTCGTGTCAAGGGCCTGCCGTGCCTCCATATCCGTTGAAAATGCCCCGATCTGCACCGCCCACTGTCCCGTCTGGGCAGGTGTATAGCTGACGGCATGGACCATGCTCCCCCCGGCCGGGGCTGCTTCCGGCAGGGGGCCGCTATCGGCAATCGCGACGGTGCCGGTTGCCATGGACGGCCCATCGGTTGCACGGTCATCATGCGGCGTGTCCTGATCCATCAGGCAGGGCGCGGCAGGGTCATAGGCGGCATCGGCATTGCGCAGGCATCCATCCGCCGTGCGTGACAGAGAATCCGCCGTCCTGACAGGTATCGCGGCGGCGGGCGGAACATACGCGGCATCCGGGTTCACGCTGTCCGCACGCGCCAGCAGCGTGGGGGAGGAGGCGGGAGACGCGCCAATCCCGAGGTTGGGCGTGATTGCCGCGACATACTGTACCGTCTCATCAGGCAGGGGATCGCCATTATTGCGCCATTGATCCACCCTGCCGGGACCGGCGTTATAGGCCGCCAGAAAGTCCGGCGCGCCAAAACGGTCATATAGCTGCCGGATATAGGCCGATCCCGCCATGATATTGTCATGCGGGTCATACGGATCCCCCCCAAGGCCGTATTGAGCCTGCATTTCGGCATAGGTTTCAGGCATCAGCTGCATCAGGCCCATTGCGCCCGCGCTGGATGTCGTCAGTTGCCCGTCCATATATTGCTGGCCGCCGGATTCCTGCTGCATGACGGCGCGGATCCATGTTTCCGGCACGGAAAACTGGCGGGCGGCCTGCTGGATATATGGTCCCCATGGATCATCCGCCGTTCCCGGCGCATGATAGATGCGCTGCCCCCCGGCCACCGATGTCCGTATTGCAGACGGGGAGGTGGTGCATGCCCCCAGCCCCAGCATCATTCCCAGCATCAGGGCAGCCGGCAGTCCCATACGGTCATTCAGCATTGGCGCATGTCTCGTCATCCTGTGGGGCTGCGATCCGGTACGGCGCAGTCCGGCCCTCTCCTAATATCCGCGCTCCGCGTTGTAGAGAAGGGCAGGCGTTCCGCCCCGCTCGATTTCGTGAATGACCTGCACCATATAGGCCGCCTGTTCCGCGCGGGAGGCTTCGGAGGCGGCATGGGGGCTGATCGTAACGGCGGGATGGTCCCACAGCGCGGAATCGGGGGACAGCGGCTCTTCACGAAAGACATCCAGCACCGCACCGGAAAGGTGCCCGCGCCCAAGTGCCGCAAGCAGGGCGTCCTCGCACACCTGCTCCCCCCGGCCGACATTCACCAGCGCCGCGCCGCGCGGCAGGCGCGACAGCAGATCCGCATCGATCATGTCGCGGGTCCGCGGGGTGTTGGGCAGGAGGGAGACAAGGATATCAGCCCCGGAGAGGAAATCCGCCAGTTCCGCCTGCCCGGCAAACGACCGGACACCTGCCAGTTCCCGCCGCCGACGTGACCATCCACGCACCTGGAAACCGAAATCGCGCAGTCGTCGCGCCACCTGTGTCCCCAGATGCCCCATTCCCATGATCCCGACGGTGGTCGTGGCGGCCGTGCGGGTCACCAGTTTGCGGTGGAAGATCCTGCGTTCCTGCTGCCATGCCCATGTCCGGGTTTCAC
Organism: Gluconacetobacter entanii; assembly: GCF_013155425.1. Lineage (NCBI taxonomy): Bacteria > Pseudomonadati > Pseudomonadota > Alphaproteobacteria > Acetobacterales > Acetobacteraceae > Gluconacetobacter > Gluconacetobacter entanii. The sequence goes on along the minus strand of NZ_JABJWD010000003.1, from coordinate 122,511 downwards.
GCAACAGCGAAAGGCACGCCCATGTCACATATTCTTCCATCAGGGCGGCTGTTTCCTGCCCCCCCATGCGCACAAGCGGGACGTCATGTGGCCAGTGCGGGTCCGCCAGCAGATGATCCACCCCCGCACCGACACATAATATCGCGCATAGATTGGCAAAACGGGCGGCAAGCCCATGCTCCGGCTGCCAGACCAGCAGATATTCCACGTTCTGGGGGGTCTGGAGCGCGTCTTCCCACCAGATGACATCCAGATCAGGGGCAAGGGTGGAAAATGCACGCTTCCAGCTTGGGAAATCAGCATGTTTTCCTTCAGCAACCGCCAATGTCACCATGTCGGGCAGGAACCTCCCGTCAGATGTGTCAGGTCCATCGGGGCGAACGGGGCGGACTGCCGAAGGACGCCGTGTCCTGCTGAAGGAACGCAGCGTCCCATCCCGAACCCTTCATGGAACGATGGATGCAGTGCAGGCTGCAGGGACAGGAAAGGGAGGCAACCGGCCTGCCGGGGAGAGGGATCTGTCATGCACAGGCATGTACGCGAAAACCCCGCGACGTCACAAGCATGCCCGTAGCCATCGGGTTGGAAACAGCCATCCGGTCCGTTCCCGCGTTCCTGTGGCGGGTTCCATATGACCTCCCATTCCGGCCGGAAGGCGCAGTCACGTCATATCGGCCCCGACATCATTCCAAGGAGAGTAGAGATGACCACAACCGCCCCCCTGCAATTTGTCAGCCTTCTGGGCAGCCTGCGCAAGGCTTCGTTCAACGCGGCGGTGGCGCGCGCCCTGCCGGGGATCGCGCCGGAAGGGGTTGGCGTAACACCGCTGGGTTCCATCGGCGATTTCCCCCATTACAGCCAGGACGTGCAGGAGGAGGGCTTTCCCGCCGCCGTCACCGCAATGGCCCAACAGATCGCAGCGGCGGATGCCGTGGTGATCGTGACGCCGGAATATAATTATTCCGTCCCCGGTGTCCTGAAAAATGCGATCGACTGGCTATCCCGCGTGTCCCCGCAACCGCTGGCCGAAAAACCTGTGGCGATCATCACGGCCTCGCCGGGCATGATCGGTGGCGCGCGGGCACAGTACCACCTGCGCCAGAGTCTTGTTTTCCTTGACGCCTATGTACTGAACCGGCCCGAAGCAATGATCGGGCAGGTGATGGGAAAGGTCGATGCCCGGACGCTGGAACTTGTGGATGCCGCCACGCGGGAGTTCCTGCGTGGCCAGCTTGGTGCGCTGGCGGCACTCGTGCGCAGGGTGTCGCCACGCACGACGGCCTGACATCACGATGAAAGTCCATGGCCTGCAACATGGCGGCCCATGGACCCCATCATGAAATCGGTTCGCGGACTTCGGTAACCCCGCGTTTCTTCAGGATCGCCACGGCAAGGAGGTAGACCGCAAGCCCCCCCAGCGACAGAAGGGCGCCCCCCATGCCAAGGGAGCCATATCCGTAATGCCACGCCAGCAGCTCGCTGCCGAGCGAAGCCCCGAGCGCATTGGCGATGTTGAATGCCGAATGGTTGAGCGAGGCGGCAAGCGTCTGCGCATCCCCGGCAAAATCCATCAGTCGCGTCTGCAGGGCGGGACCCAGCGCATTGACGAAGGCGGGGATGAGGAAGACATCCAGCATCAGGCCGGCCGTATTGTGCAGCAGGGCAGGAAAGACCACCATGGCGACCACGCTGCCCGCCAGCGCGAGGATCGCCGCAAGGTCAAGATTCCGATCCACGATCCATGCGCCAACATTCGCACCCGCCAGCATGCCCAGTCCCCAGATGACCATGAATATCATGACCAGCCATTCGGACACATGCGTCACGTCCTGCAGGACACTGGTCAGGTAGGTATAGATCGCGAACATGCCGCCAAACCCGATGGCCGCCGTCAGCAGCGTCAGAAGGACCTGCATATTGTTCAGCGCCGTGACCTCCCGCAGGGGAGAATTCGAACGGTTGGGCCGGTCGGCGGGAATATAGCGCCAGACCCCAAGGAACACGACAAAGCCCAGAATGGCGATCATCAGGTAGGCCACCCGCCAGCCCATGTGATCGGCGGCGAAGGTCGAAAATGGCGCACCGATCAGTGTCGCGATGGCAATGCCCGACAGGATGCGCCCGACCGCCCATCCCCGGCGGGAGCGTTCAACCATGGAGGCGGCAACCAGCGCGGAAATCCCGAACAGCGCGCCATGGGGCAGGCCGGTGATGAAGCGTGCGACCTCCACCAGTCCGGGACTGGGCATGACGATACTCAGGATATTGCCGAAGCAGAAAAGCAGCAGCAGCAGCAAAAGCAGTTCACGCCGCGACAGGCGCGCGCCCAGAATGGTGATCAGCGGCGCGCCAACCACCACACCAAGCGCATAGGCGGTGATGGCATACCCGGCATCCGCAGGTGAAAGCCCGAGCGACGTCGCGAATTCCGGCAGCATTCCCATGATGGAAAACTCTCCGGTGCCAACGACGAAGGTGCCGAATGTCAGCGTAAGCAGCGCCGCCGTTCTTCCATGGGGGGAAACGACAATTCCGTTGCTGCCCTGTGGCGGTGCGGTTTCAGTAGTCATGAGGGTTCCCTGGCAATGGCCATTCAGGCCGTTAGGGTATCTGCCGCGGCACGGGCGATGTCGATGTCGTCCTGCGTGGCCGCGCCGGAGACACCGATCCCGCCCAGCAGCGTGCCATCCGCCGCCTTCAGCACCACGCCGCCGCCAAAGCTGGTCAGGCCGCCATTGGTGTTCTCCAGCGTATAGGCGCCAGCGTCGGGATGGGCCACTTTGGCGAAATCCGCGCTGTCCATCTGGAACAGTACCGCCGTGCGCGCCTTCTTGTTGCTGACATCTATGACGCCAAGCGGCGCGCCGTCCATGCGTACGAAGGCCACGGGCCATGCGGCCGCATCGACGATGGAAATGCAGACGCTGACGCCACGCTTCTGCGCCTCGGCCAGTGCGGTATCCAGTATCAGTTTAGCAGAAGACAGTTTCATCATGCCCATGACCGCTGTTGTGAATAAAAAATGCACAATAGCCGCCCCCTTCGACGTGGGAACCTGCCGGATACCATAAAATCCGTTTATTCAGCATTGTTGAACGGCGATACATTCGGCGTGCCGCATCATCATCCAGGCCATGCGCGTCAGCCTGGGACGGGGAAACTGTGCCGCGGACCCCGTCAGGCAGATGCTGGCCCGTACCTCGCCATTTTCGCGCCACGGGATGGCGACACCGTTCAGGCCGGACTGGTAGGCCTCGAGGTCCAGCGCATAGCCCCGCGTCCTGACGGCCTCGATCTGGGTGCGGATATCCTCGTCCAGTGCGTTGGCGCGGGTGGCCAGCACGCGCTTGCCCAGTCCCGGGACAAAGGCAAGGAACACCAGTCCCACGGCCGATCCCTCGAGCCGTTCGCGGCGGCGGATCCCCGATGTGACCATCGCCGGGTTCGCAACGTCCACGATGTCAAGGTAGGTGGCCTCGTCCCCGCTGGGCACCGCAAGCCATGCGGTCGCGCCACTTTCACGGGCAATGGCGTCGAGCATTGGCCGCAGGCGCGCGCGCAGCGTATTGTCGTCGCCCGCAATGCGCGCAAGATTCAGGATGCGTCCCCCAAGATGGTAGCGCACGTCGCCCGCCCGGCGCTGCACATAGCCAAGCTGGTCCAGTGTCTGGAGGATATTGTGTACCGTGGTCTTGCCGATCCCGGCAATGCTTGCGATCCGCTGGAGCCTTGCCGCGCCGCCTTCCTGGGCGATAATTTCCAGGATGGCGGCGGAGCGTTCGATGGACTGGATCAGTTTCGGCGTGTTTTCCACGGTGTATTCCCCGCCATCCGGCGCAGATCGAGACGTGTGGCACAGCGGAACATACCCGGATTTCGCGGTCAATTCCGGGCCCGGCGCATCCCCACAAAGTTATGACAGGCGGCATGGGGCCGATTACCCTAGGATAGGCAGTCAGGCCAGATGGAAAAACGGAGTTTGCTTGTCCATGTTGCTCAATACGATTGAACTGGGTCCGGAAAATGGTGACCTTTCACGGCCTCCTGTCGTTTTCCTGCATGGCCTGTTCGGGCGTGGGCGCAATTTCGGGTTTTTCCAGCGACGTATCGCGGCCACGCGGCGGACGCTGGCGCTTGACCTGCGCAACCATGGGCAAAGCCCCCATGGGATGATGGACTATCCCACGCTTGCCGCCGATGTGCATGAGACACTGTCGGCCCACGATGCGCTGCCTGCCACGATTGTGGGCCATTCGATGGGGGGGAAGACGGCGATGATGCTGGCCCTGTCGTTCCCCGCGGACGTACATTCCCTGCTGGTTGCCGATATCGCCCCGGCGCAGGGTGGGCTGGCACAGTCGCAGCACCTGGCTGCGAAGATGGCCGACCTGCCGCTGCCTGATTTTCTGGACCGGGCCGGGGCGGATGCGCTGCTGGCCCATGATATCGCGGAAAAGCCGGTGCGTGACCTGATGATGATGAACCTTGATCTGGGGGGACATCCGCACTGGAATATCGGCATTCACGAAATCGCCCGGTCCATGCCCGCGATCGTCGGATGGCCGACACTGGCGGCAGGCATACATTATGATGGCCCGACGCTGTTTATCGCCGGCGGGCAGTCACGATATATCCAGCCGGCCAGCTATCCCATGATGCGAAAACTCTTTCCCCATTACCAACTAGAGATCATACCCAACGCCGGTCACTGGGTGCATGCGCAGGCCCCAGCGGAATTCCTGCACCTGATGCAGCAGTTTCTGGAAGCGGCGTAGGGAAGGGAAGGCCTGGCGGAATGTGCGTTGCGGTGATGGCGGGTACGGCACCGTCATCTCCGCAGCATCCATAATCGGGCTTTGATATTATCGCACATGACCGTTTTTCCATGCAGGCGGTCATGGTGCATACAGGTCGGATGCGACAGTACAGCGGCAGGCAAGACAGTCATTGCATGTCTTTACATTGCCGGATATGTCGCCTGCCGCTTCGTATGAATACACGGGTGTCCCCGCCATGGACATCCCGGAAAATCAGGCCGTTTCCGCGAAAGCCGATATGATCGGGCGCCCGTCCCTGATCCAACGTCCATGACGCAAGGGGACGCCGGGAGATTGCACGACATGGCCCTGTCGGTCCTGAACTTGATGGACGGACGCAGGCCCCGGCCATTTCCTGCCATGGGGAAAAGCGCTGCAAAATGCAGTTGACATTACAGGATAATGAAAAACGGCTTCCCTGACCATAATCTTGGGGCAGGGATAATATTTCAAAATATAGATTTCAAATTATGTCAGAATCCATGGTGGTCAAGCGTACCAGATTGGTTCTGTCATGTAATTTTTGTGCAAAATAAAGTAACAGGGCGTTGCCTGGGGCTCGATTTTATCCGGACGTGTGATAGGTTTTTTCTGTCTCCGGAACATTTCTTTCCGGATTTCATTCCAGCAAGAGATCGCCATATCACATGAGTACTGACAGCCCCACGTCGGAATGTTCGGTAAATCCACGACACAGGGTTTCTCAGTCCGCATTGCCCCAGACCCTGTTTCATTCCCTGACGCGCAGGATGGGCTTTCAGCTTCCTTCGGACTTTCATGAATGGGCGGCGGATCATGGGCTCTATATTCCCCATGGGCGCAAGCGTCGGGCACGGATGCAACTGATCGCGCAGCGTGGCGTGCTGTTCATCCATGTGCCCAAAAATGCGGGGACCTCGATTGCGACGGCGCTTTATGGTCGTCCCATGCTGCATGAAACAATGCATTTCTTTGCCACGACCGCACCGGCGGCCCTTCGCAGGCTGCCCAGTGTCGCCATCATGCGCGATCCTGTCGCGCGTTTCGTGTCTTCCTACTGTTACGCCCGGGCGGGCGGAGGACGGCACCGGCAGGTCGTTGACACCTTTCGCGAACGCTACATGAATTTCCGTTCGGTGGACGATGCGCTCGATCATGTCGAAAATGCCCGTTCGGTCTATGACATGGACCATATTTTCCGTCCGCAGTCCTGGTATGTAAATGACCGCTCGGATCGTCTTCTGGTGGATCATCTGGTTCCCATGCAGGCTGTCACGAACCTGCACAGGATCCTGCCGGCATTCCGCGACGTGCCCATCCGGCATCTGAATGAAAGCACCAGTCAGGACGTTGCCCTGACAGCACGCCAGACGGCACGCATCCATGCGCTATACCGGCAGGATGCTGTCCTTTATGACCGCAGCGTCAAAGAGGCCGACAGGTTCCGATAGGAACTGTCCACGTCCTGCCGCAAAACGACCGGTATCCGCAGGTATGCCCACACCGTCCCGCATGGGCGGTGCAAAGCGTGGTGAGGCAGCAGCGTCGGGATGATGCTTCCCCGGTCATGCCGAAAGTTGCTGCCGGATTGTCTCAGGAATAAGACAGTCTGGTTTTCCAACCACAAAACTCTGTGAATAAATCATGATATCGCGCGGCGTTTCTTCAGATTTTCATGCTGAAGAGTGATGCGCTCGCTTGTGGTAGAGGGAAAGTTCTGTCTGGCCACGTCTATACGGCGGACCTCAACCTCGGGCTGGTCTATGTCCCCACTACTGGGGCGGCACGCGTCGTCCGCGACCATCGCGCTGGACATCGTGACGGGAGAGCACCTGCCCGCAGGCGGCCGGTCAGGCAACGCCGATGTCGTATGAAATAAATGGAAAGCAATATGTCGTGATTGCCACAAGCGGTCATGGTGAACTGAGCGCGCGAAGTGGTGATTACATCATCGCCTATACACTCGACGGTGTGCAGGATAAAAATAAATAAACAACAATAACCTGCTCGGGTGCCGGGCATCATTCCCGCGACCGTGCTGCATCATGGAAACGTCCCCATGCATCATACAGAAAGGTCGGCATGGCCCCGTGCCATGCTCCGTTACGCACTGATGTCCGTCGTTATCTTCGGCGCGCGCTCCGCAAGGGCCGCCGACGTTACCCTCGGGATCATCGGTCCGCATGAATATGACCTTCCGGTTGATTTCAAGCCATTCAATGTGCTCGTGCAATATGGCGACGGGAATGCGGCCGGCAGTTCCTATAACAGCGACGGACAACGGCATGCCAATGGCGGCAGCCATACATGGGCGGGCATGACGAAATACGTGCATTTCCGCAGTTTCGCCGCCATCCCGCATGTAGGGTTCGCATTCGAACTGATCCAGACGGAAAGCTACAGCCTGGCGAATGGCACCAATTACGGCGGGCTTGGCCCCACGATTGTCGGTCCTGCCGCATGGTTCAAGCCCAACAGGCACAGTACTTTCGGCATCCAGACCTTCATGCAGACCGCAGTGGGCACGCGCGATGCGACATCGCCCAATTACTGGTCAAACATTTCCAGCTTCATCTTCGATTATGAATGGAAACATTTCAGCTTCGACGGGGATGCCGGAACGGTCGCCGGGGCGGCAAAACACCAGAAGGGACAGCATAGCTATAACCCCGGTGTCGTATTCTACACCAACCTGCGTTTCAGTTGGAAGGCGACGCATCTGTTCGAGCCGTTCCTTGCCCTTGACTGGCAGAACGTCAAGGGAACGTATGACAATACCGCACGACAGTATCTGGATGATTCCAACAGCCGTGAAATCACGCTTGGCGCCGGGGTGATGTTCAATATTTCGCAGCACCTATCCTTTACCACCCGCTACTCCCATTCCGTGGACGGGCGCAATGTTCCCGAAAGCAATGCCTATTACGTCAAATTCGTCTATCTATGGTAAATGAAGGGTCCTGCGCTGGCATCCGTCATTCCCGTAATGGCGTGGGCATGGTTCGTCTTTTCCATATCCTGTGACATTTATTTCCATCCATGGTGCAATCCGGCAGCCACGTCGCGCCAGCAGGCAATGACACCCGTATCTCGGCAAGTTGATACAGGATTGATGGAAAATATGAGACAAGTGCCTCCATGCCTATAATGGAAGGCGGGATATTCCATGAGCAAATGGACCTGTACAGGAAAATCACGCTTTTATACCCATGCATCGCGCATGACCTGATGTACAGGCCATGAACCAAGATCCGCATGGCCTGTGAAAGGCGCAGGGGCCCCATCGTCCCGAAGCAGTTGCTGCGAATGTCGAGCACGAGCAAGGTCGCCAAATCCTGACAGCACTGTGCCTCGTCCCACAATATGGACCCGCCGCAGGGATAGAGGACCGATGTCCTGTCCGGGGCGGAATTCCGACATGTTGCTGTCTGTTTCACAAATCTTCTGAAAACCGACATACCTGAAATGCGCCGCCTGTTCGGCCTTGTGCGAGGGGTGGGCCTGATGATCCTACGGACCGATCGGGACGCCATCATTCTGGTCCGTAATACTGATGACGCATGTCTCAGGCTGGAACTGCGCGAAGGCGCGATCTGGAGCGAGATTACCGCCGGAACCAGCGGGATCGGTACCGGCGCGCAGGATTGCCCCCTGTTTCTGGGGGGGGAATGGGAGTAGATGCGATCGTCCTCCCTTTGCCGTCCCGGTCACTGGCGTATATCGTGGACCGTCCGGTAATGGACTACGAATAATTGACCACGGGGGCAGAAAATATGACATGGGTTCCTGACACACACCGTTATGAACAGGCCGGTTTCCGGCGTTGCGGCCGTTCCGGGCTTGATCTGCCGCCGATCTCCCTAGGGTTATGGCAGAATTTCGGTGGGGTCGATGTGTTCGAAACGGGCCGTGCGGTCATCCGCCGGGCATTCGACCGTGGGGTCACGCATTTCGATCTGGCGAACAATTACGGCCCGCCCTATGGCTCCGCCGAAGAAAATTTCGGCGAGATCCTGAAAAAGGATTTCGCCGCCCATCGTGACGAGATGGTCATCTCCTCCAAGGCGGGATGGGACATGTGGCCCGGCCCTTACGGGGTGGGGGGATCGCGCAAATACCTGTTGGCCTCGCTGGATCAGAGCCTGCGTCGCATGGGCCTTGATTACGTCGATATCTTCTATTCCCACCGTCCGTCGCCCGATACCCCGCTTGAGGAGACAATGGGCGCGCTGGTGCAGATGGTGCGTCAGGGCAAGGCGCTGTATGTCGGCATTTCCTCCTACGGCCCGGAACGCACGCGTGAGGCTGCGGCAATCCTGAAGGCGCAAGGCGTGCCGCTGCTGATCCACCAGCCATCATATTCCCTGCTGAACCGGTGGGTGGAGGTCTCGCTGCTCGACACGCTGGCGGAACTTGGCGTGGGATGCATCGCCTTTTCGCCGCTGGCGCAGGGGCTGCTGACGGACAAATACCTCCACGGCGTTCCCGATCAGTCCCGCGCGACAAAAGGCACCTCCTTCAGTCCCGGGATGCTGGGGGAGGAAAACCTTGCCCATGTACGGGCGCTCAATGACCTTGCGGCGCAACGGGGACAGAGTCTGGCGCAGATGGCCATTGCGTGGGTGCTGCGTGACCCGCGGGTGACATCCGCGCTGATCGGCGCGCGTACCGTGGCGCAACTGGACAATTCGCTTGATGCGCTGAAGAACCTGCATTTCACCACGGATGAACTGAACCGGATCGACCAGTACGCCCGGGACGGAAAGATCGACCTGTGGCGCAGTGTCAGCGCCCTCTGACCCGCGATGACGGTGCGGTGGCCCCATCCCTGTTCCATAATCACGCCCGTACTGTAAAACGTTACGGGGACGTCAGGACACCTGCGGCCCTGCCTTGTATATCACGGGACTTACGACTGCATGCTTTCAAACATACTTGCCGCGATGCTGCCACTCATCTTGGTGTTTTCCCTTGGTTACCGGGCAGGCTGGCATAAGGATTTCGATGGGGAGCAGGTCTCCACCCTCAACCGGATGGTCATGCTGTATGCGTTCCCGCTGAACCTGTTCGTGGGCATCACCAGGACGCCACGCGCAATCCTGGCGCAGCAGGTGCCCCTTGCGGCCTGTGTCTTCCTGCTGATGTGCGGCAGTTTTGTCGTGGCCTATCTGATGTCGCGGCATGTGTTCCGGCGTGATGCGTCGGGTGCGACGCTGCAGGGACTGGCGATTGGCGCGCCGTCCGTCCCCTTCATCGGTTCGGCCATGCTGCCGCCACTGATCGGGCATAGCAGCGCCACCGTCGCCATTTCGGCCGCGGTGTTTGCCATGGTGCTGGTGCAGACACCGCTCTGTTTCATGCTGCTGGCAAAGAATGCAAGTGCGGGGATCGCGGCCCCGCCGGGGATCCGCAGGCAGATCATCTCCTCGCTGGAGGAACCGATCGTCTGGGCGCCGATCGCGGCGACGATGCTGGTGGTGATGGATATGCATCTTCCCGGGACGCTGCTGGACTCGCTCGGCCTGCTTGGCAATGCGGCGGCGGGTGTGGCGCTGTTTGCGTCGGGGATCGTGCTGTTTGCACAGCGTGTATCCATCACATTGCCCGTCGTCATGACGGTGGCCGCGCGCAACATCCTCGTGCCTGCGGTCTCGTGGGGGATCATGGTGCTGATCGGCATGTCACACGAGACGATCCGTGCGGCGGTGCTCGCGCTGTCCATTCCGGTTGGCACCGTGATGGTGATCCTGGCCGTCCGCTTCAGGGTTGATGAGCGTGAGGCCGCATCGACCCTGTTCCTCAGCGCGGTCCTGTCGGTCCTGACGATGACGTTCTTCATCGCCTGCACGGAATGAGGCCCGTATCATCGCCGGCGTCATTGTAAAGTTTTCGCGCCTACTGATACCCCGCCGCCTGCAGTGCAAACAGTTCGGCATAGCGTCCGCCATGGGCCAGCAGTTCGTCATGCGTGCCGGATTCCAGCACCTGCCCATGTTCCAGCACCACGATGCGGTCCGCAGTCCGCACGGTCGAAAAACGGTGGGAAATCACCAGCGCGGCCTTGCCATGGCGCAGGGCGCGCATGCGTTCAAAGACATCGGCCTCCGCCCGCGCATCAAGCGCGGATGTCGGTTCATCAAGGATCAGCAGGTCGGCATCGCGCATATAGGCGCGTGAAATGGCGATCTTCTGCCACTCCCCACCGGACAGGTCGCGTCCTTTCGCCACCCGCTTGCCAAGGGGCTGGTCGTATCCCAGCGGCAGTTTTTCAACCACCCCATCGGCCAGTCCTTCGCGCGCGGCGGCCGTGATCCGCGCGGAATCCGACAGTGCCCCGATACGCCCGACGGCGATGTTTTCCGCCGCCGTCAGGCTGTAGCGGACAAAATCCTGAAAAATGACCCCGATATGGGCACGCAGGTCATCAAGGTCCATGTCGCGCAACGACACGCCATCGACCGTGATCTCTCCCTCATCGGGATCGTACAGGCGCGTCAGCAGCTTGACGATGGTCGTCTTGCCCGCGCCATTTTCCCCCACCAGCGCCACAGTTTCCCCCGCCGCGATGCGCAGGTCCAGATGCCGCAGCGCCCAGCGGTCCGTGCCCGGATACCGGAACCCGACATCGCGAAAGCGGATTTCATGGCGGATCGGCGATGGAAACGGGCGTGTCGCAACCGGGGACATGATGACCGGGCGCAGGTCGAGAAAGGCGAAGAAATCATCAAGATACTGCGCCTGTCCCGCTGTCTGCGTAATGCCGAGCAGCAGACTGGACAGCAGGCCATGCAGCCGCAGGAACGATCCCGATAGGAACGTGAGGTCCCCGACCGAGAACTGCCCGCGCACCGTGTCATGCACGATCACGACATAGACACCGTAATAGGTCACGGACCCGATGGCGGCGAACAGGCTGCTCCACCCAAAACGGCGCACGGCAAGCCTGCGGTTCTGTTCAAGGACGGTGGCCGCCGCCGCGCGGAAACGCCCCACGAGGAAACCGCCCAGCCCGAACAGCTTGATTTCCTTGGCATGTTCCGCACTGGCCCCGATGCTGCGCAGATATTCCATTTCCCGCCGTTCCGCGGTTTTCGCCCGCATCAGGCGATAGGCCTCGGCATTGAAGCGGGCCTCCCCGGCGGCAGCGGGCAGCAGGCCGACAATCAGGATCAGGACCATCCACGGGGCAAAGGCGACAACGCCGATGACCAGCGTGATGGCCGTCAGCGCCGTCTGGCCGATATTGAACAGTTGCACCAGCAGGTTGTTGCGCCCCGATGCCTGCCGGCGGGCACGTTCCAGCAGGTCCTGCAGTTCGCTGGATTCAAACTGCGCAAGGTCCAGCGTCGCCGCATGTTCCATCAGCGCAATACTGACGGCGTTGATATAGCGTTCGTTCAGCAGGCCATCGACAAGGGCCACCGCACGCGATGTCAGGTCCGACAGGATGATCAGCCCGAATTCCACCGCCAGCCAGAGTTCCAGATGATCCGCCCCCGCACGGTCCCGTGCATGTCCGCCGAGATGTATGACCCCATCGACAATCAGTTTCGCGACATAAAGTGCGAGCGGTGGCTGGATCGCCTGTATCAGGCGCAGTCCCATGCTGGCCAGTGTCAGGGCAGGGCTGCATTGCCACAACTGCCGGAACATGCGCGGAAGGTGGCCGTACACCCCGAAACGCCGCGACAGCCATGTGCGCCATGATGGACCTGCATCGGACCGATGCGTTCGGGAGGCAGACTTATCAGGCAAGACCGGTTTTCCATGAACGTGACAGAAAGGACGGGCCGCATGACCGTCCGGGGCAGGGGGTGAGGGAAGGGGAAGGCATTATTCCCGCGCATCGGTGATTGTGGGGTAATCCGCCACCGGACGACAGCCATCGGGCGTGTTTTCGCGCAGGAAACGGGCGAATGCGCGGAATGCGTCCTCCCTCGGGTCTGATGCGCGCCAGACAAGGCCGATGGTGCGTTGCGCATCCGCAAGGGGCGTGGTGGTGATCAGGTCCTCCCACTCCCCGCGATGATGCAGGGCAAGGCGGGGAATCAGCGAATATCCTTCGCCCGCGCCGATCATGTGCCACAGCATTTCCAGACTGGTGGCAAGGCGCTGTCGGTCGTGATGCGCAGGCATGCCGCACAGGGCCAGCGCCTGATCGCGCAGGCAATGTCCTTCTTCAAGCAGCAGCAGGTCCGGCCCGTCAAGGTCGCCCATCGCAAGCGTCTGGCGGTGCGCAAGCGGGTGGCTGGCGGGAAAGGCGGCGACAAAAGGCTCTTCAAAAATTGGTGCGTAATGGAGGGCTTCATGACTGACCGGCAGGGCGGCGAAGACAAGGTCAAGTTCGTCATGACGCAGCATCCGCAGCATGGGAAGTGTCTGGCTGTCGGTTAGTTGCAGCCTGAGTTGCGGATAGGCATGGCGCAGCAGCGGCAGCAGGCTTGGCACGTAATAGGGGCCCAGCGTGGCGATGACACCAATGCGCAGCATGCCTTCGAGCGGGCCTGCCTGCACGCGCGCGGCCTCGATCATGGCGCGGGCGGCGGCAATCACCTCGCGCCCCAGCGCGATCAGGCGCGCGCCCTGCGGGGTGGGGGCGACATGGCGGCGGGTGCGTTCGAACAGGACCACGCCAAGCAGGGTTTCAAGCTTGCGCACCTGCTCCGACAGGCCACCCTGGCTGACGCCACAGCGTTCCGCCGCACGGGAGAAGTTGCGCAGGTCGTCCACCGCGACAACATATTCAATGTCCCGCAGCGACAGGCCGGAAAGGGGAATATAGCTCATGTGTATAGGTATAACGGATTCCTGAGGAGGGATTGAAAGGTTCTGCCTATCAGAGCTATCAGAACAAACAGTTTCCGCGTCATCCGTGTTCGTGGGACAACATGACCTGTCATCAACTGACAAGCGAAAGCGAGGAGCATTTCACATGGCACGCATCAATTCGCCCCTGAAGCCTTTCAAGGCCGACGCCTTCCACAATGGCAAGTTCATCACGGTGACCGATGCCGATGTTAAGGGCAAATGGTCCGTTTTCTTCTTCTATCCGGCCGACTTCACGTTCGTCTGCCCGACGGAACTTGAGGACCTGGCCGACAACTATGCCGCGTTCCAGAAGCTTGGTGTGGAAATCTACTCGGTCTCGACCGACAAGCATTTCACGCACAAGGCATGGCATGACACCTCGCCGGCCATCAGCAAGATCAAGTACGTGATGATCGGTGACCCGACCGGGCATCTCGCACGCAATTTCGATGTGCTGATCGAGGACGCCGGCCTTGCCGAGCGTGGCACCTTCCTGATCGATCCGGAAGGCAGGATCCAGTATATCGAAATCACGGCAGGCGGCGTCGGCCGCAGCGCGAGCGAACTCCTCGGCAAGATCGAGGCCGCGCAGTATGTCGCCTCCCACCCGGGCGAAGTGTGCCCCGCGAAGTGGAAGGAAGGCAGCGCGACCCTGACCCCGTCGCTGGATCTCGTCGGCAAGATCTGATCGCAGGTCCGTGGTCCGGCCCCTTTGCGGGTCGGGCCACCGTACCCACCTTTTCGGAAAAAGCGGAGTTCTTTCCCATGTTGCAGGACACCATCAAGGCGCAACTCAAGGGGTATCTGGCGACCCTGGTCCATCCGGTCGTGCTGGAGGCCTCGCTCGATGACAGCGCCCCATCGCGTGAGATGCATGAACTGCTGCACGAGGTCGCCGCCCTTTCCGACAAGGTGCAGGTGTCGGAGCAGGGCGTGGCCACACGCCGTCCCTCCTTCGTCATCCGTCGGGCCGATGCCACCGGGCAAGGCATGGCGGGCGTGACCTTTGCGGCCATCCCGATGGGCCATGAATTCACGTCCTTCGTGCTGGCGTTGCTGCAGGTTGGTGGACATGCGCCGAAATTTTCGGATGACGTGATCGCGCAGATCCGCGCCCTGCCGGGAAAATACGCGTTCGAGACCTACGTCTCGCTGTCATGCCAGAACTGCCCCGACGTGGTGCAGGCGCTCAATGCCATGAGCGTGCTTAATCCCAACATCCACAACACCACCATTGACGGCGCACTGTTCCAGGACGAGGTGGCGGCGCGCAACATCATGTCCGTGCCGCAGGTCTACCTCAATGGCGAGCCGTTCGAGACCGGGCGCGCGGATGTGGAGCAGATCCTTGCGAAGCTGGATGCGGACGCGCCCCGGCGCATGGCGGAGACGCTGAAAAATGTCGCGCCCTTTGACGTACTCATCATTGGCGGCGGTCCGGCGGGGGCTTCTGCCGCCGTCTATGCCGCGCGCAAGGGCGTGCGCACCGGCATCGTGGTGGAACGCTTTGGCGGGCAGGTGATGGATACGGACGGGATCGAGAATTTCATCTCGGTCAAGGAAACCGACGGCCCGAAACTGTCCGCAGCGCTCGAGGCCCATGTCCGGCAGTATGATGTCGATGTGATCTCCTCGCAGCGTGCGCAGGAACTGTTCCCCGCGGCACAACCGGGCGGCCTGCATGGCGTGGCGCTGGAAAGCGGGGCGATCCTGCATGCCCGCACGGTCATCATCGCCACGGGCGCGCACTGGCGTCACCTCGGCGTGCCGGGGGAGGAGGAATATCGCAACAGGGGCGTGGCCTACTGCCCGCATTGCGATGGTCCGTTCTACAAGGGCAAGCGCGTTGCGGTGGCGGGCGGGGGCAATAGTGGCGTCGAAGCCGCGATCGACCTTGCCGGGATTGTCGCGCATGTCACGCTGCTGCAGCGCGGATCGCACCTGAAGGCCGACAAGGTACTGCAGGACAAGCTGTACAGCATGCCCAACGTCACGGTCCTGACAGAGGCGCTGACCACCCGGATCGAAGGCAACGGGAAAAATGTCACCGGCCTGACCTATCGCGGGGGGGATGGCGCGGATCACCATCTGGATCTGGAAGGGGTGTTCGTGCAGATCGGCCTGCTGCCCAATACCGGATGGCTGAAAGGCACCGTAAAGCTGAGCGATTTTGGCGAGATCGTCGTCAATGACCATGGCGCGACGTCCATTCCGGGCATCTTTGCGGCCGGGGATGCCACGACAACGCCGTACAAGCAGATCGTCATCGCCATCGGTGATGGTGCAAAGGCCGCGCTTTCGGCCTTTGATTACCTGATCCGCGTCCCTGCCGCCGGGGAAAAGCATGTCGCTGCCCTGGAAACCGCGGCAAAGTAATCAAAAATCTTCACCAGACGCCGCCTTCTTTCACGAAGGCGGCGTTTATGCATTCAGCCCTGAAGCCGGGTCACAAGCAACTGGTTGATGCGGAATCCTTCGACATCGACCACTTCGAAGCGGAAGCGCGCCGTGTCCACCCGGTCGGCCTTGCGCGCCATGCGGCGCAGGCGGTGCATGACAAAGCCGCCGATGGTGTCAAAGGGACCGGCTTCGTCAAGGTCCGTGGCGTCGAGTTCACGGCGCACATCCTCGATCGAGGCCGCACCGTCGATCAGCCATGAATTGGCATCACGCCGGACGATCAACTGCTCCTCGAACGGGTTTGCGACCCCTCCCATCAGGGCGCCCATGATGTCCTTGAACGTGATCAGGCCCACCACAAGCCCGTATTCGTTCACGACAAGGGCAAAGCCGACCCCATGTGTGTCGAACTGCGCCAGGGTGTCCCACAGGTTGATCGTCTCTGGCACTGACAGGACATCGCGCCGCACCCCGAAATCCACCCTGTCGTCAGGAGAGGCCACGCCGGGGGCCGGGACACGGTCCACCACGGCGGCCAGCACGTCTTCCGCCCGGATGGACCCCACCACGTTGTCGAGGCCGCCATTGCACAGGGGGTAGCGGGAATAGGGCTTGGCGCGGACCTTGGCCTTCTGCTCCTCCAGGCTTTCCTGCAGGTCGAGGAACACGATCTCGTCACGCGGCGTCATGGCCGATGTGATGGAACGGTCCTGCAGTCCCAGCACGTTCTGGATCATCTGGTGTTCCTGCTCCAGCAGGACGCCCGATGCGGTGCCTGCGGCAAGGATCGCGCGCAGGTCCTCCGGGGTGACGGGCTCGACCGCAGATGCGGCGGGGATTTTCATCGCCCGCAGGATCGCATCCGACATCTTGGAAAACACCCAGACAAGGGGATAGAGCAGTTTCAGCGCCATGGCCGGGAACCACCCGACCGCAAGGGCGACCTTGTCCGGGGCGTTCATCGCGACGCGCTTGGGGATCAGGTCGGCAAACAGCACGAACATGCCGGTCACGAGGAAGAAGCCCACCGTTGCGGCCAGGGTCTGGGCCGTGGCTTCGCCCAGGTGCCATGCCATGAACCCCTGCGTCAGGGACGGGGCGAGCATTTCCGAACTGATGATCCCGCCCAGTACCCCCACACCGTTGAGGCATATCTGCAGGACCGTCATGACCTGCCCGCTATTGCGGCGCAGGCGCAGGAAGGCGGTGGCGCGTTCATCGCCCGCATCCGCGCGTGAGCGAAGCCGGACATCACGCGCGGCCGCGAACGATATTTCCGAAAGTGAAATAAAAATATTGAGTGCGACCAGAAGAACAAGAGAAATCAGGCCGGATAGAAACAGAATCACAAGGGCACCTGTTAAGAGACAACGCCCTCAAAGTAGCACGAAACCGACAAGGCATGGATATATTTTAAAAAACATACATACGCCATGTAAGTATGTTTTTTATAAATAATAACGGACATAATTTTTCATGCGGGCCAGATGCGGCCCGCATGGAACGCTACCTGACCGACAGGGCGGACAGGTTCGGCCCGGTCAGGTTGTCTTCGGGATCCTCGCCACGGGTGCGGGGCGCGGGGACATCGCCGACCGCGCGGGCCTGATGCAGGCCGGAATACTGCAATGGCCCCACGGACGGCAGCCGGTTCGGCGCTGGCAGCAGGGAGGCATCCCATCCCCCGCCACAGGCCCGGATCAGCCCGACCTGCGCCTGAAGGTAGCGCGTCTGCACCTCGACCTGCTGTATGCGTGCCTCCAGCGTGCTGACCTGTGCGATCAGGACATCGAGATAGGCGGCAAGGCCCCCCTTGTACAGGTTCATCGTGATGTCCTGCGTCTGGCTTGCCGCGCCCACGGCGGCCCGCAGGCGGGCGTTTTCACCATCCAGCCGCTTCGTGCGTGACAGCCCGTCCTCCACATCGCGGAAGGCCGTCAGCACCGTCATGCGGTAATGATCGCGTGTCTCGCGATAGGCCGACCAGCTTTGCTGCAACTGCGCACGCCGCAGCCCACCTTCAAACACCGGAAGCGTGGCCGTGGCGCCATAGGTCCACATGCTGTTGGCGAGATTGGCGAGGTTGAAGCCGTTATCACCAAAACCCCCATCCATCCGGAAGGAGACATGGGGATAGAACGCCGCGCGCGCGATGCCGATGGCCCGGTTGGCCTGCGCCATCTGGCGTTCGGCCATGGCGACGTCGGGACGGCGTTCAAGCAGTTCGGACGGCAGCCCGGGCGAGACGGCAAGCCGGTTTGCGTTCAGGTGGCTGTCGGCGGCAAGGTGAAAGGAAGACGGCGCGACATTGACCAGTACGGCAATGGCATGCTCCATCACCTCACGCTGCGCCTGGATGTCGAGCAGATGCGCCTGTGTGGTGTAAAGCTGGTTTTCCGCGCGCGCCACGTCGAGGCGCGAGGCCGCCTGGTCCTGCAGGCGCGTACGCGTCACGCGCAGGGAGTCCTCGTAGTACCGGATCGACTGGGTATAGATATCGGCCTGCGCATCAAGCCCGCGCAGGGTGAAGTAATCGCTGGCCAGTTCCGCCTGCAGGCTCAGCCGGGCGGAGGCGTATTCGGCGGCCTGTTCCTGCGCGTAATCCTTCTGCAGGCGGACGCGGTTGCGGATGGAGGACCAGAAATCCGGCTCCCACGAGGCCATGCCGCCATAGAATTCATCGGAATCCGTGATCGGCCCCTTGTAGCGGAACAGCCGTTCGGCCGAACTCTTGTTGTTGCTGCCGCCAAAGGCAATCCCGAAATGGGGCAGCAGGTCGGACCGGGCCTCGCTGACGACGGCGCGGGCCTGCATGAAGCGTTCGGACGCCGCCTGCAGGTCCCCGTTATGCGCCGTGGCCTCGGCCTCCAGCGCATCAAGGCGGGGATCGGCAAACCCCTTCCACCAGTCCGCGCGGACGCTGTCATCCATCGGATGCGCGGGCGCGAAGGGGGCCTGCCCCTGCCATGTCGTCGGGATGACGTAATGTGGCGTGTGATAGGCGGGGGCAAGGTCGCATCCCGCCAGCAGCAGCATGGAGGCCACACAGGCCCCGCGCAGTGTCGGGGCAGGACGAATGGCGCGCTTCATCATTCATCGTCCTTTTCAGAGACGTCGTTGCTGTATCCGGCGGCAGGCGGGACGACATGGACCTTTTCCCCCTCCAGCAGATCGGCGGGGGGATTGTCGATGATCCGGTCGCCTGTCGAGACGCCGGAGAGTACCTGCGTGGCCCCGTCCCCCATGCGCCCCACCGTGATGTCGCGGAAATGCGCGGTGTCGTGGCTGTCCACGACCGCGACCTGCATGCCGTGTTCCTGAAACACCAGCGCCCCCGTGGGGATGCTGAGGTGGCCTGACTGTTCCGGCGCGCTCAGCGTCACGGCGGCAAAGGTGCCCGGCCACAGGGCATTGTCCTTGTTATCGATCACGAATTCGCTGACGCTGGTCCGTGTATCAGGGTCATACCCGCCGGAAACCGTCAGGAATTTCCCCTCGAACACGCGATCGGGGAACTGCGGCACGCGCACGCTGGCCTGCAGGCCGGGCTGGAGGATGTAGGACATGTTTTCAGGGATGGAGACGAAAAGTCGCATCTGGTGCGTGTCCGCCACGCTGAACAGTTCGCTGGCCCCGCCATTGGCGTTGAGGTTGCCGCCGCCTTCATGCACGTAATCGCCCACATTGATGTCGCGCTCCGTCACCACGCCGCTGAAGGGGGCGACGATGACCTTGAACCTCTCAAGGGCGGCGTAACGGTCAAGGTTATGGCGCGCGGCCTCAAGGTCGGCGGCGGCCGATTTCTCGTTGGCATCCTGTACGGACACCGACTGGCCGGAGACGGCCTGCGACCGGCCCATCAGGCGCCAGCGCTGCGCCGTGACGACGGCGAGGTCGTATTTCGCCTGTGACGACTGCAGGTCGGCCTGCGCCTGCGCGAACTGCGCATCAAGGCCGGGCGTATTGATTTCGGCCAGCACGTCGCCGGCAGCAACACGTGCGCCATAATCCTTGTACCACATGCGCACATAGCCCGAGGCCTGCGGATAGATCGGGGCCTGGTACCAGGCCTCCACCGTACCGGGGAGTTCGAGGCTGACATGCCGTGCCTCGGGGCGGGGGGAGATCACCATCACGTCGGGAATGGCGGCCTCACGCGCGGTACGGCGCAGGGCGGCGGCATGGTGGATGCGCTCCCCCACAAGGTAGCCGCACCATCCCATGATGACGACACTTCCGGCCACCAGCAGCATTTTTTTCGATTTTCCGATCGACATCACTTCGGCTCCTCCCGGTGGCGGGACGGACGGTTATGCAGGATTGCGTAAACACACGGCACGAACAGCAAGGTGGACACCGTCGCCACCAGCAGGCCGCCAATGACGGCACGGCCCAGTGGCGCGTTCTGCGAATTGCTCATGGCCATCGGCACCATGCCGATCACCATCGCCAGCGCGGTCATCAGGACCGGGCGGATGCGGCCGTACCCTGCCTCCACCGCCGCGCGCAGGGCATTGCCATGTTCCTCGATCCGTTCGCGTGCGAAGGAGACGACAAGGATGGAATTGGCGGTGGCCGTGCCCATGCACATGATGGCCCCCGTCAGCGCAGGTACCGACAGGCGGGTATGGGTCAGGAACAGCGCCCATGCGATGCCGGCCAGCGCGCCGGGCAGGGCGGTGATGATGATGAACGGGTCAAGCCACGACTGGAAGTTCACCACGATCAGCAGGTAGATCAGCAGCACCGACACCACCAGCCCGAACACCAGTTCCACATAGGAATGGCGCATGGTTTCGGTCTGCCCCCGGATGGTCACGGCGGCGGTGGAGGGGACCATGCGTTCCGTCTGCTGCAGGACGCGGCGCACGCCTGTTGTCACCTGCCCCAGGTCCGCGCCTTCGGCCGAGACGTAGATATCGACTTCGGGCATGGAATTGAAATGCGACACCTGTCCCGGCGTGCCAGTGGCGGTGACATTGCTGATACCACCGAGCAACTGCATGTGCCGTCCCTGCGGGTCACCATCGCCCTTGTCCACCGGAATGGTCATCAGGTTGCTGAAATGCGTCAACTGGTCCTGCGAGACATAGACGTTCAGCGGAAAGGTGATCCCGGTCTGCGGATCCAGCCAGTATTGCGGGTCCACCGTCTGGCTGCCCGACAGGGTCATCAGTTCATTGTTCGCCAGGTCGGCCTCCGTCATGCCGGTCGCCTGGCCGAAGGTGCGGTTGCCCTGCACAAACAGGGTCGGCGTCTTCATGGTCTGCTGGATCACCACGTCGGCGGTTCCCGGCACCGCGCGCAGGCGATTGACCAGTTTGCGGGCATAGTCGTAATTGTCGCGCAGGTCCGGGCCGGAAATCTGCACGTCGATCGGCGCGGGGGAGCCGAAATTGAGGATCCGCGCCGTAAGGTCCGCAGGCTGGAACGTGAAGACCGTGCCGGGGAAGCGCGCCGACAGGTCCCGGCGCAGGACGGCGCGGTAATCCCATACGGGCGTTTCCTCGTCCTTCAGGGCGATCGTGATGTCGCAGTCCTGCGTGCCGATGGTGGGGGTGGGGATGAAGGCCTGGTTATGCGCGCCCTCGGGCAGGCCGCAATTCTCGATCATCGTGTCCACGCGGTCTGGGAAAAGCTGGTTGATGCGATCCTCCACCAGCGAGGCCTCGCGGCCTGCGACTTCGATACGGGTGCCAAGGGGCGCGCGCATGTGCATCTGGATCGTGCCGGACTTCGTCTCGGGGAAGAAGTCGCGCCCTGCGACAAGGTACAGCGCCATCGAACAGACGGAGACGCCCAGGAAGGCCCCGACGAACGGCCGCCTGCGCGCGATCGCCCAGCGTAGCAGGCCAGCATAGCGTTCGCGGAAGGTATTGAACCCGCGTTCAAACGCCTGCTGGAAACGTTCGGGCAGGCGCTGGGGGTATTGCAGCTTGTGATGCTGGGGTTCGCAGTGGTGTGAATCCCCATGTCCCGCAACGCTGTGCCCGGCCAGCAGGTATTTCGCCATGGTCGGCACCAGCGTGCGCGACAGGATGAAGGACGCGATCATGGCAAAGATGATCGCCTCGGCCATCGGCATGAACAGCCATCCCGCAACCCCGCTCAGCCCGAACAGCGGCAGCCAGACGATGCAGATGCAGGTGGTGGCGACAAAGGTCGGGATGACGATCTGGTTGGCCGCGTCGATGATCGCAAGTTCCAGTTCCTTTCCCATCTCCAGATGGGCGTCGATATTCTCGATCATGACGGTGGCGTCATCGACGAGGATCCCGACCGCGAGCGCAAGCCCGCCGAGCGTCATGACATTGATCGTCTGCCCCGCCCAGTGAAGGCCGATGATCGCGCACAGGATCGCCAGCGGGATGGAAGTCGCGATGATGACGGTCGGCCGCCACGAACCGAGGAACAGCAGCACGACCATGCCCGTCAGGCACGCCGCCGTCAGCATTTCACGCACGACGTCGAAAATGGAATCCTTAACAAAGACAGAGGCATCGCCAAGGATGCTGACCTTGACGTCCGGTGGCAGCAGTTTCTGTATCCGTGGCAGCAGCGCCTTGGCCCCGGCGACGACATCGAGCGTCGAGGCATCGCCACTTTTCATGACGACGATTTCAACGCCCTGCTTGCCCTTGACCAGCACGAGGTTGGTCTGCGGATGGCCGCCGCGATAGACCTCGGCCACGTCATGGACATAGATGACGGCATTGCCCACCCGCTTGACGGGAATATCGCCCAGTTCCTTCATCGAACGCGGCGTGGCGTTGGTCTGCACCATCCAGTCCGTGGCGGAGATTTTCTGGTCCCCCGCCGGCAGGACGATATTCTGGCCGCGCAGGGCATTCTGTACATCCATGGCCGACAGGTGATGCGCCTGCAACTGCTGCTGGTTCAGCGCGACCATGACAAAGCTGTCCATCCCGCCATAGGCCTGCGGCACCACCGCGCCCGGCACGGTCACCAGCAGGGGACGCACGCGGATCATCGCCAGCTTGAACAGGTCGGACGGCGTCTGCCGGTCCGACGTGACCTGCAGCGTCAGCACGGGCACGGACGATGCATCGAGGCTCATGACCATAGGGGCGGGGATGTTTTCAGGAAGCTGCTTGATCACCGTCTGGGAAATGGCGGTGACTTCGGCTTCGGCCTTGCCGATGTCCGTTCCGGGCTGGAAGTATATGTTGACGATGCCGCGGCCATAATACGAACTGCTTTCCATATGTTCGATGCCCTCGACGGTCGAGGTCACCATCAGTTCGTAATTATAGATGATACGACCGGCGAATTCCTCCGGCAGCATCCCGCCATAGGTCCAGACAACGGACACCACGGGGATGCGGATGTTCGGGAACACGTCCGTCGGCGTGCGCAATACCGACATGATGCCAAAGACCACGATAAGGATCGACAGCACCACGAAGGTATAGGGCCGACGTAGTGCGGTAACTACGATGGCGTTCATGGGATATGTATTTCATGCGTGGAAACAAACCCTGCACGCGCGGATGTCGTGCGGACATCGTGCCGGGTTCATTTCTGGTTCTGGTCCCCGGTCATTCCTGACCGCATGCGAATACGAAAGGTTAGGACAGACAGGCCATATCTGTGGAAAGTGACATGCGTGTACACTCCGGCAGGGTCGGCAGAAGATGCCTGACATGGTTTCATGGGGTAATGACCTGCGTGGTAGATACAGGGTTTTTTACAAAGTATGAATGGAAAATGTTTAAAATATTTTTTTAATACCTAAAAAATTTTCATTATTACTTATAATACATGAGATTCTTTTTAAGAAACTTCCGGACTGTAACGGATCCGTGAACCAGGGCCTGTCCTGCCGGGACAGGGCATGACCGCCATGCCATGGGACCGGAGATCGCGGCGGGACAGGGGACCAAGGCTCGACAGGTGGGCAGCAGCATGGCAAGAAACCGCAAAATCCCCTGATCGACCCATCCTGATGTGGTCACGGCCCCGCGTAAGCCCCGTTTTTCCTTGCGCCTTGAATGTTCGCGATGCCCTGCGGCATGATGAATGCGGACATGAGGAGAGTGTATGAAGCCCGACGCCACTGAGGACCTGCCCAAACCCGGCCTGCGTGAGCGCAAGCAGGGACGCATCCGCGCCACCCTGATTGCCGAGGCGATGCACCTGTTTTCCGAGCAGGGATACGACCAGACGACGGTGGATGAAATCGCCGATGCCGCCAAGGTTTCGCGACGCACGCTGTTTCGCATGTTCGAGACCAAGGGGGACATCGTCCTTGCCTGGACGCGCGGCATGACCCAGAGCCTGAGCGACGCGCTGGCTTCATGTCCTGCCGACATGCATCCCGCCGATGCGATGATGCATGCCTTCACCGCGCTGGTGCCCCAGATCGCGGAAAACCGGAAAGACACCTATGCGTTCGTGTTCCTGATTGAAAAGACGCCCTCCCTGCGGACGGTCAGTTTCCAGAAATACGCCAAGTGGGAGGACTGCCTTGCCGACGGGCTTGCGAAACGTATTTCCGACCGCAAAAACCGCCGCAACGCCGCCCGCCTGATGGCGCGGGGTGGCATTGCCATCTTCCGTACGGCTCTGGACGAATGGATACGCCTGAAGGGACGGCCGGCGCTGGTGCCACTGTTGCAGAAGACGTATGAACTGCAATCCTCGCTCTGGCCCGCGCCGGTCGGGGAGGCGACGGCCACTGCGACCTGAGTCCGTGGGGCATGGCCCCAAGCCCCTTTTGAAAAAATCTTCACCAGAAACTGTATCTCATTTCCCCATAACCTTGCGCACACCTTCGCCCAGCAGGTTGAAGCCCAGCACGGCGATCGTGATGGCAAGGCCGGGGAACAGGGACGGCAGGATGTCGATCCCCAGGTAATTGCGGCCATCACTCATCATCGCACCCCATTCCGGTGTGGCGGGGGCCACCCCCAGTCCCAGGAACGACAGGCTGGACGCCGTCAGGATGACCGATCCGGCCGTCAGCGTGGACTGCACCAGGATCGGCCCCAGCGCATTGCGCATGATATGGACATGCAGGATACGCCACGTGCCGGCACCCAGCGTGCGGGCGGCCTCCACATATTCCGTGCGTTGCAGGCTGTGCGTCAGGTTCTGCGCCAGGCGGGCATAGACGGGGATGGAAAAAAGCGAGATCGCCAGAAGCATGTTGAGAAATCCCGGTCCCAGCAGGCTGAGGATCAGCAGCGCGAGCACGATCCCGGGAAAGGCGAAGATGATATCGACAACCCACATGACCGCCTGTTCCACATATCCCCCCACAAGCGCGGCCAGCATGCCCGCCAGCGTCCCGGCAATGCAGGAGACGAGGACGCTGATGCAGACTTCGGCAAGGGAATAGCGCGTGCCATAGACGATGCGGCTGAAGACATCGCGCCCGAACGCATCCGTGCCGAACGGGTGGTGCCATGACATCGGCTGGAACGTGGCGTACAGATCCTGTGACAGCGGGTCGGCCGGACTGATGAGCGGGGCGAGGAGCGCGCCCAGCACCAGAAACGTGGTCAGCCCCATCCCCGCCAGCAGTGAAAGCGGCAGGCGTGTGAGCAGGACGCGAAAGGAAGCAGTCATGGCGGGATCTCCTTCAGCTACGCCGTGCCCTGGGGTCAACCCGGGAAATGAGGATGTCGGCCGCAAGGTTGACCAGGATGACCGACAGGACCGCAACCAGCGTCACGCCCTCGATCACGGGATAGTCGCGCCAGCGCACCGCCTCGATCATCAGGTGGCCAAGGCCGGGCCAGCCAAACACCGTTTCGGTCACCACCGCCCCGCCGATGACACTGCCAAGGTTCATGCCGATTACCGTAATGACCGGGGGCAGGGCATTGGGCAGGGCATGGCGCAGACACAGGCGCACAAGGCCCACGCCCTTTGCGCGGGCGGTGCGGATGTAATCACGCGACAGCACGGCGATCATGCTGGCCCGCGTCATGCGCCCGATCAGCGCCATGGGCATCAGCGCAAGGGTCAGCGACGGCATCAGCAGGCTGGACCATGAATGCGCGCCCATCAGCGGCAGCAGGCCAAGGCGCACGGAAAACAGTTCCATCAGCAGCAGCGCGAACCAGAAATTGGGCACCGACGCCAGCACGATCGTCATCCCCATGAAGATCCGGTCCCATATCCCATCCTCGAACATCGCGGCGGCAAGGCCACCGGGGATGCCAAAACACAGCGCAAGGGCATAGGCACTCAGCCCCAGCAGTAATGTATAGGGGAAATGACTGGCGATCTCGTGCCCCACCGACTGGCGCGATTCAATGGAAATGCCAAGATCCCCCTCCAGCGCACCGCGCATGAACCCGCCATATTGCTGCAGGACCGGCCGGTCCAGCCCAAGGCCATGATGCACCGCATCGACCGCATCCTGCGTCGCGGCGGGGCCGGCCAGCATGCGCGCCGGATCGCCGGGCAGGTGGCGGACCGCGACAAAGACCGCGAACGACACCACCAGCATCACGACCGGCAGCATCAGCAGTTTGTTGACGATACGTGCGTTCATGATCGGGACTGCCGGTTGCGTGTCACATGCGTGATGTCCAGCGCCCCGTCCGGCCGCACGACCAGTCCGGAGATATCCGAGCGCATGCCCACCAGCGTATCGCGGGTATAGATCAGCACGGCCGGCGCGTCGTGCATGATCATCTGCTGTACCTTTGCATAGATGGCCTTTCGGTTCTCCCCGGCCGTCTCCACGGCCCCCGCGTTGATCAGCGCATCGACATCCGGGTCATGGAAAAAGCCAAGGTTGGCCCCCGCGGGTGCGGCAGAACCGCTGTAGAACAGGGGACGCAACTGCATGTCCGGTATGAACCCCGACGACCATGACGCCAGTACGCCATCCAGTTGCAGCGCCTCCTTCTGCGCGGGACCGGCAAAGGCCTCGGACGCATAGACGCCGCCCTCCAGTCGCGAAATATGCAGCGTGATGCCTGATTTTTTCCACATATCCTGCAATGCCTCGGCAATGGGTTCGTCCATTTCCTGCACGGCAAGGCTGAATGTCAGGCCCGTGCCCAGCCCCGCTTCGGACAGGAGGGCGCGGGCGCGTTGGGGATCATATTGCGGGTCGGGCGCATAGCTGACGAAATAGGGGGAAACCGGCTGCAGCGGGGATCGTGCGGGCTGTCCCCTGTCACGCAGCAGGGCATGGACGAGTGCCTGCCGGTCGGTTGCGTAATTCAGGGCCTGGCGGATGCGCAGGTCGGATCCCGCGCGCCGGTCCATGTTGATGGCAATCCAGTACAGCGGCCCATTGGCGTCATCATGGATGACAAAGCGGGGATCGCCCTGCATCTGCTGTGCATAAAGCGCGGGCAGGTCGCTTACGATATCGCTATCGCCGGTATGCAGCGACATGTCCATGACCGAAGGTTCCGCCGACCAGATCCAGCGCACGGAGGTGATCTCCGGCGGTGTGCCCCAGTACTCCGGGTTGCGTGACTGCGTGACATATTCAGAACTTTTCCATTCCTCAAACCGGAAAGGTCCCGTCCCGTCCGCATGCCGCGACAGGGACGCGCCGGCATAGGGCGATGTGACGAAGGCCTGGCTGAAGGAAAGCAGCAGCAGGAAATCAGGGTAGGGACGGCGCAGGTGAAAACGCACCGTCATGTCATCATCCGTGGTCGTGACCGCATCAACGACGGCCATGAAACGGCTGCTTCCCGCAAGGGGCGCGTTCCGGTCCAGCAGGCGACGGAAACTGCGCACGACGTCCCCGGCCGTCATGGGGTGGCCATCATGGAACCTGACATTGCGGCGCAGGACGAAATCCCATGTCGTGCCCTGCGTGTCATGGGTCCATGTGGTCGCCAGCAGGGGATGGATGGTGCCATCCGCACCGGCACGCACCAGCCCTTCATACATCGCGGTCAGGATGGAGGACGTATCCGTCGCCACCTGGTCCGCCGGGTCCATGCTGCGCGGGGGTTCTGGCTGCATGACGCTCAGCCCCCCGGACACCTGTGCCGCCGATGCAGGGGGCAGGGTCGTGGCCAGCATGCCGATGCAGGCAATGATGGTGGTGCGGAGCAGGGGCAGGCGGTACTGGCATGTCATATGGCGGCCACGATCACCCATGTCGTTTCGATCTGTTGTCACTTATATCACATAAAAAACTTACTTGACGAATGAAAGATCAATCAATGATATAAATTGATCTTTAGCCGAAATGGAGGGGCATGTGTCCTGCCGGTCGCATGTGCAACTGCTACGCCTGATCAACCAGTTCGGTCCCCTGAGCCGGGCGGAGCTGATCCGTCTTTCCGGACTGAGCAAGGGTGCCGTTTCCATGGTGACGGCGGACCTGCTTGCACACGGCCTGATTGAAACCCGCGACACGGTGCATGGGGGCGGGCGGCCGTCAATCCGGCTGGGCATTGCCGCGGACAGCGCATTTTTCGTCGGGATATCGCTCGCCGACCGTCCGGTCATGGTGCTGGGCGACCTGCACGGGACGATCCTTGACCGCCACGACATCGACCTGCCGGACCGGGTGGAGGATATCGGCCCGCATGTGCGCCGCCTGATTGCCCGGGTCGCGCCCGAAGGGTCGATCCATGCGCAGCGCCTGCGTGGCATCGGGCTTGCGGTATCGGGACTGGTGGATGAAGGGGGCGGCATATGCGTGCGTTCCACCCTGACGGGATGGGAAAATGCACCGCTTGGCCCCCTGATCACGCAGGCCTGCGGACTGCCGGCCTATGTCGAAAACGATGCCAATGCCCTGACCGTCGCGCAATACAGGTTCGGCCCCATGCGGGAGGCCTCGTCCTTCAGCCTTGTTTCCGTCGGGCAGGGGATCGGGTGCGGGCACATGTTCGGCGGCGAACTGTTCCGCGGGTTTCGGGGCGGGGCGGGGGAGATCGCGCACGCCACGGCGGAACCGGGAGGGCTGCCATGCCTGTGCGGGAAAACCGGCTGCCTTGATACCGTGGCCTCGCTTTCGGCCATTTCGCACCTCGCAACA
Organism: Gluconacetobacter entanii; assembly: GCF_013155425.1. Classification (NCBI taxonomy): domain Bacteria; kingdom Pseudomonadati; phylum Pseudomonadota; class Alphaproteobacteria; order Acetobacterales; family Acetobacteraceae; genus Gluconacetobacter; species Gluconacetobacter entanii. Next base: position 93,513 of record NZ_JABJWD010000003.1, on the reverse strand, counting down.
CGGGCAGGGCTGCCGGGGGACCTGGAGCAGCTTGAGCAGCTTGCGGCCCAGGGCAACCTTGGCGCGGTGGAACTGCTGCACCGCGCGGGCAGTGCGCTGGGCCTGATGATCGCGCAGATGGTGCAGATCATGGACCCGCAGCATGTGCTTGTCGTGCGGCAGGGTGGCGAACTGACGGGCCTGTTCGGGCGCGCGCTGCGGCAGGCGGCGGAAGGCAACATCCTGCCGCAGCTTGCCCCCCGGCCCGAGATCATCACCGGCGACGTCATGGCCGATTCATGGGCATTCGGCGCGGCCAGCGTCGCGGCCGACCGGTCGTTATTCCGCGAATTCTGACAAAAGGGAAAACAGGACATGCGTATTGCCGTGGGCGGCATTCATATTGAATGCAGCACTTATAATCCGGTTCCGACCCGGATGGAGGATTTCCGGGTCCTGCGGGGCGATGCCCTGTCGCAGGCGCCCTATTTTGCGTTCCTGTCCGATTACCCGGCGCAGTTCATCCCGACCCTGCATGCCCGCGCCATTCCCGGCGGTCCCGTCGCGGCGGAAACCTACCGCGCATTGCGTGACGAGTTCCTTGAGCGCCTGCGCGCGGCGGGGCCGCTTGATGGTGTGTACCTGTCCATGCATGGTGCGATGTTCGTGCAGGGCATGGAGGATGCCGAAGGCGACTGGATCTGCGCCACCCGCGCTGTCGTGGGCGAGGATGTGCCCATTTCCGTCAGCTATGACCTGCATGGCAACGTGACGCAGCGCATCATCGACGCCATCGACATGTTTTCGACCTATCGCACCGCGCCGCACATCGACGTTCAGGAAACGATGCGGCGGTCGGTCACGATGCTAGTGCGCTGCCTGACGGACGGCGTGCGGCCCCATGTCGTATGGGCGCCGGTTCCCGTCGTGCTGCCCGGTGAGAAGACCAGCACCGAGGACGAACCCGCGCGCGGCCTGTACGCCCGCCTGCCGGAAGTGGATCGGCGCGAGGGGATCTGGGATGCCTCGCTCATGGTGGGGTATGTATGGGCGGACGAACCCCGTGCGACGGCGGCTTCGGTCATGACGGGCACGGACCCCGCGGCCATGCAGGCCGCAGCGGTGGAAATGGCCACGGCGTACTGGGACGCCCGGACGAAATTCGAATTCGGCTGCTGGACCGGAAGCATAAATGAAACGCTTGACCGGGCGCTGCAAAGCACAAGCGCACCCGTGATCGTGGCGGATTCAGGTGACAACCCGACAGGTGGCGGTGTCGGGGACCGGATCGACGTGCTGCGCGCGCTGATCGAACGCGATGCACGCGATGTCATCGTGGCCGGTATTGCCGACCCGCAGGCAACCCGCACGGCCTGCGCCGCGGGCGTGGGCGCGCAGGTCACCTTGTCGATCGGCGGTGCGCTCGATATTGCGGACACGACCCCGATCAAGGTGACGGGGGAAGTCCGCTTCGTCCTTGACGATCCGCAGGAGCGTGAACGTCAGGCGGTCATCGCCGTCGGCGGGATCCTTGTCGTCGTGGCGGCCCGGCGCAGGCCCTATCACAACATTGCGGATTTCACGGCGCTGGGCCTTGACCCGCACAAGGCGCGTATTGTCGTGGTCAAATCCGGCTACCTGTCGCCGGAACTTGCCCCCATCGCCAATCCCGCGCTGATGGCCCTCTCCCCCGGCGCGGTGGACCAGCACGTGACCCGCCTTGCGCGCCTGCACAAGGTACGTCCGACATTCCCGTTCGATACGTCCTTTACATGGTCGCCCCATGTTTATCCTTCGGCGCGAAAGGGACGCTGACACATGGCGGTGTCACGTCCTGTCCTTTCGGTCCAAGGGCTGAATATCCATTTCCATACGCGGCGTGGCGACATCCATGCCGTGGATGACGTGACATTCGATATCCACCCCGGCGAAATCGTGGCGCTGGTGGGGGAATCCGGTTCGGGGAAAAGCGTGACCAGCCTGTCGATGATGGGGCTTCTGCCGCGCATCGGCCAGATCACGGGCGGCAGGCTGCTGTTCCAGCCTGCGGGCCAAAACCCCGTTGACCTTGCCCGCGCCCCGGAAAAGGAACTGCGCAGGGTCCGGGGTGGCGGGATCGGGATGATCTTCCAGGAACCCATGACCTCGCTCAACCCCGCCATGACGGTGGGCGAACAGATTGCCGAGGCCCTTGTCCTGCATGATCAGGCGGACCGCCACGCCGCCATGGCGCGCGCCGCCGACCTGCTGGCGGCGGTGGGGATCGCCAGTCCGCACAAACGGGTGGGCAGTTACCCGCACCAGATGTCGGGCGGCATGCGCCAGCGCGTCATGATCGCCATTGCCATCGCCTGCCGTCCCGCACTGCTGATCGCGGATGAACCGACCACAGCACTTGATGTCACGACACAGGCGCAGATCCTTGATATCCTGAAACAGTTGCGTGACGATACCGGCATGGCGGTGCTGTTCATCACGCACAACCTGTCACTGGTGGAGACATTCGCCGACCGGGTAATGGTGATGTATGCCGGGCAGGTGGTCGAATATGGCCGCGCGGCCGATGTGATGGAGGCCCCGCGCCATCCCTATGCCCGGGCACTGCTGGACTGCCTGCCGGTGCGCCATCTTGGCGCGCTGGGGGAGGGGGCATTGCCGGAACTGCCGACGATCCGGGGCCATCCGCCGGATCTGGCCCACCGTCCGGCCGGATGCGCGTTTGCCATGCGGTGCGACATGGCGCGCGACGCCTGTCGTGTCGGGCATCCCGACCTGCAGATGGTCGATGCGGCGCGCGGACATGCCACGCGCTGCATTGCATGGCGCGACATGAACGTGGCGGCAGGCGCATGAGCACGCCTCCCTTACTGTCGGCTCGTGACCTGAGCGTGGAATTCCACGCCCCCCGCAGCCTGCTGGGCCGTCGCACCGGAAATGTTCAGGCATTGGACAAAGTATCATTCGATATCCATGCGGGCGAGATCGTCGGCATCCTTGGTGAATCCGGGTCGGGCAAGACCACGGTCGGCCGCTGCATGGTCCGCCTTCAGCGGCCGACGGCCGGGAGCGTCCGTTTCGAGGGACGCGACATCCATGCCCTGTCCGGACCGGACCTGAACTGGTACCGCCGTCAGGTGCAGATGATTTTCCAGGATCCCGCCGCAAGCCTCAACCCGCGCCTGAGGGTGCGTGATATCGTTGCCGAAGGGCTGGAAATCCACGGGATCGGTACACGCGAAAGCCGCCGGCAGAAGGTGATCGACCTGCTGGCGTCCGTTGGACTGGGCGAAGATGCGCTGATGCGGTTCGCGCATGAATTTTCCGGCGGACAGCGCCAGCGTATCGGCATCGCCCGGGCGATGGCGGTCGGGCCACGGGTGATCGTGGCGGATGAACCTGTCTCGGCACTCGATGTATCGGTGCAGGCGAAGGTCATCAACCTGCTGCGCAACCTGCGCGAACGGTTGGGCCTCGCCATGGCGTTCATCTCCCACGACCTGCCGACGGTCATGTTCCTGTGTGATCGTGTCGTGATCATGTATCTGGGCCGTGTCATGGAAATCGCCCCGATACAGACCTTCCGCGCGCAGCCCTTTCACCCCTATTCACGCACCCTGCTGGCGCTGGCCCCGGGACTGCGGCAGGAGGGGGAAGGCAACAACATATCCGCCGCGACCGACCTGCCCACGGCGGCGCAGGACCTGCGCCACGGATGTGCGTTCCGTAACCGCTGTCCCCATGCCATGACGGCCTGCGCCACCGTGGTTCCCCCCCTGAAACAGGTCGCACCAGGCCGGTGGGTGGCCTGCCTGCGACCGGAGATATTTCATGACCCGTGTTGAAATCTGCGTGGAAACCCCACAGGGCATCGCCGCCGCCAATGCGGCCGGGGCGGACCGGATCGAACTGTGCGCCTCCCTCGATGTCGGGGGGCTGACGCCCAGTGCCGGACTGATGCGGTGCGCGGCACGCGGCAATCTCCCCGCGCTGGCCATGATCCGCCCGCGCGCAGGGTCATTTGTGTTCGACGGTGATGAGGCCGCCATCATGGTCGATGACATACGCGCGGCGCGTGAAGCGGGCCTGAAGGGGGTGGTGCTCGGCGCGATGCGGCCAGACGGAGGACTCGATCATGACCTTCTGCTGCACCTGTCCGATCATTGCACGGGAATGGAGCGGACATTGCATCGTGTGTTCGATCTGGTGCGCGATCCTGCCGCGGAACTGGAATTTGCGATCAGGGCGGGCTTTACCCGCATCCTGACCTCGGGACAGCGCCCGACCGCGCCGCAGGGTGCAGACTGTCTGGCGCGCCTCAATGCACTGGCGGCGGACCGTATCACCGTCCTTGCCGGCAGCGGTGTGAATGCGGGCAATGTGGCGGCGCTGATCCGCGCTACGGGCGTGGGCGAGGTCCATGCTTCCTGCAGGCGGCGTGCGCAACCTCTGGCGGATGACGGTGCATTCGGCTTTGGCCCGATGCCGGGCCTGACCGATCCTGACGCCATCCGTGCCCTTGTCGCGGCAGCGCGGGGAGCAGGGCAGGCAGCATCATAGAAAGTCGGAACGGCCAGATGTCATATGCTGGCTTCGTGTTCCATGCGATGCCGGGCGGCGCGCCGCTCCTCGAAGGCGAGGTGTTCATAGCGGATGCGCTGGCGGATCCAGTTCAGCATGCCCGAGAAGGTGACCACGATAATCCCGACGAAGGTCCAGCCATCAAGCGCCTGATGAAACAGGAAATAGCTGAACACCACCGCCCACAGCATCTGGCTGTACTGCGGCAGGGCCACCCGGTTGGCGGGCGCACGGGCGGTCGCCACCATCATCAGCAACTGCCCCAGCGCGGCAAGGAAGCCATAACCGAACAGGAAGAACCAGGTTTTCAGCCCATGCGGCCAGTGCGCATGCGCCAGCATCAGAAGGCCGTCGCCCACAAGCGGGCCAAACAGGCTGGATCCGAACAGTGACAGTCGCGGCGTATTGTTTCCCGCCAGGCGGTAGGCGATGACGCCCACGGCATTGGCCACCGCCGCGATCAGGGCGCACAGGTGCCCCAGATGCAGCGCGCGCATGCCCGGCCGCAGGACGATCAGCACACCGATGAACCCGACAATGACCGATACCCACGCCCAGGCCGAGACCTTTTCATGCAGCAGGGTAACCGACAGGATGGTCACGAAAAGCGGCATGAGGAACATCAGCGACAATGCTTCGGGCATGGGCAGAAGCATGAAGGCCTCGACACTTGCAGCGGTCGCGGCGAAGGTGGCAATGGCGCGCACGATCCACATGCCGGGTCGCTGCGGCGAGAAGATGTCGAGGTAGGATTCGTCGCGGCGGCGGATGAAGGGGATGATCAGGAAGCCGAAGACGCCACCCGAAAAGGCGACTTCGAAGGGGTCTACCGCCCCCGCAAGCAGCTTGGAAAAGGCGTCGCTGACTGAAAATGAAGAAAAGGCGGCAAAGGCCAGCATCATGCCCGAGGAAAGAAAGCCCATCTTCATCTGCTGTATCCGTGATCCGTATGTCCCGGTCGAGACTTATGGGGCGACAGGTATGAAAACCAGCGCTGTCATGCAACCCCAGCCATGCGAAAAGACTGCGGCCTGTCTTGTCATTTCAGATATGACGCTTCGCCCGGAACATGCGGTAATCCCGTCCCTGCGGTCACGGCATCCATGGCCGCGCGCAGGGACGGCACTTACGCTGTCAGATAAGATCAGTCAGCGGATTTGCGTCCGAAGATGTAACTCGCCAGCGACGCGGCCGCGAGGATCAGGACACCATAGACCTTGCACGAAGTCGGGATCTTGTTTTCGTGGATCCGCACCTCGCCCTTCAGGCCACGCAGATGCTCGGCGATCTGCTGGTGCAGTTCGGCCTTGTGCTGATGAAGGGACTTTTCCAGATGTCTGGTAATGTCCTGAAGGTCTTCAGGGCTCAGCTTGCGGAGGTTTTCGGTAGCGCTCATGATCCGTTTGATCCTGTCTGTAATCGTCCAGAAATGCCCGTGAAATGATCGGGCCTGTTTTTCATATCGGTTTCACCGCGATACATTTCAACCCTTGCCCTGCCGTCACCCCGCCCGGACGGGTGGCATGTCATTGCAATGGACGATCGTATTGTAAATAACACACGGACTGTTCTCGTCGGGCATAGCAGGTACTTGATTTTTTCAATGACACATCCTTCGTCAGGTCGCTTTCGCCGTGTCCGTCCCCGCAGGGGACCGGCGCGCATCACTGTCGCACTTACGCTTACGATGCTGGCGGCATGCGCGGGCCCGGTCGAGGTCCGCAAGGTTTCCCTTGTCAGAAGCTATGACGACGCCCGCCATACAACCCTGCAGGGTCATGGGCCGGGTCCCGATACGCGGATCGTGCTGCATCGGCGCGGGCTGGACAACCTGTGGAACCGCCATCCCGACCGCGCCATCGCGGCGCTGCGACAGCAGGCGGCCACGGACCATGACGACGAACTGCCCGACATGCTGTTTGCACTGGCGGAACTGAGCTACCGGCAGGGGCTGCGCCATCACCGGGGGGAAGATTTCCTTGCCGCCGCGGTCTATGCCTATGCGTTCCTGCAGCCGGGACGGGCGGATGGCCCCAACCCCTATGACCCGCGTTTCCGGCAGGCAGCGGATTTCTACAACCTCGGCCTGACGGCAGCTTTTCCCGCACCGGTCGCAATCGTGGCGCAGCGCCGCGCCCTGCCGTTCGGGGAGATCGAACTGAGCGCCGATCCCGCGCAACTGCACTGGCATGGCCGCCTGCTGGAGGGGTTCCTCCCGACCGCGACACTGGCGGTCAGCGGCATGCGCAATGTCTATCGCACCCCCGGCCTGGGCGAGGCGCTGACCGCGCTGGGACGTCCGGAGGACGGCACGCCGGGCGCAACGCAGGAGACGACGCAGAACAACAGGATGTTCGAAGTCACCAGCCGCCTGCGCATTCCCGCGAACATGACGCTCGACATTGACGATCCGCGCAGGCAGGTGCTGACGGGACACCTGCATGGCCGCCTTGTCATGCATGTCATGGACGAAGCCGCCAACACGCCCGTTCCCCCGGCCTATGACCAGACGGCCGCCCGCGCCATCAGCCTGCAGGAAACGGCGCTGTGGACCAAGGAATATCGTGGCTTTTTCGATGGCACCACCTATGACGGCACGCAGCCACGACTGGTCGCCATGACGCCGCACCGGCCGGGCAACATGCCGGTGGTGTTCATTCACGGCACGGCGTCAAGCCCCTATCGCTGGGCCGGCATGGTCAATGACCTGCTCGAAAATCGCAATATCCGCGATCATTTCGATTTCTGGTTCTTTTCCTACGCCACCAGCAACCCGATCCCGTATTCCGCATGGCAGTTGCGCCGCGCCATTACGCAGGCCGTGGACAGCCTTGGGGGGACAAAGGCCGATCCCGCCCTTGGGCACATCACGCTGGTAGGACACAGTCAGGGCGGCCTGCTGGCGCGCATGCTGGTGATCAATCCGGGCGACAGGCTGTGGAACGGCACGGCGGGGCGTCCGCTTTCGACGTTTCATCTCAATGCGCGCACCCGGGAGTTGATCCGGGAAACCATGTTTCCCACCCCGATGCCCGAAATCCAGCGTGTCGTGTTCATCGCCACCCCCCAGCATGGCAGCTACCTTGCCGGGATGTCGCTGGCCCAACTGATCGGGGGCATGGCCAGCCTGCCGTGGCGGGTAAGCGAAACCGCGCGTGAGATCGTGACCGGGGCAGGGGACAGCACGCATGTGGACAACCGCATGCCTCGGCTGGGCAGTGTCTATGCCATGTCGCCACGCAGTCCCTTCATGCGCACGCTGCCCACGATCCCGATCATGCCCGATGTGCACACCCATTCCATCATCCCGGTCTGTGGCACGGGGGATCCGCTCTCACGCGCGGACGATGGCGTCGTGTCTTATGAAAGCGCCCATATTCCCGGCGTGGATTCGGAACTGGTGGTCCGCCATTCCGAACATTCCACGCAATCCAATCCCTTCACCATTGCCGAGGTGCAACGCATCCTGCTGCTGCAACTGGCGCAAAATCCCGCCACGGCATCACGGTCGATACCGCAGCGGGCCGCGGCACGATGAACAGGCATCCATTGCGCCGATGGGGCGGTCATGTGCTGCTGCTGCTGTGCGCCGTGCTTGGGGGCGCGGCCATATATTATTCCACCCTCCAGCCGGATGTGCTTCGGGTGGGGGCGGCCGTGGCGTTTCCCGCCCTGCTGCTGGGTTCCGCATGGGTGCGCCCCCCGCGCCCGAGGCGGATCCTGCGCATGGGACTGATCGGTGGGCTGGGCGTCTGGTATGTCACGGATCCCCCGCGCAATGACCGGCAGTGGGCACCGGAATATTCCATTCCGGCCGATGCGTGGCGTGAGGGCAGTGACATACATGTCCGTCACGTCCGCAATTTCCGTTATCGCACGCCAAGCGACGGCATCCCCGCATGGTACGACGCCACATATCCTCTGGACGGGTTACGCAGCGTTGACCTTGTCACCTCCTACTGGGCCGGGGAAACCATCGCCCATGTCTTCCTCAGCTTCGGCTTTGCCGATGGGCGGCACCTCGCGATCTCCATCGAGACACGGCGGCAGGCGCGTTTCGACTATTCCACCATTGCCGGTTTTTTCCATCATTATGAACTGTTCTATGTCACGGCGGACGAACGCGATCTGATTGGCGTCAGGACCGACATACGGCGTGAACGCGTCTATCTCTATCGTCTGAACCTTTCGCCCGAGGTGCGCCAGCGTCTGTTCATGAGCTATGTCGGCGCGATCCATGACCTGATCAGCCACCCACAATGGTACAACACGCTGACGGATAACTGCACCACCGGCATTCTGGCGCGCGCCGGGGCGCGACTGCGTTACCGGCTGGACTGGCGCGTGATCCTCAGCGGCCATACGGCGGCAATGGCCTATGACATGAACCTGCTGGGGCCGTATGATCCGGTGCGCTTTGCGGATTTCGCGGCCCTGCATGCCGCAAGCCACATCGTCCGTGCACCCGGCGCCGTGCTCGGGCCGGATTATTCCGCAGCCATCCGCGCCCACCTGCCGCCGCCCGAAGGGCCGGGAACTCCGTAGGCGGTTTGCTCCCGATTACGGATATCCCTGTTCCGTGCGTGCGGCGCTGGCGCGGTCGCGGCGGCGGGCCAGCATCTGCCACCCATCATACAGGCAGACAAAGAATACCGCGTTCAGCAGGCTGGCAACCGCCGTCATGCGCTCTGTCGGGTCAAGCAGCATCGCAACAAACACCACGCAGATGCCACCAATGCTCAGATAGGCCTGCCAGCTACCGCCTGGCGTGTCCTGCCGCCGTTTCATGACAAGGTAGGTGACCGCGATCAGCAGGTAGACAAGCAGGATGACGCCACCGCTGCAATTGAGCAGGAAAGAGAAGATCACATTCGGCGACAGGATGGAGCAGAACGCCACGACCAGGCCTGCAAGCGTGCTGGCGATCAGGGCGGAATGCGGTGCACCCTGCGCCGAATGCCGTGCCATCAGGGCAGGGGCATTACCGGAGCGGGCAAGTTCCGCCAGAATGCGCGATGTGATGTACAGGCTGGAATTCAGGCATGACAGGATCGCGCTGAACACGACGATGCGCATGATGGTTGCCGCACCGGGAACCCCCATGACCGTCATGGCCGCAACAAACGGGGATTTGCCTGCCGTAACATCGGTCCAGGGAACAATGGCAAGCAGCAGCATGATGGAGGTGAGGTAGAAGACCGTGATCCTGACCCCGATGCTGCGTGTCACGCGGGCCACGCCCATGCGCGGGTTGGCGGATTCCGCCGCCGCCACGGTCGCCACCTCGGACCCGATCATGCTGAACATGATGGTCGGGATGACCGCCAGCAGGGCGGTGACGCCATGCGGTGCAATCCCCCCATGCCCGAAATAATTGGCCCGGACGGATATTCCCGGCCCGAACATATGCCCCACGAACAGTACGCCCATCACGACGAACAGGATGATACTTGCGACCTTCAGCAGGGACAGCCAGAATTCACACTCCCCGAACACATCCACCGATCGCAGATTGATCGCCATCAGTACAAGGATGATGCCCACCGCCAGCAGCCAGGTGGGCAGGGCGACCCAGTCCTGCAGCAGCAGCCCCCCGGCGATGGCCTCGCTTCCCATGGCTACCACCCAGAAAAACCAGTACATCCAGCCCGCGACGAAGCCCGCCCTGCTGCCATATCCCTGCCGGATATATTCCACGAATGAACCAAGGCCCGGCTGCTGCATCACCATTTCGCCCAGCATGCGCATGACGACCATGATCAGTCCGCCGCACAGGGCATAGGCCAGCAGGACCGCAGGCCCCGCCACCGCAATGGCGGAACTGCTCCCCACGAACAGGCCGGCCCCGATGACACCGCCGAGGGCGATCATGGCGATATGGCGATTTTTCAGCATCCGGCCGGAAGCGGCATCCTGTGTCATCAAATATCCTTCATGGTCACGGACTGCTGGCAGCCCGCCAGAACCGCCCCCACCATCAGGAAGAGGACGGCATCATGCCAGTTCCCTGCGGGCGGGAACGCTATCACCTTTCATGACATGTGTCCAAAACCGTAACGTAAATTCCCTTGTCATGATTTGGTTTTCCCGATTTCACCATGTCAGTTCGCTGCATGTACGGAAATATTGCAACATGCCGAAAGAATGGGCATCGGTCCCGAATCCCGCCCATTGTGCATCTATGGAAACCGCAAGGAATTGTCTGGTACAGGTTTTGGGAAAAGATCCGGACAGCACCGGACTTTACTGGTCATCAGGCCGTTGCGAAATGGACATCCATCACAAAGGAAGGCCCTGCGCCATCCCATCCGCCGGGGCAGGGATCCGGTGGATGGAAACGGGGCAGGGCGGTTGTCCATGCCGTGCGATCAGAAATCGGCCTTGATGGCGCCAAAGGCCATACGCGGCGTGCCCAGCAGCATCGACTGGTCGGTATAGGCGGATGCGGCGTTCATCGGGTTGCCGTTTTCGCCCATGGTGGCGATGTAGCGGGTATTGGTCAGGTTGGTCAGGTTGAACGACAGGGTCAGGCCACGCAGGAACCCACCCAGGCGCGGGCCGGTATCGCTGGTTTTCTTGACGTGCCACTGCAGGCCAAGGTTCGACAGCCAGTACCCCGGAATGCGGTATTCACCCTCGTAATCGTAATTGCGCTGCCCGACGTAATTGCCATCAATATAGAAGCTGAGCGAACGCCAGTCATAGGACAGGCGCGCCTTGTACATGAACCGCGGATAGTTCACGACCTGCTGCCCCTTCGTGGGATGGGTGCCGTTGGAATCCGTGATGTTATCGTCATAGACAGCATGGTTGTAGCTGATGCTGTTGGTGATCGCGAGGTTGCGCAGCGGCGTCACCGTCAGGGCCGCATCCACGCCATTCATGGTCACGCCACCCACATTGGCGACGCTCGAAATCGGGTTGACCGCCGGGCCGGACGTGATCTGCTGCAGGCGGTTGTTGAAATTCGTACGGTAGGCATAGACCGACGCACCAAGCAGGCGATCATGGTACCGGTAGCCAATGGCATAGGTCCAGGCCGTTTCCGGGCGCAAAGTGCTGCGTGCGTCGTTATAGGCCGTCTGCGTCACGGCGAACGGGGAGTTCGACAGCTTGAACCCCGATTCCGCATAGGTATGGACGTTTTCGGAAATATCGATGAACAGTTCATGACGTTTCAGGAATGTCCAGTCCACGCCGATATGCGGCAGGAATGGCTTGGCGATCGTCTGGCTTACGCCGCTGGTGATGTTGCCGATGTTACCGTAATAATCCTGGTTCAGATATCCATCACCCACGCGCGTCGTGTTCAGCAGCGACTTGAACCCGAAATGCAGGGCCAGGTTGCGGATCGGGCGATAGGTATCCTGCACGAATGCGGTGAAGGTATTCGTGTTGTAGTTCTGGTTGAAGACCTCGGCAAAGGGGTCCTTGAAATGTCCAAGCGGGTTGACCAGGTTGCCCTGCACGACGCCATTGACGACATTCGGTTCCGCATACTGGTACATCGGGGACTGGTAATCGTTGTTTTCATACCAGACGCCGCCGCTGATATGGTTGTGGGCGACATCGTAGGTCACCTGAGACAGCACGCCAAAACGCCGGATGGAAGGCTGCTTGACCAGTTCACTCAGGGGGGAACCATTGGGCGAACCGCTATAGGGCGTGGTCCACGTGGTCTGCTGGGATTCCCCATGGCCATAGGCGGTGGTGGTCCAGCGCACCTTGTCCGTCAGCGCCAGATCCGCCTTGAGGTAGCCTACGATATCGTCCTGGTTGGTTGCCCCTTCATAATAGGACGCATCCGACGCATCGCTCAGATTGCCATACCCGGCGGGATAGCCGCCGCCCTTGCCCTGCGCCGCAAGGGCGGCGTCATAGGCGCGGATATAACCGCTTGCCTTGCCGTTATAGTAATTGTCCGCATTGTAGCCGAGGTGATTGAGGATATCAGGCGACATGTCCTGATATTCCATCTCGTGCAGATCGCTCCAGTCGAAATAGGCGGAGATGGAACTGTTCTGTCCGATCGGCTGCACCAGCTTGGCGTTGACCTGCTGGTAGAACTGCTCCCCATACCCTTTCCACTTGTCCTGGTCGTTACGCATATACGACGCATAGAAGCGGGTGCCGGTGCTGTTCAGGTCGCCACTGTCCACGCGCGCATAGGTGTGGAACGTATCAAAGCTGCCGAACCCCTGGTTGACCGTACCGCCGAGCTTATGGCTCGGGTCGCTGGTGGTATAGGCAAGCGAGCCGCCAAGGTTGTTGGTCGCCGCCACGTCTTCCGCACCGGCGGACTGCGACACGTCAATGCCCTGCACATTCTCCGACGAGACCGCGAGCACAGGATTCATGCCGTTGTAGTTACGATACGTCATTTCGCCGAGGGGAATGCCATCGAGCGTCATGCCGATTTCCTGCTGCTGGAAACCGTGCATGAAGATCTGCGTGCTCCAGGTGCTGACACCCTGCGCGTCGGCGGACTGGAAATCCACGCCAGGCATGGTGTTCAGCGCCGCCATGGGGTTCGTGCCGGGCGGGGCGGATTCCAGAAGTTTCTTGCCGACGATCAGGTGCGCGCCATGCACCGTGCGATGCGCCGAAACCGACAGGGCTTCGGGGGCAGCGTGTGAACGGACCGGACCGGCAGGGTGGGCGGTGGCCGTTCCGCGTGTCGCATGCACGCCCGTCGCGCGTGTCGTACCTCGTGCCGCGGCGTGGCCGGGGTGGGACGTGGCTGTCGTTGTGGTGCTGGTGGCGGCATGAACCTGATGAGACGACATGCCCGACAGGACCGTTGTCATCAAAAGCAGGCCTGAAAAGAGATTACGGTTGTTCATTCGTCTGTGTTCCTACCGGGCGGATGGACAGGGGAGGATCAGGATGCGCGCAGACATAAGGTGGACCACGGTCCGGGCCGACAGGCGCGATGCCGCGTCATGACTGTCCGCCAGGTGGCAAAACAGATTGTTTTCATACAGCATCATTCCTCACCTCCTTTGCATATATTATTAGATTTCAAGAACAAAAACGTACGTTCCAAATGAACACGCAAGTATTCCCATGACGCACCCACCCAACCGGACGTGGCGTTTTAGCCACAATATTTTCCCCGTTTGAAAGCGCAACCGGACGGAGCGATTGGTATGGATGTCCCGGCCTGGCATTCGCATGCAGCATGCCGAATTCCCTTGGAAAATCACGCATATCCAGAGTGCTTCGTTATTTTTGTTTCTTTCAATCCCCTTATTGGTATCGAATATATCGTATACCGTGCATGAAATATAATATATGATCAATACGTTTTCGCATTATTCCGCGACAAAAAAGATGTTGCGTCCCCATGCCGTTGCATATTTGACACATGTTTTATGATAAACATTACATGCGTCGGGTTAGTTTGATTTATGAAAAAAAGCAGGGGAACCCTTTCGGATTCCTGACATTCCCATGAAAGAAGGCTATATTTCCCCGAAAAATGTATCGAAGATATTCAATCTCTTGGAATTCATATAATTATCAGCATATTAAAATACAGATCGAAACGTATTACATTTTCTACTCTGAATTTATTATGAGTCTGCTTTTGCGTCCTGTTCGACGACAGGAACCAGCATGTCACCATCGGTACGCATATGCAACATCATATATTATATGATGTTGATATTTATATATGGGATGTGATTTTCGTCGAAAAATTGGGCATCAGCGACGCAAAATCAATGCATCTGCCCTGTTTCCGGTCATTTTGTAAGGCGGGGCGATTCATGACCACAGGCCATCTGGGTCGCCTGCGTCCCGCCATGCCGCAGCAGGGGTTACAGCCGGGAGCCGTTGCGCGGCAGTTCCTTGCGCAGGTCGTCATGCGTATTGCGGATATGGCTGCGTGACAGTTTCAGCAGGGTCTTCTCATCCCCATTGATCCATGCCTCCAGTATCTGGCCATGCTGGATGTTCGCCTGTTCCGGCCGTCCCATCGGTCCCAGATGGAACCGCACATAGCGGTCCGCAATGACATTGAGGCGTTCGATCATGGTATAGGTCAGCGTGCCCGCACCGGGGGCGATAAGGGACATGTGAAAGGCGCGATTGCATTCGCCCCAGTCAACATCATCCTGCATCGCGGCATTCCCGACCGCCGCCAGGGTCGCGCGGGCCAGTGCATGGTCGGCGGCGGTCGCGCGCCTGCTGCCTGCAACAGTGGCGGTGGGTTCAAGCTGCAGCCTGAGCGCAAAGACCTCGTCGGCTTCTTCCGCACTCAGCGTATTGACGGTAAATCCACGATTGGCATGCGACCTGACCAGGCCATCCTGCTCCAGACGCGCCAGCGCCTCACGCAGGGGGATCTTGCTGATGCCCAGTTCGGTGGCGATCGTATCCTGACGGATGGGTTCGCCTTCTGCCAGTTCACCTTTAAGGATACGTTTGCGGATCAGGTAATAAAGCTGATCCGCAATGGTGCGTACCTGCAGTGATGTGGAATGGCGTACGATGCCCATGCGCAGGGGGCCTTTATGCAAGAAGGGTCACTCCGGATGGACGTGCTCAGACCACCTGGAAACCGTTGCTGAAAACATCTTCCTCATCAATCCAGATCGTGTTGAACCCGGTTGAAATGGCGCTGCCCGTAATCAGCGGGACGATCGCACGATGGTCGCCGACTTTTGTCTCGCTGTCGATACGTCCTGTAAAGCGGCTGCGGATATAGCTTTCATGAATGAACGGCTGGTCCACGCCAAGGCCCCCCTTGTGCCACAGATGCGCCAGCCGTGCCGACGTGCCGGTGCCGCAGGGGCTGCGGTCGATGGCCTTGTCGCCATAGAACACGGCGTTGCGGCCCTGCTGCGCCGGATGTTCCCCCGGTTCCGCCCACAGGACGTGACTGACGCCGGAAATGGTGGGATCAAGGGGATGGACGGGGGTATAGGCGTCGCGGACCAGATTGCGGATCACCGGGCTGAGTTCAAGGATGCGCCGCGCGCCAAGTTCATCGAGCGTGCGGTACTGGCCCTGCGGTTCCACGATAGCGTAGAAATTCCCGCCATAGGCCACATCGACCGTCAGGGGGCCGAATCCCGGCACGTCGATGGAAATCCCGGTTTTTGCCACCCATGCCGGGACATTGCGGATGGTAACGGATGTCACCCGGTTGTGTGTATGGGTATAGGTGATGTCGATGATGCCTGCCGGCACCTCCAGCCGAAGCTGGCCCCTGGTGCGCGGCTGCAGCAGTCCGTGTTCCAGACCGAACGTCACCAGCCCGATCGTGCCATGCCCGCACATCGGCAGGCAGCCGCTGGTTTCGATGAACAGGATGCCCCCATCCGTATCCGGACGGGTAGGGGGGTAGAGGAAACCGCCCGACATCATGTCATGGCCCCGGGGTTCAAAGCACAGCCCGGTGCGGATCCAGTCAAAGCGCGAGAGAAAATCCTGGCGCCGTTCGCTCATGCTGGCCCCACGCAGCAGGGGCGCACCACCCGCGACAAGCCGGACGGGATTACCCGCCGTATGACCGTCAACACAGAAAAACGTATGTCGCATCGTCATGTCCTTGATTAAAGTGCGGCCGTCGCGGGCATATGGCCTATCGTGCGGAAGGGCGCGTGGCGGCAGCCTTTTCCACCATGGCCGTAACTTCGGCACGACGCGCACCCGTCAGGGGCATGCGCGGCATGCGCACACGTTCATTGCCGCGTCCCATGATCTGTTCCGCCAGCTTGATCGACTGCACCAGATCATGTTCCGCATCCAGGTGCAGCAGGGGCATGAACCAGCGATAGATCTCCAGCGCCCGCGCCATGTTTCCCTTCTGCAGGGCCTCCACCAGTTCGACCGACTCCTGCGGGAATGCGCTGGTCAGGCCGGAAATCCAGCCCGCCGCCCCCAGTGTCAGCCCTTCGAACGCCACATCGTCCAGCCCGGCCATCATGATATACCGGTCCCCGAACGCATTGACCACATCGGTATAACGGCGGGTATTGGCTGAACTTTCCTTGACCGCAACGATTGTTTCCACATCCGTCAGTTCACGCAGCACATCCATGCTGATGTTCACGCGATAGGCGGTGGGGTTGTTGTACAGCATGATCGGCAGGTCGGATGCCGCCGCCACGGCCTTCAGGTGGGCGACAAGTTCCGCTTCCTTGGGCACATAGACCATCGCGGGCAGGACCATCAGCGCGTCCGCGCCGATCCGTGCGGCATCGGCCGCGAATTTCACCGCCCGCGGCGTCGTCAGTTCCGACACGCCCACGATGACGGGCACGCGTCCCTTTGCCGTTTCGCACGCGGCGGCCAGCACCTTCAGCTTTTCATCCGGTTCGAGCGAATTGTTCTCGCCGCAGGTGCCCATGATCGTCAGGCCATGGACGCCATCGCCGATCAGGTTGTCCAGAACCTTCTGCGTCGCGGCGAAATCGATCGACAGATCCGGGGCGAACTGTGTGGTCGCCGCAGGAAAAACACCCGTCCACTGCATTGGAACTCTCCACTTGATTTCGATAACGTTTCGTCTATCGTATACGTATCGATTTGGAAAGGAAGAAAACATCCATGCCCGAAAATACCGGTCGCGTTGCATCCTCTGTCGTGGTCGGGGGCGGGATTGTGGGACTTTCCTGTGCGCTGCGCCTCAGGGCGCGGGGCATGCATGTCACCATCATGAATGTGGGCGCACCGCAGGACGCGGCGTCATGGGGCAATGCGGGACATATCGCCGTGGAGCAGGTGATGCCCCTGGCGTCCCCACAACTCCTCCTCTCCGCGCCGGGACGCCTGTTTTCCCTGACGGGCGGGGCACTGGATATCGGCTGGCGATATGTCGGCACATGGCTGCCATGGTGCCTGCGCTATATCCGCGCATGTGGTGGTGCGACGGCACGGCGCGGGCATCTGGCCCTGCGTGAACTGCTGTCGCATGCCCTGCCTGCCTGGCGGCGCATGGCGTGCGATCTCGATGATCCCGGACTGCTGATCGAAACCGGGCATCTGATGCTGTGGAACGGCGCGCAGGATCCGCTTCCGGCGATGCGCGCGATCATGTCATCGGACCACGGGACGGCCACGGTGCGCCCCATGGCGCAACATGAACGTGAAGGTCTGGTGCCGCTGCTGGGCCATGTTCCGCGTGGGGGACTGGTGTTTGACGGAACGGCGCAGGTACGTGCGCCCGCCCTGGTGATGGAGGCACTGCGCAACCGCCTGCATGCCGATTCCGGCTGCGAACTGCGCCAGCAGCGCGTCATCCGGGTCACGTCGGGTCCGCAGGGACCGCGCGTGTTCGTGGCGGATGGCACATCGCTGTCACCGGATGTCGTTGTCATGGCTGCCGGCATGGGAACGCGCGACATCGTGCAGGGATGGACGCCGCCACTGATCGCAGAACGCGGCTATCACGTCGAATGGGACCATGGAGGGGCACCTGTCGCACCGCCGATGATATTCGCGGATCACTCCGTCATCGTCTCGCGCTTTGGCCCGAGGATGCGGGCCTCGACATTTGTCGAATTCACGCGCGCGGACGCCCCGCCAGACCCGCGCAAGTGGCAGAGTCTGGAACGGGTAGTACAAAACAGTGGCCTTCCGGTCCGCTCGAACTTTTCCCGCTGGGTTGGCTGCCGTCCGACCCTGCCTGATTACCTGCCGGCCATCGGCCCGATTGCGGGCCTGCCGGGCGTCATCGCCGCATGCGGGCACCAGCATCTGGGCCTGACGCTGGCCCCGTTCACGGCGGACCTGGTGGCGGCCATCGCAACCCATGAAGAAACACCGCTGGACCTGCATGCCTTCCGCCCCGACCGTTTCGGGCGGGCGCAGGCAAACGCGGCATGAAAGACATGAGAGGAAAGAGAGCATGACACTGAGCGGAGCCCTGCTGATCGGACAGCACGATGTCGGGGGCAAGACACATTTCCATGCGATCAACCCGGCGACGGATGCACGGATGGAGCCAGCCTTTGCCTGCGCCACGCATGCGGATGTGGATGCCGCCTGCCGTCTGGCGGCAGGCGCATTCGACCCTTATCGCGCCATGTCGTTTGAACGGCGTGCCGCATTCCTTGAACAGATCGCGACCTGTCTGGGCGAAAACGCGGATGCCATCATCGCGCGCGCGGGTGCTGAAACCGCATTGCCCGAAGGCCGCCTGCGCGGGGAAATGGGACGCACGATGGGGCAGTTGCGCCTGTTCGCCACCCTGGTCCGGCAGGGAGAATGGAGCCAGCCACGCATTGATCCCGCATTGCCCGACCGTACACCGATGCCGCGCGCCGACCTGCGGCAGCGCCGTATCGGCGTGGGGCCGGTGGCGGTATTCGGTGCCAGCAACTTTCCGCTGGCCTTCTCTGTCGCGGGCGGGGACACGGTTTCCGCGCTTGCGGCGGGATGCCCGGTGGTCTGCCGTGCCCATCCCGCCCATCCGGGGACCAGCGAACTGGTGGGGCGCGCGATCCGTCAGGCCATGACAGCCTGCGACATGCCCGAAGGCGTGTTCTCGCTTCTGGGCGGGAACGGGCACGAGGTCGGGGAATGGCTGGTGAAGCACCCGGCCATCATGTCGGTCGGCTTTACCGGTTCCTATGCCGGGGGGACGGCCATCGCGGCACTGGCGGCACAGCGCGACGTACCCATTCCCGTCTTCGCCGAAATGGGCAGCATCAATCCGGTCTATCTCTGCCCGCAGGCGCTTGCGGCCCGCACGGAAGCCCTTGCGCGCGGGTTTGTCGACTCCCTGACGATGGGGGTGGGGCAGTTCTGTACCAATCCGGGCATTGTCATTGCGCCCGAAGGCGAGCCGTTCGAATCATTCGTCCGTATCGCGGCGGAGTCGATCGCCACACGACAGGCCGCAACGATGCTGACGCCGGGAATCCACGCGGCCTATGACACGGGTGTGGACCGGCTGGCGCGGTGTCCGGGGATCGAGGCCGTGGGGCAGGGAAATGATGATGGTGCGCCCAACCGGGGCCGCCCGATGCTGTTCCGCACGACCGCGGAACATTTCATGCGCGAACGTAAGATGCAGCATGAGGTTTTCGGCCCTGTTTCGATCCTGGTTTCCTGTCCCGATACCGCCACCATGCACGCCCTGACCGAAAGTCTGGAGGGGCAGTTGACCATCACCCTGCAGATGGATGGCACGGATACGGATTTCGCACGCGCGCTGCTGCCGGTCTTCGAGCGCAAGGCGGGACGTATCCTCGTCAATGCATGGCCTACGGGGGTGGAGGTCTGCCCCGCCATGGTCCATGGTGGCCCGTTCCCCGCCACGACGGATACCCGCACCACATCGGTGGGAACGGCGGCGATTGAACGATTCCTGCGCCCGGTCTGCTATCAGGACCTGCCCGATATCCTCCTGCCGCCCGAACTGGCGCGCGCCAATCCGCTGGGACTGACGCGACTGGTCAACGGGACGATGCAGGCCCCCGCCTGAACCTCTGTCCACACCGGCTCGCGGTCCCGGCGGGCCGCGCGCCGCCATGCATTTACCAAGCGAGGAGGCGCGCCATGGCCCCGCCATCACCGGCATTCAATCGTTCGCTGTCCCTTCTTGACCTGACATTGCTGGGGTTCGGGGCCGTCTTCGGGTCGGGCTGGCTGTTTGCGGCATCACATGTCGCGGCGATCGTTGGCCCGGCCAGCATCATTTCATGGATCGCCGGCGGGATCGCGGTCCTGTTTCTGGGGCTGATCTATTGCGAACTTGCCGCCGCCCTGCCAGAGGCCGGGGGCATGATCCGCTATCCGGCCTATGCACATGGGCCATTGCTGGGGGCGCTGCTGGGTTTCATCACCGTCATTGCCTATTCCAGCCTGATTTCAATCGAAATCATCGCGGCGCGCCAGTATGCCGGGTCATGGATTCCGGGACTGACGGCCAACAGCGCGGGGGATCCGACCCTGCTGGGGTGGGCGGTGCAGGTCGCGGTCCTGTCCGGGATGCTGCGGATCAACATTTCCGGGGTCAAGACCTTCGCGCTGTTCAACAACATCATCACCATCTTCAAATTCGTCGTGCCCATGCTGGTCATCGGCGTGCTGCTGCTGTTCCTCCATCCCGGGAATTTCACGACATACGGCTTCATGCCCTTTGGCTGGCAGAGCATCGAGGGCGCCGTGTCCATCGGCGGCATCATCTTTGCCTATCTGGGCCTGACCCCCATCATCGCGGTGGCGAGCGAGGTGCGTAACCCGCAGCGCACCATTCCAATCGCCCTGACGCTTTCGATTTTCCTTGCCGCATTTGTCTATGTTCTGCTGCAGGTCGCCTTTGTCGGCAGCGTACCCGCCGGCATGCTTGCGGCCCACGGATGGGCGGGCATCGACCGCCTGCTGCCCCTGCCATTCCATGACATCGCCATGACACTGGGGCTTGGATGGCTGGGTTTTGCCGTCGTGATCGATGCGGTGGTGTCCCCCACGGGCACGGGCAACATCTATATGGGTTCAACCGCGCGCATCATTTACGCCTGGTCGCATTCGGGCACGTTCCTGCCATGGTTCGGCCATCTGGACCCACGCCATAGCGTGCCCCGCCGCGCGGCCTTCCTGACCTTCGGGCTTGGCGTGTTCTGGATGCTGCCGTTCCCGTCATGGGAGGCGCTGATCGGCGTGGTGTCATCGGCCCTGATCATGAGTTACGCCTTCGCCCCCGTTGCGGCGGCGGCACTGCGGCACGCCGCCCCCGGACTTGCGCGCCCGTTCCGGGTCACGTGCATCAGGGTCATGGGGCCGGTTTCCTTCATGATCGCAAGCCTGATCGTCTTCTGGTCGGGATGGCATACGCTGTCGTGGCTTCTGTCGGTGCAACTGCTGTTCGGGATCATCTTCCTGGCCATTCGCGCCCTGCGCGGGACAGGCAATATGGGCGAAGACATCCGCAGCAGCGCATGGGTGCTGGCCTATTTCGCCGGCATGCTGGTCCTTTCGGCCTGCGGGACGTTCGAAGGATACGCGATCATGGCCCATCCCTTCGACGACATGATGGTGGTGATCTTCGCAGGCCTGATTTTCGTATGGGGGGAACATGTTGCCCATCGCGACATGCAGTTGCCCGATGTCACGGCCGACACACCGCAGGCAATGACACCGGATACGGTCATTGCCAATGAACCCGTGGTGTCACTCTGAAGGCATATCGTCATCTGCCACCTCTTTCCTTCAAAAGGTGGCATCCGAAATTTCCTACTGAAAAAGCTTCACCAGAAACCCGCGATGGTTTTGAAGGGCGTCCTGCAGACGGGGATGGCAAACCCTTTGACGGCATGCATGGCGTATCATATAATTTGACACATAATGTATACCAACCTTCCTGTCGTATAACGTACCCTATGGTACTGCGGCAGGAGTGGGGCCCGGGATCATGATACAGGGATGCCGCTGTTTTCCTGTCTGGAACATATGGGGACAGGGCCTCCTTGCCAGGGAAAATACCTATGCTGCCATCTTCCATCTTTGACGTGGAAACCGGCCAGAAACGTGGCGCGGCATCCATCGTGGTGGGGGCGGCGCTGCGCAATGCCATCCTGACAGGCAAGCTGCCGGCGGGACAGGCGCTGCCGCAATCGGAACTGGCCGGTGGTTTTGGCACCAGCATCATTCCCGTGCGCGAGGCGCTGAAACAACTGGAAGCCGAGGGACTGGTGACCTTCCTGCCCAATCGTGGCGCGATGGTCACCGGCATGACCGAACAGGACATCATCGAATATTCCGAAATCCGCGCCTCGCTGGAGGAAATGGCCGCCCATCATGCCGTCAGCCATATGTCGCGCATGGACCTTGCCCGGGTCGAGGATGCCTACGAAGCCTTTGTCGAAGGGGCGGCGAACGCGACAAGCAAGCATGATTCGGGCGACCTGAACCGCGCCTTTCACAATGCGATCTATGTCGCGGCGCAACGCCCGCGCCTGCTGGAAATGATCGACGACCTGCATATCCGGCTCAACCGCTATATCCGCAGCCATCTCGAGATCGAGGGGCGCAAACTGGTAACCGACCGGGAACATGCCGAGATCATGCAGGCCTGCCGCAGGCGCGATGCCGACGCGGTGGCACGCCTGACGCGACAGCATATCCTCGAAGCGGCCAATATTTCCATCAAGGTGATCCGCGAACGCGCGCAACGCTGACGGCGCGCTACATCCCGGCAATTCAGGCAGACATACCGCCGCCATATCAGGCAGGCAGGGGCGGATTATGCCCATTTTCCGGGCAGACGCCGCCAGCATGGGATGCAACATGTCATAACGCTGCAAAAACATGCTATGCATTTTTAGATCATATATTATAATATCTTCATTATATCATTCTGGGGGTATTCCCCGGACATGCCGTCCTGCCTTGGGATCTTCATCATGGTGTTTTTCAAAGATTTTGCTGGCCCGGTGGATGCGCCGTCATCCCTGCGGCAACGGATAACCGATGCCCTGCGGCGTCCCGAACCTGACTGCATGGCCGAACTGGCCCCCGGCGCGACACTGACGCCGGAACAGGGCGCGCATACGACCGCGCTTGCGACCCGACTGACCGAAGGGCTGCGCCATAACCGTGCGCCCGGCGGGGTAGAGGCCCTGGTACAGGAATTCTCCCTGTCCTCGGCCGAAGGGGTGGCCCTCATGTGCCTGGCGGAGGCGCTGCTGCGCATTCCCGACAATGCAACCCGCGATGCGCTGATCCGTGACAAGATCGGATCCGGCGACTGGATGGCGCATATTTCACGTGACCGTCCCCTGTTCACCAATGCCGCGGCATGGGGACTGCTGGTGACGGGACGGCTGAGCACCGGCACCGAAGATGGGCAGGCCGGGCTTGCACGCGCGCTGAAGGGGCTGGTGGGCCGGTGCGCCGAACCCGTGATCCGCAAGGCGGTCGATATGGCCATGCGCATGATGGGGGAACAGTTCGTCGTTGGCGAAACCATCGAAGCCGCGCTGAAGAACAGCGAAAAGCTGGAGGCCACGGGCTTTCGCTACTCCTACGACATGCTGGGGGAGGCCGCGCTGACGGCGCATGATGCCGAACGGTACCGGCAGGATTACATCACGGCCATTCACGCGATCGGCAGGCGGGCGCGGGGTGCGGATGTGTATGAACGTCCCGGCATTTCGATCAAGCTGTCGGCACTGCATCCGCGCTACAGCAGGGCACAGCGCGCGCGCGTGATGGCCGAACTGCTGCCGGTTGTCATCGAACTGACGGTACTGGCGCGGCAGTATGACATCGGCCTCAATATCGACGCCGAAGAAAGCGAACGGCTTGAGCTTTCCCTCGACCTGCTCGAAGGGCTGTGCCACGAACCGGCGCTGCAGGGCTGGAACGGCATCGGCTTTGTCGTGCAGGCCTATGGCCGGCGCGC
The DNA here is from genome assembly GCF_013155425.1 of Gluconacetobacter entanii. Lineage (NCBI taxonomy): Bacteria > Pseudomonadati > Pseudomonadota > Alphaproteobacteria > Acetobacterales > Acetobacteraceae > Gluconacetobacter > Gluconacetobacter entanii. The sequence continues at coordinate 69,596 of NZ_JABJWD010000003.1, read as the reverse complement.
GCCCTTCGTGCTGGACTTCATCATCGACCTTGCACGCCGCACGGGCCATCGTCTGATGGTACGCCTTGTGAAAGGGGCTTACTGGGACAGCGAAATCAAGAAGGCGCAGATCGAAGGGGTCACGGATTTCCCCGTCTATACGCGCAAGGTCCATACCGACATCAGCTATATTGCCTGCGCGCGCAAACTGCTGGATGCGCGTGACGTCATCTTCCCGCAGTTCGCGACCCACAATGCCCGCACGCTTGCCACGATCTATACGCTGGCAGGCAAGGAATTCCATGTCGGTTCCTATGAATTCCAGTGCCTGCACGGCATGGGTGAACCGCTGTACAAGGAAGTCGTCGGCCCGAACAAGCTGGGGCGGCCCGCGCGTATCTATGCCCCGGTGGGCACGCATGAAACGCTGCTGGCCTATCTGGTGCGGCGTCTTCTGGAAAATGGGGCGAATTCTTCCTTCGTGAACCAGATCGGCGATGAGCGGGTGCCGGTTTCCGCGCTGGTGGCGGATCCCATGACCATTGCGCGCGGCGTCGTGCCGTTCGGGTCCCCCAATCCCGCCATCGCGGCCCCGCCCGACCTGTTCGCACCCGAACGCCGCAATTCGGCGGGACTGGACCTGAATGATGAAAACTCCCTGACCGCGCTGGGCAGGGGACTGGCCGCGGACATGCCCGCATGGACCTGCGCCCCGATGGTGGCCACGCCGGTTGCCGCGGGCGCGGTGCTGGACGTTGAAAACCCGGCGGACCGGCGTGACAGGGTGGGGACATGGACGCCCGCCGATGTGGCGATCATCCCTGCCGTTGTGCAGGACGCCGTCAGGGGCGGCGTGGCATGGGCGACCATGCCACCGGGCAAGCGCGCGGAAATCCTTGAACGCGCGTCGGACCTCATGGAATCCCGTACGGATGCGCTGCTGGGCCTGATCGTACGCGAAGCGGGCAAGTCGTTTCCGAACGCCATTGCCGAAATACGCGAAGCTGTCGATTTCCTGCGTTACTACGCCGCGCGGATCCGTGCGGAATTCGACAATGCCACCCATATCCCCTTGGGGCCGGTGGCCTGTATCAGCCCATGGAACTTCCCGCTTGCGATCTTCACGGGGCAGGTGGCGGCGGCCCTTGCCGCAGGCAACAGCGTCATTGCCAAACCGGCCGAGGAAACGCCGCTGATCGCGGCACAGGCCGTAGACATCCTGCACCAGGCCGGTGTGCCCGCCGATGTGCTGCAACTGCTGCCCGGTGCGGGGGATGTGGGCGCGGCCCTGGTCGCGGCCCCGCAGGTCGCGGGCGTGATGTTCACCGGTTCGACCACGGTGGCGCAGTCGATCAACCGCCAGCTTGTCACCCGTCGGGACCACACGGGACAGCCTGTGCCGCTGGTTGCCGAAACAGGCGGCCAGAATGCGATGATCGTGGATTCCTCCGCCCTTGCCGAACAGGTCGTGACGGATGTCGTCGCCTCCGCCTTCGACAGCGCGGGGCAGAGATGTTCGGCACTGCGCATCCTGTGCGTGCAGGAAGACTGCGCCGATCATGTGCTGACGATGCTGCGCGGGGCGATGCGTGAACTGCAACTGGGCAATCCTGCCCTGCTGTCCACCGATATCGGCCCGGTCATCACGCCGGATGCGGCAAAAGGGATAGAGGCCCATGTCGCGGCCCTGCGTGCGAAGGGCGCGCCGGTGTTTCGTGTGGACATCCCGGCGCATTGCGGCCATGGCAGCTTTGTTCCGCCGACCCTGATCGAGATTGATTCCATCTCCGACCTCGGGCCGGAAGTGTTTGGTCCCGTGCTGCATGTCCTGCGCTATCGCCGGCAGGCGCTCGATACGGTCATCGATGCCATCAACGCGTTGGGCTATGGCCTGACGGGTGGACTGCATACCCGTATCGAAACGATGGTCGATCACGTGACGCAGCGTCTGGACGTGGGGAACCTGTATATCAACCGCAATACGATCGGCGCGGTTGTCGGGGTGCAGCCCTTTGGCGGGCGTGGCCTGTCCGGAACAGGGCCAAAGGCGGGGGGACCGCTGATCCTGCGTCGCCTTGTCGCGCAATGTCCTGCGATGGAAAACCTGCTGCCCGGCATGAAGGGTGGCGCGGTGCCACACATGATGCAGACATGGCACGACTGGCTGATGGGCAAAGGCCACCAGCAGGTGGCGCGGCAGGTGGCCGAGATGATGAAAACCCCGCTCTGTGGCGCGGAAATGGTACTGCCCGGACCGGTGGGGGAGGAAAACCTCTACCGTTTCATGCCGCGCGGCAATGTCCTGTGCATCGGTGGGGGCACGCGTGAAGACCTGTTGATGCTGGTTTCCATGGCGCTGTCCTGTGGCAATACGGTCTTCATCACGGGCGGGACCGACGATACGGCGTGGCTGTCTGGCCTGCCGTCGGATGTCGCACGCCATGTCCGCGCTGTCAGTGACGTGGGACAGCACGAATATGCGGTTGTGCTGGGCGCCTGCGATGATGACGGTTTCCGGACAGTTACACGCACCCTTGCCGAAGGGAAGGGACCGATTGCATCGGTCTTCGTCCTGAAGGAAGGGGGACTGCGACGCGAATTCCTCGTCGAGGAGCGGTGCCGCAGCACGAACACGGCGGCCGCGGGCGGCAATGCCAGCCTGATGTCGATCGGGTAGGAAATCTGTCCGGGGTCAGAAGATGGGTCCGGGGTGCCGCCTTTTATCCACACAGGTAGCACCCTCTGACGTTTTTTCATGCAGGCAGGTCCGAACCGGCCTCAGTCCGGTGTCGGTGCCGCCTGTGCCGCCTTGGCTTTTGCCAGTTCCTCCAGATGGGCGCGATAGGCCTCGTAATGTTCCGGGGCGGCATGTTTGAAATGGGGGTCGTCCAGATGGGGCACCCGCCCATGGTGGCCGAAATTGACCAGACGTGCCTCCAGAAGGTGGATCTTGCCAAACAGGTCGAACCGGATGGCCAGAACCGCCAGTGACGAACCGGCAAACGGCCCGATCAGGTAGATCCACAGATTGGTCCATGTCCCGTCAAACAGCGCGGGTCCCAGGCTGCGGGCGAAGTTGACGCTGTTCCCCGACAGCCACGCGGTCAGCGGGTTCATGACCAGAAAGAAGATCCCCCCGATCCATGGCGTGATGGCCTTGTAACGCGGATGCGCCGCAAGCCAGTAGAGCGTGACGATCAGCAGGCCGGTCACCAGCGCTTCGGACCCAAGGGCATACCAGACCGAAATGCTGGTATAGGGAATGGTCGCGCCGTAATGCACCTCGCTCGACAATACATGCCACGGGGCGAAAACCAGTCCCAGGGCATAGACCGCCGCCGTCCCCGCCAGCGCGCCGAGGATCTGCGCGATGGCATAGCCAAGGGCGTCGATCCAGACGATCTTTTTGGAGAGCATGAAGGCAAGGGTCACGGATGGGTTGAGGTGCGCGCCACTGATCTTGCCAAACGGTGTCATTGCCGCTGCTGTTCCCGCCATGCCAAAGCACAGTCCGCACAGGGCGGTCTGGATGTTCGGATACGGCGCCAGCAGGCGGGCGAAGAATGTTCCCGGCGCGGTCAGCAGGATGACACAGACCAGTCCCACGATCATCAGCACGGCCGTGGCCAGTGCCTCACACCAGTACAGGCGCCAGTGGAACGGCCGTTCCGGATGCGGTTCCCCCGACAGGGGACGGTCATGAAAATGGATGTGAAAATGCGGCCAGTGGATATGTGGCAATCGCACATGGGGAAGATGAAAATGCGGCAGGTGCATGTGCGGCATATGGAAATGCCGATGGTGCCTGTCCCTGTTTTCCGTACCGTCCTGATGTTCCGCCATTGCCCTGCCCATGTATTCATCATGCCGTGAAAACGGAAACACATCATATACTGATATTGACCTTTGTCATGGCGCCTCAATACATAGGTGGTATCCAGATATGACAGCGTAAATACATCGTGATCTCGCGGTCATATTCATTTATCTTATTATAGATATTTCGAGGTCGTTGGCCTTTTTTATCATTATATTTCTGGATTTTGCGGGGACCATATTCCTGTCGGTGATGCACGGCCCCATGCTTAGCCAAGTGTCACCGATACCGTATGCTGTCGTGCGTCATCGAGCATGGTGATGCGGCGGCTTTCACCCATGGGCTGTCCATCCACAACCAGTCGCGTGACTCCACGGCAGACATGGTTCGGGTTTTCAACCCTGATGGCATAGCGCGCCGTGCGCCATGCAAGCTCCACCTCGAAAGCGGACCAGTCGGCGGGAATGCACGGATCAATGCACAGTTCCGTGCCTTCGACATGAATCCCGAGGATGGTTTCACACCCGACCCGCTGCATCCAGCCTGCCGATCCCGTATACCATGACCACCCGCCGCGTCCCTGATGGGGCGGGCGGGAATAGATATCCGCCGCCACGACATAAGGCTCCAGCAGGTAGGTCCTGGCATCGCGCATCGTCCGCGCATGCGTGATGGGCAGGAGTTCATGGAACAGGCCATGGGCGCGCGTCCCGTCATGCAGGGCCGCCACCGCCATGACGGTCCACAGCGCCGCATGGGTATACTGTCCACCATTTTCGCGGATACCGGGGGGATAACCGCTGATATAGCCCGGATCGGGACCCGCCCCCTCAAACGGTGGCGCAAGCACGAGGACCAGTCCCTGCGGGTGTCCCGTCAGGTGCTGCAGCGCGGACTGCATGGCGTGCGCGGCCCGTTCCGGCGTCGCAACCCCGGACAGCACGCTCCATGACTGCGAAATCGCGTCGATCCGGCATTCCCTGTCAAGGTGCGATCCCAGCGGTGTGCCGTCATCGAAATAGGCACGCAGATACCAGTCCCCGTCCCACGCCGCCTCGAGCGCCTGCGCCAGGGCGTTTGCATGCGCCTGCCACACATCCGCGCGCGCGCCTGCCCCACATTCCCGTGCCAGCGGGATGAACGCCATCAGCGCGGCATGCAGGAACCATCCCAGCCACACACTCTCCCCACGGCCCTTTTCCCCCACCCGGTTCATGCCGTCGTTCCAGTCGCCCGTTCCCATCAGGGGCAACCCATGCGCACCCACAGCCATGCTGTGCTCGAGCGCGCGGGCGCAATGCTCGAAAAGGGACGCGACCTCGGCGGAGACGGCAGGGACCATGAAACGGTCATGCTCGGTTATCGGCAGCGGGGGAGCGTCCAGAAACGGGACCTGTTCCTCCAGTATCGCGCGGTCCCCGGTGGTTCGCACATAATGGGCGACGGTGTAAGCCAGCCATGCGCAGTCATCGGAAATATGGGTACGCACGCCCGCCCCGGTCTGCGGCAGCCACCAGTGCTGCACATCCCCTTCGACAAACTGGCGTGAGGCCGCGCGCAGCAGATGTTCGCGCACCCGTGCGGGAGAGGCCACCGCCAGCGCCATGCCATCCTGCAACTGGTCGCGAAAGCCGAAGGCCCCGCTGGCCTGGTAAAAACCGGCCCGCGCCCGGACCCTGCTGCTCAACGTCTGATAGAGCAGCCAGCCATTGAGCATGATGTCCATTGCGCGGTCCGGCGTCCGGACCTGCATCGAACGGGTCAGCGCCTCCCACCGGGCCATGACCCCGCGCAGGACCGCATCGGGATCGGCCGCGCGATATTTCAACACGAGGGCACGCGCCGTATCCTCGTCCTGTGCCTCGCCCAGCAGGCAGACAGTTTCCACCCGGCCATCGGGCGGCAGGGTGACGAGCGTCTGCAACACCCCGCACGGGTCCAGTCCCGCGCCCAGCGCGCCCGCGACACCATCGGCCCGCGTGAAGGCCGCGGGTGCATCCAGCGTGCCATTGCGGCCCACAAAGGCGCGCCGGTCCCCACATGCGGCGGTCCTGTACCCCCCGATATCCAGAAAGGCGATACGGCGGCCATAGGTCGCATCCCACCGGTTGCACGCAAACAGGGCGCCGGTCTGTGGATCGAGCCATGTGATGACGAACGGTGCGGCATTCCCGCGCGCGGCCCCCAGCACCCATTCCACATAGGCGGTAATGGACAGGGTCCGCGGGCGGGGGGAGAGGTTGTGCAACTGGATGCGGGAAATCTTGACCGGATCGCTCTCCGGCACGTACTGCACCACCGTGCTGGCGATGCCATGCGCCACACGTTCCTGACGGGTATGGCCCCATCCGTGACGGGTGACATAGGTCGCGCCCGCATCCCGCCGGGTCGCGGCGTTCGGACACCACAGGTCATGCGTGTCCTGATCATGGAAATAGAAGATTTCCCCGCCCCGATCAGCCACCGGATCGTTCGACCATGGCGTCAACTGGTGTTCACGGCTGTTGAGCGCCCACGTATATCCCGTCCCCTCGGCGGAGATCTGGCACCCGAAATCATCATTGGCGATGACATTGACCCACGGTGCGGGTGTCGTGCAGCCGGGAGACAGGATGACCTCATATTCCCGGCCGTTCTCGGCAAAGCCGCCGAACCCGTTGAAGAATTCCAGTTCCGGCACAACAGGCCCGCCACGTGCGGCCATATCCGGGCCGGGTGGCGCGGTCCTGCGCGCGACCTGTGTGGCGGCGGGATGTGGCGGCGGCAGGGTTTCCGCATGCCCAAGCTGTTCGGCAAGGGACTGGCGCGCCGACAGCACGACCCGCGCCACCGATACCAGCAGGTCATGCAGGGCGGGGGAGATCAGGTCGGCACGCAATATGCGCACCGAGCCTGCACCTGCTGCCACCCGGCCCGACGCACGCACCATGTCTTCAAGCGAGGCCTGAAGATCCTGGAGGTAGGAAGAGGGATGTTCATTCAGGATCACGATATCCACCGCCAGTTGCTTGAGCCGGAAATATTCCTGTGCCTGCAGCAGGTGACGCACCACGTCGGTATTGGCGTTATCGTGGATCCGCAGCAGCACGATCGGCAGGTCGCCCGAAATGCCCTGCTCCCACAGGGCAGGCTGCGCGCCAGCACCGGCGCGTATGCTCTGCGTGTCGGCGCGCAGGGCAGGCCCTGCATAGATGATGTGTCCCGCAAGGCGCTGGAACAGGTCGGCATCCGCCGGGGTGATGTCCAGGTGGCGCAACTGCACCTGCGCCTGCGTCCATGCCAGCATGCGCACCCGTTCGAACGCGACCGCATCCCGGTGCGTGTCGATCAGGTCCAGCAGTTCCGTGCGTGAGGCGGCGACCAGTGTCCAGAAGGTGATCCGCGTCATCGCACCGGGCTTGATGAGCAGCGTGCTGCGGATGGCAAAGACCGCATCCAGCACGGTCCCCGTGCGTCCCGACATCGTCCCTTCGGGCAGGAGCGCATGCGGCAGGCGCACGCCATGCCCGCGCCCGACAAAGTGCGCCCGGTCCGTTTCCACCTGTACCGGCGTGGCGCAGACCGCCAGATGCGCGGCCCAGATTTCAGGCTCCTCCGGCGTGCGGCGGCGGCGGGTGGCCAGCAGGGCGCGGGATTCCGGCAGGTATTCGGTCTGCACGAACAGCTTGGTGAACGCCGGATGCGCAAGGTCCGCCGCCTGCGCGATCAGCGCAAGTTCGGCATAGGACGTGACCTCGATCTCCAGCGTTTCGCTGCCACCATTGAACAGGGAAACCTGTCTGACCTCCACATCATCCTCGGCCGAGACCATGACCTCCATCATGGTGGTGACATCGCCATCACGGCGCGCGAATTCCGCCCGGTCCTCATGGAACATGACGGCATATTCGTCCGCCCGCACGCCGCAGGGTTGCAGGCCCGCGGACCAGGCCTGCCCGGTGCGTACGTTCCTGAGATAGACATATGATCCCGTATCATCGAGTGTCGGGTCTTCGCGCCAGCGGGTGATGGCCTGCCCCTGCCACCTGCTGTATCCCGATCCCGCCGCGCTCAGCATGACCGTATAGCGCCCGTTCGACAGCAGGTGCGTCACAGGTTGCGGTGTATCGGCGGTGGCATAATACCGTCCGCCGGCCGTGGCCTGCGCATGGGAGGGTGCGGGTGCGGCTTCCTCCGACGGAAGGGCGCGTGCGACCGCGCCGGTGCGTGGCGCGCGTTCCTGCAGCAGCAGTTCGGCCGAGGCAATGGTCGGGTCATCATGGAAACGCGCGCGCATGATGCCGTTCATGACCGTATCCGCGACCGCCAGGATCGACATGCCCTGATGATGGGCCATGTAGGCGCGCACGATCGCCATGCGTTCACGGTCCGGCACGCGCTGCGGTGTATAATCGAGGGATTCGTAAAACCCGTAACGCCCCTGTGCCCCCAGCCTGTCGAGGGCCGAAAGGTTGGCGACCGCCTTTTGCGGGTCAACCATGGCCGCCAGCATCGTGGCATAAGGCGCAACGACGGTGTCATTCCCCAGACCGCGTTTCAGCCCCAGGCCGGGCACGCCGAAATTCGAATACTGGTAGGTATATTCAAGATCGCGCACATTATAGGCGGATTCGGAAATGCCCCATGGAATGCCGCGCCCCTGCCCATAGGCGATCTGGCACTGCACGACCAGCCTGTTGGTCTGTTCCAGCAGGCTTCCGATAGGCGCGCGCATGACCAGCGACGGCATGAGGTATTCGAACATCGACCCCGACCATGACACCAGCGCCGCACCATTGCCGACGGGGGTGATGGCACGGCCAAGGCGGAACCAGTTGCGCGCCGGCATGTCCCCCTTGGCGATGGCGAAGAAAACCGCCAGCCGTGCCTCCGACGCCAGCAGGTCGTAACAGTTGCTGTCCTGCGCCTCCTCCGACACCACGAAACCGATCGAAAGCAGCTTGCGCGATTCATTGCACAGAAACCCGAACTCCATGTCCTGCGCCATGCCGCGCGCCGTATGCTCCAGCGCTTCAAGCCGCGCGTCCAGGGCATTGCCCCCATCCGGCGCCATGTCCCGCATGTGGCTCTCGAGGCTCCGCAGCGCCGCACCGGCCCAGAACCCCGGATCGGCACGCCATCCGGCCGCCGTATCGTCAGGCCCGCGCCCGGTACCCACCGCCAGTTCGCTGACAACACGCGCCCGTGACTGCAACACCGCAAGCTGCGCGGCCGAGGGGACCTGTGGGGCGGACAGGATCGCGGTCTTCAGCCCCGCAAGCGCACGCAGCAGGCGTCTTTGCCCGAGGGAGAGGGACAGGCGTGCGCCATCGCGAAACGTCAGGTCCGTAATGGCGATGTTGAGCGCATCGGCAACCCCTTCGCGCCATGATGCGCAAGGGCCGCCGCGATCACGACGCCACATGCGGCACGTGCTGGCCAACGCCACCAGATGACCCGCCATGTTGCCGCTATCCACGGTGGAGATGTAGGCAGGCTCCAGCAGCGTGAGGTCGGACGTGTCATACCAGTTGTAGAAATGCCCGCGATAGCGCGGCATGGAAGCCAGCGTGACGAATGTCGCCTCCACCCGGTCAAGGGTATCGGCAAGACCCGCCCACCCGAAATCGCGCGCACTGATGCAGCACAGCAGGTACAGCCCGATGTTTGTGGGGGACGTGCGATGCGCCAGAATGGCATCCGGGTCCTCCTGAAAATTGTCCGGCGGCAGCATATGGTCCGCCGGGGTCACGAATGTTTCGAAAAACCGCCACGTCCGCCGCGCGGTCATCCGCAAGGAGCGGATATCCGTACGCGACGGACGCGACCGCGCCGCCGTGACGGGAAACCTGCTGACCCACATCGCAACAACGGGCGAGGCCCCCCACACGACCGCAAGTGGCAAGGCGACAAACAGGCTCCACGCTGCAAAGCGTGTAACCATGTCCACCATGAAAAGGCAGAGCAGCGGGGCCGAAAGCATGCGGCGGTAATAGACCGCAACGCCCGGACGCGCGGTGGGAAGGGTCTGCGCCGCGGGCACCCATTGCAGCAGGTTGCGGTGGGTCACGCAGACCCGGATCAGGGTCCGCACGATCGCATCCCCCATCAGGTAGGCAAGATGTGCGGCAAACGTGATGTTGAGCAGCACGACAACCAGCGCGTCGCGACTGTCGGCCAGCAGGACGCTGCCGTAACTGCGCAGTGTGATCCATTCACGACGGGGGACAAAATCCGCAAGGACAGGCAGGAAAACCGGCAACGCCATCATCGCCAGGATGAACAGGGTCCAGATGGCGGCGAGAGGAAGCGGCAGGAACCAGCAGGCAAAAAACGCCAGCAGCACAAGCGGCGCACCCAGGGTCCGCCGCAGGTTGTCCGCCATTTTCCACCGCGCGATCCCCGACAGCCTGCGGCGCGGGTCCGTATGGCCGCCAAAGCCGGAAAAAATCCACGGCAGCAACTGCCAGTCCCCGCGCGTCCAGCGATGCAGCCTCTGTACCGCGACAAGGTAGTCGGTGGGGGAGTCCTCCACCACCTCGATGTCGGAGGCAAGGCCCGCACGGGCAAAAATCCCCTCGAACAGGTCATGGCTCAGCAGGGTGGAGTCCGGGACACGATGCGCAAGTGCCGCCTCGAACGCGTCGATGTCGTAAATCCCCTTGCCTGCATAGGATCCTTCGCCAAACATGTCCTGATACAGGTCGGACACCGCGGCGGAATAGGCGTCGATGCCACTGGCGCTGGAGAAGGCGCGCTGGAAGATCGTGCTCTTGTGGCCGACCGGCAGCGCGGGCGTGACCCGTGGCTGCAGGATGGCGTATCCTTCACACACGCGCGCGGTGACGGGGTCGAAACGCGGCAGGTTCAGCGGATGCGCCATCTTGCCCACCAGTCTGCGCACCGTCTCAAGCGGCAGGCGGGTATCGGCATCAAGGGTGATGACATAACGGACGTCATCGGGCAGCACCCGCGCCGGGTCGGGCAGGAACGTGGTGTTGCGCCCACCGCGCAGCAGCAGGTTGAGTTCATGCAGCTTGCCACGCTTGCGCTCCCATCCCATCCAGATACGCTCGCTGTTGCACCAGACGCGCCTGCGATGCAGCAGCATGAAGCGCGGGCCACCTGATGCCGCGCCATGACGCCGGTTGAGGCGGTCGATCCCCTGTGCCGCAAGCGCAAGCAGCGCGTCGTCATCCGGTGCATGCGCGCTGTCATGGTCGCGCCAGTCGCTGAGCAGGGCGAAATGCACCGCATCGTCCCGCGTCGCGAGGTAATGCACCTCCAGCCGTGCGACGAGTTCCGCGACGGTTTCCTCCGTCACCAGCATGACCGGCATGACAACCATCGTACGCAGGTGCTGCGGGATGCCCTCGCTCAGATCCAGTCCCGGTAGCGCCATCACCCGGATCGCCTGCAGCGCAAGGCGGTTGATGCAGGCCACGGCGGCGTCGGTCGTCGGCACGAAGGCAATGAACGCCACAACCATGACCCATGGCATCGCTGTATCCACGGATGATGAAAACCAGACCGGAACGGCCAGGAACAACAGCGCAAGGAGCGTGACCGCGCCACTATATCCCGCGATCCCCCACCGGCATCCCCCGCGCACCATCCGCATGAATGGCGTGGGCCTGAACCCCAGCACCTGTTCCAGTATCTGGCGCCCGTCCATCAGCAGGTAATATCCCGGATCCCCGCGCCGGGGATCATCCGGATGGTCCTGTCGCGCCGTACGGGCAAGCGAGACGGCGGCCTGCGCTATGTCCATCTCCGTACGGGCGCATCCACGGGCCAGTTCCTCTATCGCCTTGCGATAAAGGTCGCGACTGGCGAAATCCGCCTGTGTGAAGCTGTCATATCCGGCGAATACCCGGTCCACCAGGCAGATCCGCTCGAACGCCTCGGTCCAGTCCAGGCCCGCGATCAGGCGCAGGCTGGTGATGATGTTGCGGATCGTGGCGTTGAAGGCCCCCTGTTCATGCAGGTCGTCACGCACGGCGGCGTCAATCGTGCTGCCCCTGTCGGACAGGCGCTGTTCCAGCCAGACAAAGGCGGCATCCTTTTCCGGGTCCAGTCCACGCAGGCAATGGGCCATCTGCGCGCTGAAGGCAGGCGTCAGCATGGCAGGATCGACCGAGGCGAGGAGGCTGGACAGGGCCGGGTGGCCATCCTTACGCGCCTGCGCCATCTGTTCCGCCAGCAGGTCGGCGGCGCGGCGGTCGGCATTGTTGTGCATGATGGCCTGGACCACGCGCCGCAGGTTTTCAATCAGCACAATGCGCAGCGTAATGGGAACGGCCCATAATTCGCCGATCGTCAGCGCCTCCACCTCCTGATAGGCGAGGAGATAGCCACGCAGGACATCAGGCTGCAGGTTGCTGTCGGTATGGGCGACATAGGCCCACGCCACGGCGAAGATCCGTGGCAGTCCCGCAAATGGCCCGTTGGCAAGCTTGGGCAGGCGCGCATAATATCCCGGCGGCAGGTCCAGCGTGATTTCACGGATCTGCATGTCCACCAGGGCATAATTGTCCGCCAGCCATTGTGCCGCGGGGGTCAGTTGCTGTTCCTGCGTGATGGCCTTTGCGATCCGGCGCTCCGCATCGCGCAGGAAGGCGCTGTTGCGGGCAAGGCGATGTGACAGGGGTTGCAGGCCCCATCGATGCGTGCGCCGCGACAGGGGGACGACAGACTGCGCCCTGGCCAGGCTCCGCGCATGTTCCTCCAGCCGTTCGGCGCCAAAAATCTCGCTTCGGACCGGAAAGGAGTCCGCCTCCCACGCCTGCGATGGATCATGGCGGGAGATGCGTCGCAGGAAACCTGACCATACGGACGCCGCCGCAGGGGAGGGAGCCGACGTCGATGCCGGATGCGCGTCCATGGCCTGCCCCACTCTGAAAGGGATGGAATCGAAAAACCCTTTTATGGTCAGTCTATTTCCTGAAAAGAATTTTCCTTGGCGCTGGCCTGCCTTGCCCGGATATCTTCTGCAGGAGCACGGAGTCCTCCGCGGACAGCGCAGGGTTCAGGGGCGGTGGTGCCGGCCTGCGCGCCCTCTGTGGATTTTTTGCAGGCGGTTCAGGCGTTTTCGAAGATCCCATGGCTGGCCTCCCGTGGGCAGGGGATGTGTCAACGATGCAGGTCATGTGTTCGCATAATTGCCGGACATGGCATGATCGTTTGGAATGCGGGCAGACAACGCGCCATATCGCCGTCTGTTGCATGGGCATCTTTTCGCACACGGCCTGTCCCATGCGGATCCCATGTGGACAGGGCAGTTTCATGCATGGGTCCACGACACAAAAAACGCCGCCTTTTGAAAAAGGCGGCGTCCGGAAGCCTCCGTTCCCCTTGATGCGATCCCCGCCCATGACAGTTCCCGCCGCAGGGGACAGGCATTCACGCTGCCTGCACAGGCGGGGCAAGCCGGCCCGGATTGGCCCGCCAGTCGCGCAGGGCTTCCTCGCAATAGGGAAGGACCTCGAACACGGCCATCGCGGTCAGTGCGCCTGCGGCATATGGCAGGCCAAGCGGGTCACGTTTCAGGCGCGGCGGCACGGGCCGCATGACCCTGCGCCCCAGCAGCGCCTGCAACTGCGGCCAGTGCAGCACGGAAATCATCGCCACCGCCAGCAGCGGAATCATCTCCAGAAAGCTGTGCACATGCTGTTCGACAGGCTGCACCTCACGTCGTGTCACGGCATAACTGACGTCCCACATCGCGGTTGCTTCGTGCACGAAGAAGGAGGCGATCATCAGCGACAGCACCGGCACGTCAATTTCCATGAACAGTCCCGCCAGCACCGGGACCGCAGCCTCCCCAAGCATCAGCAGGTGAAGTCCCGTCTCCTTCAGGCCGGTCGTATGTTCGATGTCCGTCCGGCGATGGCACCACCAGTCCGTAAGTCCGGATACCAGCCATAACGGGATGACGAAATACTGCAGCACCTTGCGCACGACACGGCGCGTCTCATCCGTTTCGGGGGGCGTTTCCTCCGCCACGGACTGACTGGCCGTGGCCGCCTCCGTGCCGTCGGGTGGCGCCCGGCGCCCGCGCCACCATGCCACGACACCCGCGCCAAGCGTAACGCCCGCCGCCGCCAGCATGCCAAGTGCGTAATATCCGAGGAATGTGCGATTGTCCTTCATGCGACACGCCCCTGCTGCACAGAAGCAGGGGCAGAGGCATACAGCGCCACGATGGCGGGACAGAAAACCTTGAGATCACCCGGATTGCGTGACGTGACCAGCATGCCATCGGTGACGACAGGGCGATCCACCCAGTGCCCGCCCGCATTCGTCAGGTCCGCGCGCAGGGACGGCCAGGAGGTCAGGGTATGGCCACTTACGCCCTGCGCATCAATCAGGGTCCATGGCCCATGGCAGATGGCGGCGATCGGCTTTCCGGCCTGCACGAATTCCCCCACGAACCGCACGGCCTCGCGATCCATGCGCAGGTGGTCGGGACTGGTGGTGCCACCGGGCAGGAGCAGTCCGTCGAATTCCGCGGCATGCGCGGCGCTGACCTGCATATCGACGTGATAGCGGTTGGTGGGATGGACATCGGCTTCCATCGCCTGGATTTCCCCACGCACCGGGGAGACGAGGATCGTCCGTGCGCCCGCCTGGCGCAGGGCCGCGGCAGGATCGGTCAGTTCGACTTCCTCCACCCCGTCGGTCGCAAGGATCGCAATCGTCCGTCCGGCAAGGCTGCCGCCATTGCGCCGCATGGCCTGGTCGGGGGCAGGGGAGGGCACCTGTTCGGAATGGGCCTGCGAAGGAACATTTCGGGTTATCATGGTCGTTCTCCGTCTGCGATGAGCAGGGGATGCCGACAGGAATCTGGCCTGATGGACCGGCACCCTGTCAGGGGTCAACGGCCCCCGGCGGGTCAGGTTCCAAAATCATGTTGCCGCAAAGCCCGTTTGACGAAATCGAGGAAGAAGCGCATGCGCGGCGGCAGGTGCGTGCGCGAGGGATAGACCGCGCACAGCACGACATCCTCCCACGCATAGGCACTGAGACATTCGATCAGTCGCCCACATTTCAGGTCATCGGCGATATCCCACAGCACCTTCAGCGCAATGCCCTGTCCGTTGACGGCCCAGTCATGGACAACCTCGCTGCTTGACGCCGCAAGATGCGGGGTGACGTGGATTTCCTTGCGCGTCTTGCCGTCGTAATACGCCCATTCATTGAAGATGCGCTGCCGGCGCAGCAGGCAGATGCAGTCATGACGGAGGAGGTCGTGCGGCGTGGCGGGAAGGCCCTTGCGCGCGGAATAGGACGGCGCGGCGCAGACCACGCGGCGACTGCTGATCAATGTGGTGGTCATGACGCCCTGGTCGGGGGGCATGCCCGCGCGTATCGCGATGTCCAGTCCGTCGTCAATCACGTCAAGCCCCGCATCCGACAGCGTCAGGTGCACGGTGACATCAGGATATTTTTCCACGAACGCCGCCACGATACCCGCCAGCATCTTGCGCCCGAGTTCGGAGGGGACCCCGACCCGCAGCAGGCCGTGGGGAATCCCGGCCTTTGCCGTGACCTCGGCCTCGGCCTCCTCGATCTCATGCATGATGCGCGTGGCGCGTTCATGCAGCCTCTGCCCCTCCGCCGTCAGGGCGAAGTGACGCGAGGTGCGCGTGACAAGGCGGGTGCCAAGACGCGCCTCGAACCCGCTCAGCCTGCGGCTCATCGCGGCGGGGGACATGCCCATGACACGCGCACAGCCGGCGATGCTGCCTGCGGCGGCCAGGATGCAGAAGAATCTGAGGTCGCTGATTTCGTCGGGCACGCGCCCTCCATGATTGCGTGTGGCGTACGGTTGCCGTGCATGCACGTGCTCTACACGGGATTGTGCAGATGGGTATTGTGCGCACTGTTTCCCCTGATCGCAACATCGAGTTCCCATGCCTGCTTCCGCGCAACCGTCTCCCGTTCCACCTCGCAAGATTGGCCTGAATGGACGTGACCTTCTGGAATGTCCTGTCCTGAACAAGGATAATGCCTTCGATGCGCGGGAACGAGACCTGTTCGGGCTGCATGGCTTGCTGCCACATCATGTTGCGACACTGGAACAGCAGATCGCCCGCGCCACGCGGCGTCTGGCGGCCCTGCCGGACAATTTTTCGCGCCATGTTGCGCTGCGTGAAATCCAGGACCGCAACGAAACCCTTTTCCATGCCATCGTTGCGCAGTCGCTCGATGAGTACCTGCCCATCATCTATACCCCGTGCATCGGCCGGGCATGCCAGCAGTTCAGCCAGATATGGACCCGCCCGCGCGGACTGTTCCTGAGTTACGAAGACCGGGGACGGATTGCGGAAATCCTGTCCGACGCACGCTGGGATGATGTGCGCGTCATCGTGGCCAGCGACGGTGGCAGCATCCTGGGAATTGGCGATCAGGGTGCGAACGGGATGGGCATCCCGATTGGCAAGCTTGCGCTCTATACCGCCTGTGGGGGGCTGGACCCGGCCTGCGCGCTTCCGGTCCTGCTTGATGTCGGCACGGATAACGAAGCGCTGCTCCGTGACCCGGATTACATCGGGTGGCGCCATCGCCGCGTGCGCGGGGCGGAATATGATGCGTTCATCGCGGAATTCGTCACGGCGGTGGAGGCGCGCTGGCCGCGGATCGCCCTGCATTGGGAAGATCTGGCGGGGGAGGACGCGCTGCGTATCCTCGACCTCTATCGCGGGCGGATGTGCACCTATAACGACGATATCCAGGGAACGGCCGGGGTGACGGCGGGCGCACTGCTCGCCGCGATCCGGGCGGGGGCCGCGCCACTTGCGCAGCAGCGGATCGTCATCTTCGGTGCTGGCGGCGCGGGTTGCGGCATCGCCGACCTCCTGTCACGCATGATGGTGGCCGAAGGCATGGACATGCAGGAGGCGCGCAGCCGGTTTTTCATGATCGACGTGGGGGGACTGGTCCGCCATGGCATGGCCGGGATCACGCAGGGGCAGGAACCCTTTGCCCAGCCACACGACATCGCCGCGACATGGACCGTGCGTGACCCCGCGCATGTTTCACTGTCCGAGGTGATGGCACATGTCCAGCCAACGATGCTGATCGGCACATCGGGGCAGGGAGGGGCCTTCACCCGTGAAATCATCGCCCCCATGGCACAGCGGCCGCAGCGGCCCGTGATTTTTGCCCTGTCGAACCCGACCGCCAATATCGAAGCCACACCTGCGGACCTGCTGGAATGGACCGATGGCCGCGCCATCATCGGCACGGGCGGTCCGTTTGCGCCGGTGGTTTTTGATGGGCGCAAACGTCCTGTGGACCAGATCAACAATTCCTATGTTTTCCCCGGTGTGGGGCTTGCCGTGGTGGCGGGCGGCATCACCCGCATGACCGATGGCATGTTCCTTGCCGCGGCACGGGCGCTGGCGGAACTGTCGCCGGCGGCAGCAGCGCGGGACGTGGCATCCGCCGCGCTGCTGCCACCGGTCTCCGACCTGCCCCGGGCCGCGATTGCCGTGGCCCGTGCCGTCATCCGGCAGGGACAGGCGGAAGGTGTTGCCCCCCCGGCCACGCCGGAGGCGATCGAGGATGCGCTGGAACAGGCGATATGGACCGCACGCTATCGCCCCTATGCAAAGGCGGGCAACTGAAGGCGGCCAGCCTGACATGGCGGTATTGTGCCGTCGGTGCGTATAGCTGCTGATGCCATTTCCGAATTCTGTAACTGCGGTCCTGCCGGGCATTGCGTGGCGGAAATGCCGCGACATGCTGCGCTGGCTGTACTGCCCATCGTCGCAGGCCGTCGGTTTTGCCGCGCGCAATACGCTTGCATCGCTGATTGCGCTGGCTGCTGCGCTGTGGATGGAACTCGACAGTCCCCAGTGGGCGGTCGCCACCGTATGGTCCGTGGCACAGGTGCGTCGCGGCGAAAGCATGTCGAAGGCACGGTGGCGGATTGTCGGCACCATGGTCGGGGCGATTGCCGCCGTGGCGTTCATCGCCGCCTTCCCGCAGCAGGCATGGCTGTTCTTCCCGGCCGTTGCGGCCTGGATCGGGCTGTGCAGTTTCCTTGCGACATTCAGCGTGAACTTCCGGTCCTATGCCTTTGTGCTGGCCGGGTATACCTGCTCCATCATCGCCGTGGCCGCCGCGTCACAGCCGGACAACGTGTTCTTCATTGCGGTATCGCGGGCGACCTACATCGTGCTGGGCGTGGTGTGCGAAGCCGCCATGGCGTTGCTGTTCGCGCACAACCTGGCGTCGCGCGCACGGGCCACGATGCTGACCCGTGTCGAGGACGTCCTGCACCGCCTTGCCTCCCTTCTGCGTGAAATCGTCCTGCATGACCGCGACACACTGGCGCATGCGGGCGAGTTTTCGAACATGATGGTGTCCGTCCATCACGGCATCGAATTCCCGGCCATCGAAATGGGGCGACATTCGCATGCGGGCGACCATGCGCGTGCGGTGTTCGCCAATATCTCGATCATGGTCACGCGACTGGTGGGGCTGTCGGGCAGTACGGAGCGCGCGGAACTGAGCCGGGACCCGCTGCTCCTTGAAACGCGGGGCAGGCTGCTGCAACTGTGCGACCGACTGGTTTCGTGCCGCCTTCAGCGCGACATGCTGGAAACCCTGCATGGGCATGTGACGCACCTGCGCGCGGTGTTTCAGGACCGTGCCCGGCATGAAACGGACGAGACACGGCGGATCACGCATGGCGTGCTGGATGCCGCGATGACGGATCTTGCAACGGCAATCGGGCACTGCCAGGCCATTTTCACGCCACCGCCACATGACCGTTTCCGCTTTCGCCTGCCCGGACATCGCGACCTGCGGCTTGCTTTCCATAACGGCTTGCGCGGGGCCATCGCCATCCTGGGGGCTGGCCTGATCTACGAAGTGACGGCATGGCCGGGGGGAATGGGGTTCATTGCGATCACGACGCTGGTCTGCGGGCTGTTCGCCACCCGTGAAAACCCGGTTGTCGGAACCGTGCGGTTCCTGTCGGGCGCGGTGTGGTCCGCCGTTGCCGCAGGATGCCTCGACCTGTGGATCGTGCCTTACCTCAGTGATTATGAGGAACTTGCCTTTGTCCTTGGCATCTTCCTGTTCGTGGGCGGCCTGGCCAAATACAATCCCGGCACGGCGGGTGCGGCAGCGGCCTATGGATTGCTGATGCCAAACCTGCTGATGCCCGGAAACCAGTTGCGCGTTGACGAAGTTACCTTTCTGAACACGGCCCTGCATACCGTCCTTGCCGTCGGGTTGAGCGTGCTGGTGTTCCGTCTGGTGCTTCCCTTTGACGCCCGCGACGAACGCATGCGTTACGGGGCCCATATCCGCACCGAACTGCGCGGATTGTGCATCGTGCCCCTGCCGCCATCTCCCCAATGGTGGATCGGGAGCAGTGTGGACCGGATCGGACGTCTGGTGCGGCATGCGGCACAGGCAGGCGATCGCACTGCAACGGGGGATATCCGCCAGACATTGCTGCTGTCTGCGGTCGGGCTCAATATCCTGCTGCTGCGGCAACTGAAACGCCAGCAACGTCACGAGGCGTCGCGGACCCTGAGCCAGTTGATGCGGGCGCTGGCGCGATATCGACCGGTCAGTCGGCGGGGGATCGCGCTGGTTTCCGTGACGCGGCGGCGGGTGCTGCTCATGCTGCGGCAGGAACCGGAGAATATGTGGCTGCTACGTATCCTTGGCTGCCTTGACGGCATTGGCCGCACGGCGGCCACCTGCCTGGCGCAGAGCAGTGCTGTCCGGAAATGATGGGAAGTGCCCTGCAGGCTGCCGCCGGGAACTCTAGACATTTACCGCGCGTTAGCACGTCCTTTGCCATCAGTAATGACCGCGAAGGAGCATCGTCCCATAACAGGAATTACAAATATATCTTCCAATATGGGGCGTGTATGGGCAACAGGATGTAAAAATACCGATGAAATGTGCCCGTAACCGGATATTTTCTGTGCAGATATTCCATGCACGTCCAAATGGAAACCGGGCTTCTGGTCTTTTGCGATAAAATCGCGCCAAGGACATGAAGCATGTTTCATTTGCATATCTGATATATAAATATATAATAACGTCCGTGAAAATCAAAAACAAGAGAACGGCATGGATCAACTTCTTCATCTTTGTGCGGACGTCTTCCTGTTCGTTTTTATTCCTTCCGTCTTATGGCGCCTGTCGCGCAGAACCATACCGATTGTCGTCATTCCCATCTTGCTGGGAATCGCCATTGCGGTCACGAAATATCCCGTGGAGGCATGGGGCATTCCCTCCCAATATGGGGAGGATATTGGCTGGCTTGCCGTTCTGGTTCTGGCCTTTACCGCCGGACTGGACATGTGGCAGTTCTCTGACGGATCAGACCCGAACCAGAATTTTACGGGACCTTCCATGGGACGCCTGCTCGGCAGCGCACTGGTCGCATTGGGCGTGCCGTTCTGTATCGGATCCGCGCTGATCTATTTCTATTTCCTGCCGCTTCATGGCTGGGAAACCCCGCATGGCAGCCCGGTTATCGGGGCAATGTCCATCGGACTCTGCCTCGCCGTCAGTGCATTGCCGGTGCTGATCGGGGTGGTGCGGGAACTCACCCCCGCCGAACGTCCGATGGGGCAACTGGCGCTGCGACTGGCTGTTGTTGACGATGCCGCATTATGGATCGGGCTGGCCTGCCTGGAATTTGCCGCCGAAGGGCCTGCCGCATTCCATGGGTGGCACATCACGCAGTTCGTCGCCGTTGCCCTGCTGGGTGCGCTGGCCCTGCTCAGCAGCGCCGCCGCATACCGCATGCCGCATCCCCCGATGTGGGTCATATGGATGGCCGTTCCCCTGTGGCTTGCAGGGGGGGCGTGGGCAAGCATGCAGATCGGCCTGCATGAACTGATCGGGGCCTATTTCGCAGGGGCTGTGATGCCGCCGAAATGGGTGCGCCGCCTGCCGGTGGAACAGGTGGGAACATTCGCCCTGATCTGGCTTGCACCGCTGTTCTTCGGCCATAGCGGGATGCACATCAACGGGGAGGCGCTGACCTGGCCGTCGGTTATCGCATCGTTCCTGCTGGTGGTCATTTCCATCACGACCAAGATGGGAGCCGTCGTCCTTTATCCGCCATCCCCCGACATGTCACGCCGCCAGGCGCTGGGAATGGGGACATTGCTGCAGTGCAAGGGGCTGATGGAAATCGTCGCCGCCACAATCCTGCACAGCAAGGGAATGATCTCCGAATTCGCCTATGCGTCGCTGATGGTCCTTGCGGTCACGTCCACGACGCTGACGGGGCCGATGTTCCGGCTGGTGACGAAACGGAAGCCGGCGGCATAGGCACCTGTCCCCAGGCAGACCTGGCAAGGAGGTCTGCGCGCACCAGCACCCCTGCCGCCGCAGCCACGGCAGGGAAAGGCTTGCCAGACCGTTGCGCGATATCGAGCAGTGAATGATCGCCATCCGCAAGATTGAGGACCCATAACAGCGTCATCTGGTCAAAGGCGGAATGTGGGTCCTTTTCATCGCCGCCGCCAATGGTCTTGTAAAGTCCCCGGCGGCCCAGTTGCGGCTCTCCATAGGGGCAGAGGCTGCGGGGATGGAAATCCTGCTCCATCATCGTGACAAGGTCCATGATGAAGCCAAATGACGCATACAGTCCCGCAGGCGTGACGAAATCCAGATTGTCGGCGGAGGTATGATACTGCGCAAACTGCCCGTTGGGAGAACGCATCAGGCAACCGACAGGCAGGTTGAACCCCGGTGAGCAATATTGCCGCTCATCATACCCGTAAGGTTCGAACGGCACGACTTTCCCACCCCAGCGTGTCTGCACAAGGTATTCGGCATAGCGGTCTATCGCCGCATTTCCCCGGCGGGACTGCTTGTAAGTCGGCAGTCCGTCATCGCCAAGGCAACTCATGACCAGGCCATGGCGGATATGGCGTATCCTGTCACGGTTCCGCGCCAGCCATGTGATTGAGCCAATGGTGCCGGGGATAAAGACAAAACGATAGGACAGGCGACGATCCGGCCTTTTCTGCAGGGTCCGGATCACCTCGATCGCAATTGCGATCGAGGACGCATTGTCATTGGCCAGCGCGGGATGGCAGCAGTGAATGGAAAACAGGACTTCGCCCGCCTCATTTCCTGATTCCATGGTCGCCGGGACCAGAACTTCGCCATAACTCAGTCGGCCGGGCCCAAGTTCGGTCCTGATTTCCACATCATATTCATCATCCGTCAGTTGTGAATATTGATGGGCGGACAGGCAGAATCCCCAATCCTTCCTGTAATAGGAGGTTCGATACGGGATAAGGTCCGGCTGATCCGGAAGCCAGTGCAGGTGCTTTTCCAGTTCTCCGCGCGATACGCGGGCACGTATGGGAATACTGTATTGCACCAGATGGAGATTACACCGCGCCCAGTCAATCATTACCTCGCCCGTCGTGCGGCGGATCGTGGCACCATAGGCGTTCCATTCATCCGGCACGGTCCAGTCCAGAACCTCGGTGCCGGAATCCACATGGGAGATGGAGAAGCCTTCCGTCCTTTGCGAGATGTATTCAAGTGTCTGCCGTATCCCTTTTCCCGTTATGCTGCGGAAAATAGGGAATATATTCTTGACATGCTCATGAAGTATCTCAGGGCTTGTCATCATCTTGATGATATACCTTTCCCTGCGGAATATTGCATCAGTGAGGGGTAAAAGCCCCACTGACGGGACCGATCACTTTCCCGGGGCCCTGCATGACACCGGTTTTTCCTGTCACACCCCATGTATTGAATGGAAACTGCACCACATTATACGCGCTGTTGGACGAAATCCATGCGTCCGATGTCGGTTTTCCATTGTAACCATTAACCATCACGAATGATCCGGGCGTCATGAACAACTGGGCCGCCACCATATTGGGCAGGGCGCGCAATTCAATGATCGGCTGGTCAGACGGACCCGTTTCGATATGGCCATCGAATTGAACCAGAGCGGACAGGATCGCTGTCCTGTGGTTATAATCCCAATGCCCGCCCAGCCAGTCCATTTCAAACCCGCCTTCATCATCAATTCCCAACTGATTATTGAAGACGCCAACATCAACAAAAGTCATGCGTTCGCCCGCATCTTCCGCACCGCTTATGGTATAGATCCCAACCTTGTTGTTGAATATCTGTACGTGGGAAAGCCCGAAACCGTAGGAATGGTTACCAAAGGTGATACCGCGCCGGAAACCTGAAATCGACATGCTTTCCAACGTCATTGCCGCAGCAAGGACATTGTTGTGATGCGTACTGTTGAAGACGATACCATCCACGTTCCCATTTCCGTTCAGGCCTATCCCCTTTATGTAATGAACGAAGGTTGCATAATCAGGTGTCGTCTCGCTATCCGTACTGACCGTGATCGCGGCTTCTCCTGCCGGCAGCGCCGAGGCGTCGATGTATCCGTCCTGAAGCGTGACACGCAGGGGATTGATCATGATGCCATGGCTAAGATGCGCGGTACGGCCGCCAAGGTTCAGGATGCATGTCCCATGCCCGACATAGCAGGATTTCAATGCGGCCGGCAGGTCTCTGGAAATATCTGTTGCGGCAGGGGAGGCTGCCATACTTTCCGGAAGGGCGCACATTCCGGCCAGGAACAGCATCATGATATTTCCACGGACATACCGCATTCCAAAATCCTTTTTATATGTTCAGAATTCTTCTCTGGTTTTGCTCAGACTGAAAAAGGACACTTTCCCCAGCAGGCCGGCGGCCAACGTCCGGGAGCGACACCACAGGGCCTTGATGAGCGGGAGAAAGTAATCCCGGACCGGCAGCCGCCGCAGCCGTTTCCCAAAGGAACTGCCGGGAAGAAAAAACTTCTCGGGTCGCCCTTCATAGCGGATCGTGCTCAGGATATAGCGTTTCCGGTCGAGGACGGGATGGACGACTTCGTTTTCTTCCAGATTTTCCGTATCTTCTTCAAGATAGGCAGGTTCGTGACTGTACCGTCGCACATTCAGGTAATTTGACAGTTCAGTAACACGATGCCCCGCCAGTTTCGTTTCTATGGGAATGAAGGCTTCACAGTGGGGCCAGTTTTTCAGGGTTCCCGCCCTGAACTGCTCTGATAAGGCAAGCCTGCGCCTGTGCAGAAGACCTACGTTCCGTCGGGAAAAAATGCCTATCTGTAGAAATGTTTTGGTCAGGTCCATTTCTTTGTAAAGACCCATGCATGATTTATAGAAATGCCATTTATCAAACATGCCACCAGACGTCAGGCCGACCAGGTCACTTCCATCGCGGTGGATGTCGTTCATAAGCCGATCAAAATCAATATTTCCACGAACGTCATATTCAAACAGTATATAATAATCATATTGATCGTATTTATCGGCAAAAAAATACAACGCATAATCCACGTTATACCACATCGGATTTCCACCGACCCCGAATTCAAGACCCTGCCTGCGGAAATCCGACTCATGAAACGCAACGCAGGGCAGGTCTTCTGGAATATGACATTCCCCGGATGTATTATTCGCCACAATAAACAGGTCGCCATTTCCGATCATCGACCGGAGGCGTAAAAACTGGCGTTCAACAAAGCTGTCCCAGACATGGGTACGGAACAGGACAGCATATCGAGGTTCACGAACCACCGTCGGATTTCCTGATATGGTCTGGATATAGATCATCCCCAGACACGGTTAGAATATTTCGATATCGGGTATCGGGACCACAAACTGTCCCCCCCATTCACGAATGCGCGCCATGGTGCCGACAATCTCGTTTTTCAGGTTCCATGGCAGTATCAGCACAAAGTCCGGTTTCCTTTCGAAAATCGCTTCTGGAGAAAGGACCGGGATCCGGGTGCCAGGCAGCAGCATATTCTGCTTGTATGGGCTGGCATCAACCGTAAAGGGGATAAGTTCCGGGCCGACGCCGCAATAATTCAGGAGTGTATTCCCCTTGGCGGGCGCGCCATAACCTGCGACGACTTTTCCATTACGATGCGCGTCGATCAGGAACTGCAGAAGGTTGCATTTGATATTGACAACGGATCTGGAAAATTTCTCGTATGTCTCGAGGTTTTCAAGCCCGAAGTCACTTTCCTCCCGGCAGATGTCACCGACTGATGGACTTTCCTCCAATCCGTCATTTTCCTTGTGCGTGGCATAGACCCGCAACGATCCCCCATGTGTCGGAAGCTGCTCGACATCAAAGACGCGCAGCCCATGATCCGACAGGGCACGACGGATCACCAGGAGAGAAATATAGGAAAAATGTTCATGATAGATGGTATCGAACTGATATTCCTTTATCAGTCTCAGGAGATGGGGAAATTCGAATGTCACGACCCCTGCGGGTGCAAGAAGAATTTTAAATCCCTCGAGGAAATCGTGAAGATCGGGAACATGTGCAACAACATTATTGGCGACCATCAGGTCGGCTGCATATCCTTCCGCTTTCAGGCGTGTTGCCGTCTGCGCGCCGAAAAAGGCGATTTCCGTCGGGATTCCTTTGGCAATCGCAATTTCCGCAACATTCGCAGCAGGTTCGATCCCCAGGCTCCTGATCCCGGCCTCCTGCACATATTGCAGGAGATATCCATCATTACTTGCGACTTCCACGACAAGGGAATTGTCATTCAGCGCAAAACGTCCCACCTGCGTGGCGACATATTTCTTCGCATGCTGGAGCCAACTGGCGGAATAGGATGAAAAATATATGTAGTCCCCGAAAATGGACTGTGGAGACTCAAACTCCGACAATTGCACCAGGAAACATTTCTCACAGATGAATGCATGAAGTGGATAGAAGGCCTCCATCGCATTCTGCAGTTCCGGTTTGATAAATGAATTCGCCAGCGGGGAAAGCCCCAGGTCAACGACGCTCCGTCGAAGGGGCGTATTGCACAGGCGGCATGACCCCGTGGATGAATAGGGGATTGCCGAATGTACCTGCATGTGCGCATGCGGCGAAGGCTGTGTCAAACTTTCCATGGCGACGATCCATTTTACCAAAGTGAGGTTGCTGTTTTTCACCAGACCATGTCTTCACTGCCTTTGTAGTACGGCCATTGCAGATCCTTGGCGGAAATATGGGCAACCGGGCGAGGCCACGAAATTCCAAGGGCAGGATCATCAAACCGCAGGCCGGAGGCATGATCTTGTGCGTATATGTTTGACATCGCGTAAAACACCTCGACATCATCATTGAGCGTCATGAACCCGTGGGCACAACCGGGAGGAATGTAAATCATCTCGTTATCTGAACAGTTCAGGTAAAAATACTGATGTTTCAGATATGTTGGGGAATCTGGACGCAGGTCACAGATGACGTCATATATTTCCCCACGCAGGCAATGGACAAGCTTGGCTTCGGCATAAGGGGCGCGTTGGAAATGCAGTCCCCTCAATGTGCCTGCGTATGATGTGCGCGAAATACTTGCCTGCACGAAATCGCAGGATATTCCATTTTCCGCAAAACGGTCACGATCAAATATACGCCCGAATGAACCCCGTTCATCATGGTGACGGGGAAGGGTAATTGTCTGGGCACCGGATATTTCTGCCTGTCTGAACAGCATTGTGTCCGATCATACCTCCGGTATCAACCGGAGCATTGGACAACACTCCGGGATGCCTGCTTAAGCACGCTTCATGCCAAAGGTTTCCTGTCTGGAAAAATATTATTCATGAAACATCAGTCCGATGCCATTCATGCCGGTGCTTTACTCCGCGGAATCATCAACATGTTCGGTGGGACGGATGACAATATCCGTGACCTCCGCACGTCGCGGGACGGAAAGGCAGTCCATGATGAGGGTGGCTATATCTTCTGGCTGGAGCAATGCAATGTCTGCGCCGGGGCGTCCTTCGTGCCGCAGGACCTCGGATTGCATGGGGGTTGCCGTCCGCCCGGGATAGACATTCAGGATACGGATGCCGCTTCCCCGGGTCCGTTCCCTGAAATATGCAATTTCCTGCGTGAGTTCATGCTTGCTGGCTGCATAGGCATCCTGTGTGACACGGGCGCCCAGGGATGCTGTCGAATTGATGAATACAATCTGTCCCCGTGCCGTACGGAGCGCAGGTAACAGCAGTTCCGAAAGGTGAATCGGCGCATGAACATTGACGGCATGAAGCAATCTTCTGATATCCGGCGTGATATCGGCAAGTTTTCCGGCGTCAAACATGCCAGCGGAATGAATCAGGATATCAAGGGACCCGAGACTGTCCATAAAAGCCGGTAATGCTGTCGCCTGCGTAATATCCACTGGCCAGACAGTCGTGCGTTCCTCTCCCAACTGACACGCCAGGGCGGACAGGGGCGCACGCCGTCGCCCCGCCAGGATGACGTGATGACCCGCATTACACAGTGCAACGGCAATCGCGCGGCCAATGCCACTTCCTGCCCCGGTTACCAGTGCCGTTTTATGCCTGCGGGGCAGGGGAGGTGTGAACTTCACTTCCTGGACCACGATATATGCTTTCTCTTTACGGCATCATGACCGCGTGGGCGACTGCCTCCTGAAACGTATTCGAAATGACAGGGTTTCGTTAATCCTGCATGCATCATCCGGACTTCGTGAAATACATCCGGTATGAAAATTTCGCGGAATTATTTGAAATTTGTTTTCCGGCACATAAAACCCGACAGGAAAAACAACGTTCCTGATCGCAGAAAAGCAGGCAAAGAAAACCTGCGTACAAACCGTCGATCAGGCGGTGACGCAGCCAGCATGCGGGGCAACGGGGATATCACCAAACCGGACCCGTTCTCCTGCGCATGAAATATTTATGGTCATACGACTGATATAATGAAGTTTTTATTATTTCTTCACCCTCGAAATCCAAGAAGAAGAATATGCGCATACTCGTGGTCGGAAATATGGGCTATCTCGGCCCGGTCGTCGTGCGGCACCTGCGGAAGCGTTTTCCTGCGGCGATACTGGTGGGATATGACAACTGCCTGTTCGGGCAATGCCTGACCACTGCGGGGCCGTTACCTGAAATTGCGCTCGACGCGCAGTATTTCGGGGACGTACGTGATATTCCGCCCCATGTCGTAAACGGCGCCGATGCGATCGTTCATCTGGCCGCCATTTCAAACGATCCCATGGGATCGCGTTTTGAAGAGGTGACCGACCAGATCAACCGTGGTGGCAGCCTGCATCTGGCCCGGATGGCGGCCGATGCGGGCGTAAGGCATTTCGCATTTGCATCCAGTTGCAGCGTATATGGCGTCTCCGACGGCCTGCCGCGCAGGGAAAGCGATCCGGTCGAACCCCTGACCGCCTATGCAAGATCCAAAATCGATACCGAACGTGCCCTGATGCAGATGGACCTTGGGGAAATGACCGTCACGTGCCTGCGTTTCGCAACGGCATGCGGGTTTTCGGATCGCCTGCGGCTGGACCTTGTCATCAACGATTTTGTCGCAAGCGCCCTGACATGCGGGAAAATCACGGTGCTGAGCGATGGCACACCATGGCGGCCACTGATTCATGTCCGGGACATGGCGCGTGCCATCGAATGGGCAATCACCCGGGGGGGAGAACGCCGCCTGGTGGTCAATGCAGGCAGTGATACATGGAATTACACCGTACGCGACCTTGCCGAGGCGGTTGCCCAGCATCTTCCCGGCACCACGGTCAGCATCAATACGGACGCCCCGCCCGACCGTCGGTCCTACAGGGTCGATTTCTCGCTGTTCCGGACACTTGCGGCCGATTTCGTGCCCCGGGTCAGCCTGTCCGAAGCCATCGCCGAACTGATCGCCGGCCTGCGAGAGGTCGGGTTTTCGGATGCGGATTTTCGCAATTCTTCCCTGATACGCCTGCATGCGCTCAGGCACATGATTGACGCGGAGTATCTGGGGCAGGACCTGCGATGGGTCAGGAATTCCTGACCTTCTTCGTTCCCACAGAGCAGCAGGATAGAATTCATGACTCTTTTCCAACCGACATTCGCCACTTTCTGGGGAGGGGCCACAATTTCGGCATATGAATCCGCCTGTATCAATTCATATGTGGCACACGGGTACATCTTCATCGTCTATAGCTATGAAGCGATCGAAAACCTTCCGCCGGGTGTTATCAACGGTGATGCACGCGAAATTACCGACCCATCCAACATGGCGCGTTTCCTGATCAGGGGAAAACCGAACCTCAGCCATTTTTCGGATCTGTTCCGTTACGAACTTTCCCGCCGGACGGACCATATATGGGTTGATGCGGACATGCTGCTGCTGCGCCCGCTGGACCTGCCGCGATGGGATCTGCTGCTGGCCAGGGAAGATCCCGTTTCGGTCTGTGGCGCGATCATGCGACTGGAGCGCGACAATCCGAAACTCGACAGCCTGGTTCAGGAAACGCTGGCCATGCGGGACCGGGACCTGGTCTGGGGGGCAACCGGGCCACGCCTGCTGACGTCCCTGTTTGGCAAGCAGGTGGTCATACAGGATTCCTATGCACCGCAGTATTTTTTCCCGATCCACCTGCGCGAGGCATGGAAATTCCTCCTGCCGCAATATCGGCAGGAATGCGAACGGCTATGTGCCAATGCCTATACGCTGCATCTGTGGAATGACCAGATGGTACGTATCGGCATATGGAAGCGCTTTGCCCCGCCGCGCGGATCGTTCCTTACCGAATGTTTCGCCGCAACGGACGGATTGCGGTTCTTTGAGGATTACTACCCCCTGCAGGTCATGGAAAACATGGTCTCCAACTGGAGATTCCGCTGCGAGGGAGGGGAAATCGGCATGGGGCAGTGGCTGCGCCGCGCCCTGCCGAGTGTCGGGGTCACCATGCGTCGCAGACTGAACCTGCCGACATGAACCCGCCCGTCACGATGGATGCGCGACGTCACGTGGCATCCAGCCTTGTCCCAATCATGAATGGAGAGCAGTGGTCATGAAAGCCGTTATCCTGTCTGGTGGTTATGGAACACGCCTGATGGAGGAAACCGACAGCAGGCCCAAGCCGATGGTCGAGATCGGGGGACGACCGATCCTGTGGCACATCATGAAGATCTATTCCCACGGAGGGATCAATGATTTCGTGATCCCCCTTGGCTACAAGGCGGAGATGATCAAGCAGTATTTTGCCAATTACCATCTGCTGTCATCGGACATCACGGTAGACATGTGCAATGACAGCATCGTCACCCTGAAACGCAGCGCCGAACCATGGCGCGTGACACTGGTGGATACCGGGCTGGACACCATGACCGGCGGACGCCTGCGTCGCCTGCAGCCGTACCTGCAGGGTGAAGATTTCTGCATGACATATGGTGACGGGGTGGCGGAAATAGATGTCCGCACGACCATCGATTACCACCACAGCCACGGTCGCATCGCCACGGTCACGGCGGTCAAGCCCCCGGCACGTTTCGGGACGCTGGAAATCGTCAATGGGTGCGTGGATGCCTTCCGTGAAAAACCCGTTGAGCCGGGTTACGTCAATGGCGGGTTCTTCGTGCT
This sequence comes from Gluconacetobacter entanii, assembly GCF_013155425.1. Lineage (NCBI taxonomy): Bacteria > Pseudomonadati > Pseudomonadota > Alphaproteobacteria > Acetobacterales > Acetobacteraceae > Gluconacetobacter > Gluconacetobacter entanii. Next base: position 39,367 of record NZ_JABJWD010000003.1, on the reverse strand, counting down.
GTCGCCCTCCGTCTTTGATTATCTGGAGGATGACGAAACCGTCTTCGAACGTGGGCCGCTGGAACGGCTGGCCAATGACGGGCAACTGATGGCCCTGAAACATGACGGGTTCTGGCATTCCATGGATACCCTGCGTGACAAGCGCCACCTTGAACATCTGTGGGAAACGCGCAATGCGCCATGGCGCATGTGGTAACGGTGCGGGCATCACGGCGGCAATGGGGTGGACACGGATGCCGCCCCACATGCTATGATACCGTCCTCCGCATGGAGAATGGCTAAGCATTCCTGTGAATGGCAGGGAACGGGTGTGAACAGGATCGGCGTAAGAAAGTGGCGATACGTGCTGGCCTGCCTGATGTTTCAGGTGGGGCTGCTGCTGTCTGCCCTGCCGGTACATGCTTTCCCCACACTGGATGCCGGTTCCGCTGCCGCGCCGCCTGCGGCCAGCCATGACATGATGCCGGGCATGGCGTCCATGGCCGGGATGACCTCCACAATGGAGGCGCATGGACACACCCGCCAGTGCCATCACCAGCAACCCTGCGACACGCACCAGAACTGCGCGCATGGCAGCGAAAGCTGCTGCCTGTCGGGTGCGGCCTGCATGACCGGCTGGGCCATGACGCCGGGGGCTTCATCACTGGCCCATGCGGGTTTCGTCACGATTGTATTCGGCAGTCGCTATACCATCGATGACGGTGGCGTGGCGTCCGCTCCGGCACTTCCACCGCCCAGAAAAACGGCCTGATCCTTTCCTGACCGTTTCGGGACCGGCTGCCCTGTGGGACGCCGTGCCTGTTCCTGCTTTCTGGCGGATATCCATCCATGACACCCTTATTCCCTGCGAAAGGCGGCGTGCTGACGCGTCGCCGTTTCGTAACCGGTGCTGGCACATGGGGCGCGCTGCTGACCGCGGCCAGCCGCAGCACCCGTGCGCAGTCGCCCCTGACGGGGCAGCCCGCAGCCACGCCTTCCACCCGCTTTGACCTCAGCATTGATCGCCTGCATGCCAACATCACCGGCCATCGCGTCCGCGCGGTGGGGGTGAACGGCGCCACCCCGGCCCCGATCCTGCGCTGGCGTCAGGGGGACACCGTTGAACTCAATGTCACGAACCACCTGCATGAGGACAGTTCCATCCACTGGCATGGCATCCGCCTGCCGGCCCCCATGGATGGCGTACCGGGACTGAGCTTTGCGGGCATCGCCCCGGGCCAGACTTTCACCTACCGCTTTCGCCTGCACCAGAGCGGCACCTACTGGTATCACAGCCATTCCGGCTTTCAGGAGCAGAAGGGGCTGTACGGGGCGATCATCATCGACCCGAAGCACGGGGAGCGCCACCATTGCGACCGGGAATATGTCATGCTCCTGTCCGACTGGACCGACGTGGATCCGGCGGACATTGTCTCCAACCTCAAATTCGACAGTGACTATTACAATTTCCGCCAGCGTACGGTGGGAACACTGTTCCATGACATGCGCCACCGGGGCGTGGCGGCAACGCTGCGGGACCGCCTGCAATGGGGGGCGATGAACATGGCCCCGACCGATATCCTCGACGTGTCGGGCATCATCTATACCTACCTGCTGAACGGGCAGTCGCCGCAGGCCAACTGGACGGGACTGTTCCAGCCGGGGGAGCGCATCAGGCTGCGTTTCATCAATGCCTCGTCCATGACGCTGTTCGATGTGCGCATCCCGGGACTGGAGATGACGGTCATACAGGCCGACGGCAACGAGGTGGAACCCGTAACGGTCGATGAATTCCGCATCGGCACGGCGGAAACCTATGACGTGCTAGTCACCCCCGGTAGCCCCGGTCCCTATACCGTTTTCGCACAGGCCGAGGACCGGACCGGATATGCCCGGGGCACGCTGGCGACGCAGGCTGGCATTTCAGGACCAGTTCCCCCCATGGACCCGCGCCCGCTGCGCACCATGACGGATATGGGGATGGGGCATATGGACATGCACACCCGGCCGTCATCCCACCATACGGACATGGAGGGGATGGAAGGGATGGAGGGAATGGACATGGCGCATATGGGGCATATGCACATGCCGCCCCCGCAGCAGCATGACATGCCCGCAGCCACCCCCCGCCTGCGTCCCGGGGTGGAAGTGCAGAGTGTCGCCATGATGCCCATCAACCGCCTGGCCGAAGCCGGGGACGGGCTGGACCATAATGGCCGCCGGGTCCTGACCTATGCCGACCTGCGCGCGACCATCGCGGGCGCTGATCCCCGGCCGCCCTCACGCGAGATCACGCTGCATCTGACGGGCAACATGGAACGCTTCATCTGGGGCTTTGATGGCAAGAAGTTCTCCGAAGCGGAACCGATCCGACTTGCCCTTGGCGAACGGGTCCGGTTCATCGTGACCAATGACACGATGATGGAACACCCCGTCCACCTGCACGGGTTCTGGAGTGAACTGGAAAACGGGCAGGGGGAGTACCGCCCCTACAAGCACACGATCATCGTCAAGCCCGGGGAGCGGCTGAGTTATCTCGTCACCGTGGATGAACCGGGGCTGTGGGCCTATCACTGCCATCTGCTCTATCACATGGAACTGGGCATGTTCCGTACGGTGGTGGTGTCATGAGGCACACGCTCATCATCGCCATGGCGCTGCTTGCCGTCCCTGTTTCTTCCGTTCATGCGCAGATGACCACCCCGATAACACGGGGCAGCACCATGCAGGCCAATGGGTCGGCGGCTACGCCGGTCACCTATGTCAACGGCATGCCCCCGGTGATGGACCACAATATCTATGCGCATGCCCTGCTGGATGAATTCGAGGCCCGTTACAATACGGATGGCGGTCAGTTCCGCTATGACGGGCAGGCGTGGGTCGGGACGGATTACAACAAGCTGTGGCTGAAATCCGAAGGTACGGTTGGCACGAATGGCAGGTTTGGCGATGGCGACCACGAAGTCCTGTATGACCGCGCAATCTCGCGTTACTTCGATGTGCAGACCGGCGTCCGCATGGATATCGACAATGGCCCGACCCGCGCGTGGGGGGCAGTGGGGATACAGGGGCTGGCGCTCTATTTCTTCGATGTGGAGGCAACGGCCTATTTCAGTGACCGGGGTGCCGCAGGCCGCCTGCAGGGATCGTATGACCTGCTGCTGACCAACCGCCTGATCCTCCAGCCCCAGGTCGAACTGAATTTCTATTCCCAGTCGGATCCGGCGCGGGCGAACGGGCGCGGCCTGTCGAACATCGATACGGGATTGCGGCTCCGTTACGAATGGCACCGCAAATTCGCCCCGTATATCGGCGTGACCTACAGCGGCACATTCGATCAGGCCACGACGCTGGCGCGGGCACGTGGCGAACACGACCTGCATGACCTCAACTTCACCTTCGGGGTGCGGACATGGTTCTGAATACCGACCGTCCCCATTCATAAAAATATTGTTATATCAATGGAGTAGAAAAGAAATGAATCGCACAGGATTATGGCTGTCCGCCATGCCCGCCCTGATGGCGGCCGTCCTCATGCCGGTAACGAATACGCAGGCGGCCCCCGCCCCGGCGATGCAGATGCACGACATGCAGGGGATGGAAAATATGGACGGCATGGAAAACATGCCGGGCATGACGCCCCATCGCGCCACGACGCCAGCACCCCATCATGACGCCACGGCCCCGGTGACAGGTCGGCATGGACACCCACGCACCACCAGAGGGGAGGCGGTCACACCTCCACCTTCCACCGGGCCACTGGGAATGCCGGAAGCCGTGCGTGAACGCTGACACCTGATGGTATGAAAGTTTCTGGTGAAGCTTTTTTCAAAAAGCTTCGAAAGACGCCACCCTTTTGAAAAAAGCATCCCCGGAAACTTTTATTATTTCCATCAATGGGTTATTTCAAAACTCTCCCTGTATCACCAATAGGGGCGACGTCATGCCCCGTCAGTGAAGAAATACATGCCGCGCTCCATATTGCTCAAAAACGCCCTGATGCTTGTCACGATGGACGCGCAGCGACGCGAGATCGCCGGGGGCTGGGTCCTGATACAGGGACGGCAGATCCAGCAGGTCGGCACGCCCCATGACCCGTTGCCCGCAGCGGACGACGTCATGGACATGTCGGGCCATCTGGTCATGCCGGGGCTGGTCAATACCCACCACCATATGTACCAGACCCTGACCCGTGTCGTGCCAGCAGCACAGGATGTCTCCCTGTTCGGGTGGCTGCGCACGCTCTATCCCATCTGGGCGCGCCTGACGCCGGACATGATCCGTGTTTCCACACGCACCGCCATGGCCGAACTGATGCTTTCGGGCTGCACCACCAGCAGCGACCATCTCTACCTGTTTCCCAACGGCAGTCGCCTTGATGACCAGATCGAGGCCGCCGCAACGATGGGCATGCGCTTTCACGCTGCACGCGGTGCAATGAGCGTTGGTGAAAGCGCGGGGGGACTGCCGCCCGACAGCCTCGTTGAGGATGAACCCTCCATCCTGCGTGACATGCAGCGCGTGGTGGAGGCATACCATGACCCGTCCCGCCTTGCGATGCAGCGCATCGTCCTTGCCCCGTGTTCGCCATTTTCCGTCAGCCGTAACCTGATGCGTGAAACCGCACATCTTGCACGCGCAACCGGCACAAGGCTTCACACCCACCTTGCGGAAAATGCGAGCGATATCGAATACAGCCGCGATGCCTTTGGCATGACGCCTGCGGAATATGCCGAGGATACTGGCTGGATGGGGCCGGATGTGTGGCATGCGCACTGTGTCCGGCTGGACCATGCCGGTATCGAACGCTTCGGACGGACCGGGACGGGCGTTGCCCATTGCCCCTGTTCCAACATGCGTCTGGGGTCCGGCATCGCCCCCGTCCGCCGCATGATGGCCCATGGTGTCAATGTCGGACTGGGGGTGGACGGCTCAGCCTCCAATGACAGCAGCCACATGCTGGCCGAAGCCCGCCAGGCGATGCTTGTCTCACGCCTTATGCACGATCAGGAGGATGGCGCGGCGATGATGGGCGCGCGCACCGCACTGGAACTGGCGACGCGGGGTGGGGCTGCCGTACTGGGACGCGATGATATCGGCCACCTGTCGGCAGGCATGGCGGCGGATGTCGTCGCCTTCGACCTGCGTGGCATCGACCATGCCGGGGCGCTGGTGGATCCCGTTGCGGCCCTTGTTTTCTGCACCCCGCGCACCGTGGCGCTGTCCCTCGTCAATGGGCAGGTCGTCGTACGTGACGGACACCTGCTGACCTGTGATACTCGCCAGCTTGCCGAACGGCATAACCATCTGGCGCGGGCGCTGCTGGATGGTGACGATCCGGTGTGATCCAGGTGCCTGGAAACAGGTCTGTTCATAAACGTTTCCGGGTGTCGCCTTTTTTCAAAAAGGTAACATTCTTGCGAAGCTTTTTGATGATCCGAAGGGCATTTCGTGGGCTGATTTTTTATCCATCACCGCAAATGGGAACCTGTCATGATGGATGGACATGTGACGGGCGGACGCCTATTGAGGCGCCATGTCTTCCATCGGATCCCCCCAGAGCGTGAGGCTCGGCATAGATTTCGGCACGACCAACACCGTTGTGGTCCTGCTGGATGAAAACGGGCAGCCCCATCCGGCGCGCTTTTCCTTTCCCCATCACGAAGCCACGGAAACCTGCCGTTCCCTGCTGTGCCTGTGGCACGAGGAAATGCGGGCAGGGCGCGCCAGTCTGCACGAAGCCATTGGCGCCGCGGCCATCGACGCCTATCTGGAGGATCCGGCGGAAAGCCGTCTGATCATGTCCATGAAATCCTATCTGGCGCAGGCCTCCTTCCGCCAGACGCGCCTGCTCGGCCGTATCATGACGCTGGAGATGCTGATCGCGCGTTTCCTCGCCTGCCTGATGCACACGATCGGGATCGATCCCGCCCATGTCACCGCCACGGTCGGCCGCCCCGTGCATTTCGCGGGGGAGGGGGTGGATGACGCCTTTGGCGAACAGCGCCTGCGCGACAGTTTCCGCGCGGCGGGGTTCCACCATGTCAATGTCGCCCTTGAACCCGAAGCCGCCGGATGGCGTTTCGCCCATCGCCTGGGCACGCCGGCCACCGTGCTGGTGGGGGATTTCGGCGGCGGCACCAGTGACTTTTCCATCCTGCGTTTCGACCCCGATGCCCCACAGCGGGCAACGCCACTGGGATATGCCGGCGTCGGCATCGCGGGCGACCAGTTCGATTACCGCATCATCGACAATGTCGTGGCCCCGGAACTTGGCCGGCATGCCACCTATCGCGTGATGGGGGGCGCACCACTGCCTGTCCCGGCGGAATGGTATGCAAGCCTCGGGCGCTGGCACCGACTGGCGCTGATGCGCACACCACAGACCCTGCGCGATATCGCGGACGTGGCCCGCACGGCGTCCGAACCCGAAAAGCTGCACGCCCTTAAAAACCTGATCGACGATCAGCAGGGACAGGCGCTCTATCGTGCCGTGGGCGCGGCAAAGCGGGACCTGTCACGAACCGACCGCACGGTTTTGCGGTATGATCACCGCGACCTGCATATCCACCGCGAAATCACGCGCGCCGATTTTGAAAGCTGGATCGCCCCGGACCTGCACCGCTTTGATGAAGCCGTGCAGGCTGCCCTTGATCGCGCCAACCTGCCCGCCACCGCGATCGACCGCGTCTTCCTGACGGGTGGGACCTCTTTCGTGCCTGCGGTACGTGACCTGTTCACCCGGCGATTTGGCGCGGAACGGGTCGATATGGGCGGGGAGTTCGTCTCCGTCGCGGAAGGGCTGGCGCTAATGAATGAACAGGCGGCCAGCCCCACGCGTCAGTGAGCCATGTTATTATGGCACCTTATCATATTCATGTGCCCACGATCGGGCTGATATTCCCGTAATCAGCCCGCGTGCCCGTCATAGGTCAGGCGATAGACCGCCCCGGCAAGGTCATCACTGATCAGCACGCTCCCATCAGGCAGGGGCTGGACATCGGCGGGGCGTCCCCATGGGGTCTGGTCATGCTGGAACCCGTCCACCAGCGTGGAAACCGGGTCGGCGCTGCCATCCGTGCCGACATGGACGGCCACCACCCTGTAGCCAGACAGGCGGGAGCGGTTCCATGACCCGTGTTCCGCAATCAGCAGGTCGCCACGATATGTCGCGGGGAACATCGTCCCCTCATAAAACCGCAGCCCAAGGGCCGCCACATGCGCGCCGAGTTTCACGACAGGCGGCGTAAATCCGCTGCACGGATGCCCCTTGCCATAGACGGGATCCGCGATGTCGCCCTGATGGCAGTAGGGATAGCCGAACGACTGCCCGACCCGATCGACACGGTTCAGTTCATCCGAAGGAATGTCGTCGCCCATCATGTCACGGCCGTTATCGGTGAACCACAACGTCCCCGTGCCGGGCTGCCATGTGAAGCCCACGGTGTTGCGGATGCCGTACGCCACGTCCTCGCGCCCCGTGCCGTCGGGATTCATGCGGATCAGTCGCCCGAACTCATGCCCGACATCACAGATGTTGCAGGGTGCGCCAATCGGGACATACAGCTTCCCGTCAGGTCCGAACGCAATGAATTTCCACGAATGATCCCCCGCGCGATAGGGCAGGTTGTCCGCAACCGTTTCCAGCGCGGGCGGATGGTCCAGCCGGTCCTCGATCCCCCGCAGGACGACAATCCGGCGTGTGTCGGAAATATACAGGTCTCCCTGGTGAAAGGCGACGCCAACAGGCAGGTTCAGCCCATGCGCCACCACATGCACCTGCGGCGCATGTCCATCCTGCCCGCCCGTCAGGGCATAGACCTTGCCCGCCCCCATGGACCCGAGGAAAACCGTCCCCCTGTCGCCAAGTGCGATTTCGCGCGCGCCGGGAACATGATCGGCATAGGTGGCGATATGGAACCCTTCGGGGACCTGCAGGGTGGCAGGCTGCGGCGCGGCCTGCGCGGCCATGGACCAGCAGGACGCCCCCATGAGCAGGGTGAGCGCTGCGCCAGTACGGGCCAGGATGCGAAATGACATGATCGGGTCCTTGCATGAGGGGATCGGGAGGGAGAAACAAATGTAGGGGCGTGGCCTTCTGCAAGGCACCCGGAAAATGCATACTCTGCCGCAGACATGAACACCATGGAGCAAACGTGACATCCCTGTTCGAGCCCCTGGCGCCCCGCCCGCTTGCCGAAGCCCTGCGTCCGGAACAGATCGAGGACGTCATCGGCCAGAAGCACCTGCTGGCCCCCGACCGGCCAATCGGGCGCATGGTGGCGTCGGGACGCCTGTCCTCCATGATCTTCTGGGGGCCGCCGGGGACCGGGAAAACCACGCTGGCGCGGATCCTCGCTGCAAGTTCGGGCATGGCGTTCGAGCAGATTTCCGCCGTCATGTCCGGCCTGCCCGAACTGAAGAAGGTACTCGCCAGGGCACAGGCGAACCGGCAGCAGGGACAGTCAAGGGGCATGGTCCTGTTCGTCGATGAAATCCATCGCTGGAACAGGGCACAGCAGGATGCGCTCCTGCCCTATGTGGAGGACGGGAGCGTCGTCCTGATCGGTGCGACCACCGAAAATCCTTCCTTTGAACTGAACCGTGCCCTTGCCAGCAGGGCGCAGGTCATGGTGCTGGAACGGCTGGATACGCACGACCTGTCGGTCCTGCTCGAACGTGCACAGGCGCATCTGGGCCGGGTGCTTCCACTCGATGCGCAGGCACGCACCGAACTGCTGAACATGGCGGATGGGGACGGGCGCTACCTGCTGGTGATGGTCGAGGCGCTGTCGGACCTTGGCACCGATACGCCCGTCACGCCGGCGCAACTCCATACCCTTGTCCAGCGCAAGGTGCATGCGGGGGACAAGGGATCGGACATCCATCACGCCCTGCTGTCCGCATTCCAGAAATCAATCCGCGGGTCGGATGTGCAGGCCGCGCTCTACTGGCTGGCGCGACTGCTCAAAAGCGGCGAGCCACCGCGCGCGATCCTGCGCCGCCTGATGGTCATGGCGACGGAGGAAGTCGGTCTTGCCGATCCACGCGCCATCGAACAGGCCGCCGCCTGTGCCGCAGTGTTTGAACGGGTCGGGGAGCCGGAAGGTCTGCCGGCACTGGCGCAGTGCGTGGGCTACCTCGCAACAGCGATCAAGTCGAACGCGATCTACAAGGCGTTCTATGCCGCCATGGACCTTGCGGAGACGCAGGGGTCGCTCATGCCGCCCAAGCACCTGATCAATGCGCCAACGGCGCTGATGAAGGCGCAGGGGTTCAAGGATGGATACCGCTACGACCATGATTTTCCGCATGCGTTCAGCGGCCAGCAGTTCTTCCCCGATGCGCTGAGCGGTCCAGACAGGCCGGAACTCTACCGCCCCAACGAAAGGGGATATGAACGCGACCTCCTCAAGCGTCTGGCATGGTGGGACCAGCGTCGGGAGACGTAGGGGCACAGGCTCCATTCATAAAAATCAAAAGTTTCTTGGGTGCCGCCTTTTTTTAAAGGCGGCGTTCTTCTGGTTTCCGTGCCATCCCGTCAGTCCGCATCCTGCGCAGGAAACCGTCCGGCAAACGCCACGTCGGCAAGGGGGCGACGCGATGAGGGGACGTTCCGCCCGCGCAATTTTTCAGGCAGGACGTCCGCATCGCCGGGCCGACCGATGATGATGGCGGCATCAAGGGCATAATCTTCGGGGAGTTCAAGCCCGGCGCGGGCAAGGTCGTGGTCAAAGCCACTGATGGGATGGGCCGCCCATCCCGCCCTGTTCAGTTGTAACTGCACCAGCACGGCCGCAGCACCGGTATCGAAGGCATGGGTGGGGGCAGGGACAGGCTCCGCCTGACCGATATCCATGACCGTATGGGAGGCGACATACACCACGGCAGAGGCATTTTGCGCCCATGAATGGTTGAACGGGATCAGCCATGACAGGAACCGTTCCCAGTCCGCCGTGTCGCGCCGGGCATAGATGAAACGCCATGGCTGCGAATTATAGGCCGAAGGCGCCCAGCGTCCGGCATCAAGGAAAGACAGGAGTTCCGCATCCCCGATCGGGGCGGGGGTAAAGGCGTAAGGCGACCAGCGATCAAGGATCAGGCGATCGACGGAAGTTTCGGAATGGCGCGCGGGGGCTTTGGTCATGGTGGGTTATACCTGCCGTCAGTTATCACAAAATAGGCCGAAAAGGACGCCACATCCCTGCAAAGGATGCCATATGCGCATGAATTGCGGATGTGGGGGAAGCAGTCCTGCATTCCCTGCCGGTCTTCAAATATGTCATGACAGGAACATGATTGCATAATGAAGCCGATTGAAAAATCCTTTTCAAATTACTAAAATTTTTCGCGATATATGACCTGCCCGAACTGGAACTTCCCCTGACATGAAACATGCCCCAGAAAAAATATGCCTCGCCGAACTGACGGCGGAGGAGGCACGTACCGCACTTGCGGCCAATCCGGTCATCATCCTGCCACTGGGCAGCCATGAGGATCAGGGCCCCCATTCCCCCATGGGCGACTATCTGTGCGCGGACGCGATTGCGCGCCGCGTGGCGCAGGCGGCGCGTGCGCGCGGGATCGGGACCTATGTCGCCCCGGTCCTGCCTTATGGCGGGGCGGATTATTTCGGCAGCGTGATCGGGGGTATCGCCCTGGAACAGGCGACATTGCGCGCGGTCCTGACGGACATGATGTCCTGCCTGCTGCGGCACGGACTGACCCGCATTATCGTCTTCAACGGGCATGGCGGCAATGCGCAGGCGGTCCATGACGTCACACTGTCCCTGCGGCACAGGCAGGGGGTGGTGATCCCGTGCGTCTATCTGTGGAGCATTGCCTCGGCCATGCTTGCTGACGTGATGGGGGATGCGGATGCGGCACAGCGGTCCGCCGGGCATGGTGGCAATCCGCTTTCCAGCGTCGCCATGGCCCTCTTTCCCGATCTGGTGCGCCCCGACCTGCGTCCCGCCCCCGCCAGCGCCCGTGAATTCATGGGCCTGCCGGTCAACGGGTTCGCCACGGCGCAGTTCGAGGGGGCCAGCATCAACTTTCCCCTCGAAATTGATGAAATCGCCACCAAAGGGGTTGCCCAGGCAGACCCGCGCCTGTGTTCGGCCACCACGGGACAGGCGCTTGTGGAGCGCCTGACCACCCTTGGCGCTGACCTTGTGGCGCATCTTGTAAAGGAAAACTGGTAGGTCCGGCCTGTTGTTCGTATTTTCCTGGGTACGAACGGAACGGTAAAAAAAGCTTCACCAAAAACTTCTTTTACGATTTTCGGCGCTATGTGCTGTCCGGATCGTCGAGCAGGTCAAGCATTTCCTCAGGGGGCGGTTCATGCATGATGAAGTCGAAACATGCATGCAGTTCACGCCGCACCCAGTGGAACAGGGACAGGTTTTCCGTCTGCACATAGAGGGAAAATTTCATGACATCCATTCTTCCCTCCCTCCCTTGATCCATCGCCCATACAGCGCATGGTCCGTCAAAAGGTTTCATGCAGGCGACACGCATGGCAGGGAAGCTATTTCTTCCTGCGTCGCTGCCCGCTGGCGTCGATCACGCCCCCCGCCAGCATGTGGGCGGTATGGACAAGGGCGAAATGGCTGAAGGCCTGGGGAAAATTCCCAAGCTGCCGCCGGGCGACCGGGTCATATTCCTCGGCAAACAGGCCAAGGTCGTTTCCATAGGACAGCAGTCGTTCAAACAGGACGCGGGCCTCCTCCACGCGATGCGACATGATATAGGCATCACACAGCCAGAAACTGCAGGCGAGGAATGCGCCTTCGCGCCCCTCCAGACCATCGGCGGCAACCCCTTCGGGCAGGTAGCGATAGACCACGTTGTCGTGCAGCAGTTCCTTTTCGATCCGTGCGATCGTGCCCTGCACGCGCGGGTCATCGGCAGGCAGGAACCCCAGCAGCGGAATCTGCAGGAGGGAGGCATCGACACGATCCGCGCCATAGTACTGCATGAAGCTGTTGCTGGCCGCATCGAAGCCTTTTTCACAGACTTCGGCATGGATTTCCTCACGCGCCGCCCGCCACGTCTCCACAGGGCCGTCCAGTCCGAAATCCACGGCGCTGGCAATCATCCGGTCGAACGCGAACCAGCACATCATCTTGGAATAGACGAAGTGCTGCTTGGGTCCTCGCACCTCCCACAGGCTGCAGTCGGGCTGCCGCCACAGGACCAGCAGGCGCTCGGCGATGGCACACTGAAGCGGCCATACCGCATCCATGTCCGCCAGTCCGTCGCGTCGTGCCGCATCGAACGCGCCAAGCAGGGAGCCATAGACATCAAGCTGCAACTGCTCATGTGCGGCATTGCCGATGCGCACCGGGCGGCTGTTTTCATATCCCGCCAGGTGGTCAAGCGTGGTTTCGGTCAACCGGCGCTCCCCATGCAGGCCATACATGACCTGCAACCCGTCCGGCGCGCCCGCCGTCGCGCGCATCAGCCACCACCGCCATGCGCTTGCTTCCTCCATATAACCCGAGACCGTCAGCGCATGCAGTGTCCACACCGCATCACGCAGCCAGCAGTAGCGATAATCCCAGTTGCGGCTTCCCCCCGGATCTTCGGGCAGGGAAGTCGTGGGGGCCGCGACGATTCCACCGGTCGGGTGGTAGGTCAGCGCCTTGAGCGTCATGAGCGAACGCCGCACCACGGCGGCATAGGGACCGTCATACGTGCACTGCGCCGCCCACAACCGTCCCTGTGCCTCCGTATGGCGCAGCAGGGCATAGGGATCGCGTGGCAGGGGCGGGATCTTGTGCGACGGGAACCATTCCAGCGTCGTTGCCACACTCTGCCCCGCGACGATGGTAAAATCCGAGGTGGTGGAAAAATTGGCGTTGCTGAGGTCCACGCTGCTGCTCAGGCGGATGGCGTCAGGACCGGCAAAGGCGAAGATCGCCCCTTCGCGCCGCTCCACCCACGGGATCCATTCACCATAATTGAAGCGCAGGCGCAGCTCGGCGGCAAAATCGACATGCCCCTCCACGCCGCGGATGATGCGGACGAGTTCATGCAGGTCCCCATCAACGGGTGTCGGCATGAAATCCAGCACGACGGCGCGGCCCGTGGGAGTGTCTATCGTGGTTTCCAGCACCATCGTATCGGGGACATAGCGACGCGCGATACGCGCCGCCGGATCGGTGGCGCGCACGGCCCATTCCCCGTTATCGGGCGTGCCGAGGAGGGAGGCGAAAATCGCCTCGGAATCAAACCGCGGCATGCACAGCCACTGGATCGTGCCATCGCGATGGATCAGCGCGGCACTGTGGGTAGAGCCGATCATGGCGTAATCTTCGATCCGATGCGCAACAGTGGAAGCAGGGGACATCAACGGGGCCTCATGTGCTCGAAGGGGCGACGCGGGCGCCGGATGCCGTCCCGTGGGTTGCATAATCGAGCATCGCACGCGCGATCTCGCGTTCCCCCATGATAACCAGGCTGGCACCATATTCGGAAAGATAGTCAGCCGCACTGTCGAAATGCGCACGCGCGATGATATCGAGTTCGGGGCTGAGACCGCGCGCCTGCTGTATGATCTCTCCCGCCTCGAACGCATCGGGGATGGCCACGATCAGGATACGCGCGCGATCCAGACCCAGTAGCTGCATCAGCCCGGGATCGGTCGCATTGCCCAGCATGACGTCCAGCCCGCGTTCACGCAGCGCGCGGACCTGCATGTCCGCTTCCTCCACCACCAGCAGCGGGATGTGATGCGCACGTAGCCCCTCGGCGACAAGGGAGCCGACCCGGCCGCACCCGATCAGGACGGCATGGCCCTGCAGCTTCGCGGTCGGGTCTTCCCGGGCCGTTCCTCCAGCGCGCAGGAGCGCACGGCGATCCAGCATGGCGTTCACCCGGTTGACCATCCCCACCATGACGGGATTGAGCAGTATGGACAGGATCGACGCCCCCAGCACAAGGTCACGCGCACGTTCCACCAGCAATCCCGACTGCACGCCCAGGGCGGCAAGGATGAAAGAAAATTCCCCGATCTGCGCCAGCCCCGCCCCGACCGACAGCGCCGTCTGCCATGGCTGGCGCAACAGGCGCAGGATCGCAACCGTAAGCACCGGCGTCGCCACCATGATGACCCCGAGCGTACCCACAAGGGGCAGGGGATGGTGCAGCAGGATCCCCGGATTGAACAGCATCCCCACCGAAATGAAGAACAGGACCGCAAAGGCGTCGCGCAACGGCAGCGTTTCCGCGCCGGCATGCTGCGACAGCGGCGATTCACTGAGCACCATGCCCGCCACGAACGCCCCGAGCGCAAAGGAAACCCCAAAGATTTCCGTCGCCGTCAGCGCCACCCCCAGCGCGATGGCCAGCACGCACAGGCGAAACAGTTCGCGTGAACCGGTATGGGCGACATAATGCAGCATCATCGGGATCAGGCGCCGCCCGACGATCATCATCAGGGCGATGAAGGCTGCGACCTTGCCAATGGTCAGGCCCACGGCCAGCACCAGTTGCCATGCGTCCGGTGCGGCGGCATGTGGATCATGCTTCAGCAATGGCGCCATGACCGGCAGGAGCACCAGGACCATCACCGTCAGCAGGTCCTGAATGACCAGCCAGCCAATGGCGATATGTCCGCGCTGCGTATCCATCAGGCGGTATTCCTGCAACGTCCGCAGCAGGACAACCGTGCTGGCGATGGCCAGGGTCATGCCAAAGACAACGCTACTTCCCCATGACCAGCCCAGCAGGTGGCCCAGCAGCATGCCGCATATCGTCGACAGGATGACCTGCACCACCGCGCCGGGAATGGCGATGGCCCGGACGGAGACAAGGTCATTGACGGAAAAATGCAGCCCCACGCCAAACATCAGCAGGATGACGCCAATTTCCGCCAGTTGGGGCACCAGTTCCTGGTCCGCCACGAAACCGGGCGTAAACGGGCCGATGATAATCCCCGCCAGCAGGTAGCCGACCAGCACGGAACACCCAAGCCTGCTGGCCACCGTCCCCAGTATGAAGGCAAGGCCGAGGCCAATGACCAGGATGGTGACAAGGGGACTTCCGTGCGGCATGGCCTGCTGATCCCGTAGAGGCGATTATGACATGATTACGCCGAGGAATTTCCCTCCGGATTTTCCCCTGCTTCAGGAAGTCCCATCCAGCCCGGATGACGCCGTTCGACCCATGCCAGAAGACGCGCCATGCCCCGACGCAGGAAGGAAATGTCCTCGGCCAGCAGCAGAAGCCCCAGCGGTGTCATCCACAGGCCGAATACTGGCAGGATGGCCAGAAAACCGGCCGGAACCAGCACGATGCCGACCGGCACCCTGATCCATCGCGCGGATGGGCGACGCAGTCTGCGCACAAGGGACTGGATGCGCGCAGGAAGCCTGCGGACAAGCAGTTCCATGCGACGTTCATAATCATGCGTGAAAGACCCGGCAGGATGTTCATCACCGGAGGCTGGCTGCGTCATATGCTGGCTTTTTTCATATATCCTGTTCCACCTTTGTTATTGCGGCAGTTTCCGCGCCATTTCCAGATGGGATTTCAGGGTGGGCAGGGTTTTCGCCGCCCATTCCTTCAGTTTCATGTTCTCCCCGTTATCGGCATAGCGCTGGAACAGGGAAATCGCGCTTTCATGTGCACTGATCTGCTGCGAGCGGTAGCGTGTCTCGAAACTGTTGCCGTGCAGTTTCCTCAACCGGTCGAGCATGTCCTGATGCGAACTGTCCAGGGTCGTGGGCAGTTCCACCTGCAGGTCACCACTTTGCACCATTTCCTTCAGTTGCCCGGAAGTGGTTTGATGATCGGCAATCATCCGGGATGAAAATTCCTGCAGGGAGGTGACATGTTCCTGCTGCGCCAGTTGGCTGGACTGGATTTCGAACTGGTCGCTGACAGCCACTTCCCTGACAAAGTCGGCAGTGGCCGGGGCCACGCCGAGCACGGAATTGATGCCTGTCTTCTCCGGCAGCGACTGCGCCAGTGCCGAAGATGAACAGAGCAGGGCGGCAAAAACGAAGCAGACTTTTTTCATGACACGACAACTCCTGTTGTGCATGTGAAAAGTCTTTTTCAGGATGAAAGTTTTTATATTTATTCGTGATTTGCAAATTTACCTGCGCTACTCCACCCGCTTCATCCAGCCAGTTCGGGCTTGAGGTACCGACGCCGTGTCAGCCAGTAACCGGCCCGCATGCAGGGGGATTCCACAAACCAGAAACAGACTGCCGCAACCATCACGCAGACCGGCAGGGAAAGCGCGCCCCACCTCCACAGCGACATGTGATCCAGCAGGGTGTAGGCCATGACAAGAAGGACGACCATGTGGCTGAGGTACAGGCTGTATGAAATATGCCCCAGGCCCTGCATATGTGACTTCTGTAGGAAGGATCTTATCTTTTCATTGTTGATCGCAATGCAGATCATGGAAACCGAACCGATAGTCGTGCAGACGATCCATATGAGATTTTTCATGATTCCAACTGCATTTTCCGGACCGATGGTCGGTGTCCCCAGCAGCAGGACCGCCAGTGGCATGATGACATTGCGGATCACGGGCCGGGTCGATCCATAAAACCCGCCTATCCGGTCCCTGAACTGGTAGAAAAGAATGCCCACGACAAAAAGCGGCAGGTATTCGAATGTAAAGATTACGCTGTGCATGAACGTGGTCGGCGGATTTTCGCCCAGCCTGTTGAGAAAAATGCTGGAGCAGAAATATGCGGCCGTCACACAGGCCAGTGTCTCGTTCCTGTATTTTTCCATAAGGATGAACAGGATCGGGAATATCAGTGACACCCTCATTTCAATGATAAGCGACCACATCGGGTTATCAAGGCTGATCAGCGGTATGGTCCCGATCATCAGGAGATGCCCGGCCACCACCTGTTCCGTCGGGTACACGGACCACGGTTCATTTGCAAACCAGTCGCTGACCCCATGTAGCGGCGCCGTTTTGACAAGGGGAAGGAGAGCGGCGCTGAACAGGACAACGATGGCAAAGGGCAAGTATATCCGAAATATCCGCCGCACGATGAAACGCCCATAAGACGTCATTCTCTGCCGCGCCACAGAAAGGGAAAGAACATATCCGCTGAGCACGAAAAACAGTCCCACCGCACCGGATCCCGAAACCAGAAGGCGTAGCGGGGTGAAATGGAACAGCATTTCAGGTGTAAGGGACACCCCCATCATATGTGTGACATATGCATGTGTTTTCCACCCATCCGGAACAATCAGCCAGAAATGAAAAAACATGACAATCAGCGCGGCAATGCCACGCACTGCATCAAGCTCTGTTTCGCGACGCATGACAGTCCCCATTCATATCGGGTTGAACAAAAAGTCCGCATATTATCAAGAGATATGACCGCAGGACTGTATGCCCGACCTTCTGGAACGGGTGTCCCGGGAATCATAACTGAAGATATTTTGTCCATGAATCTGACATGGCACGCCTGTATCCAGACGATCGCCATAAAAATAACATAATTTGAAAAATGTCGAGAATCCAGATTATTTTCAGACATAGAATGCAGTAAACCGAACACGTTTATTTTCAGGCCGAATCAAAGCCGGGTCCGGAACTTTTTCTTGACATTCATACTGTTTCGAAAACGCATCAACAACACACGCAAAAGTCCTGATTTTCCCTTTACATGACATTGCATGTACAAAATCAGGAAATTCCATTCTATATCTGGACCAGACAATCAACCGGGACACCACCTTGCAGGAAAGACAGCGCAAGGCGTGTCGCCGGCGCATGCATCCTGCCTTCGTGCACGATGCTGCGCCATGTCCCGTTTCCCGAAACCTTAAGTGACAGATAGGTCTGTTCCAGTAAGGACATGTCAAGACTCAGGTCATGGGGAGAAGGAACCAGTCCCCATGCATGACGCACCACCACGACAAGCAGCGCAATCCCGTCATATCGCCGCACGAAGGCGATGACATGCTTTTCAGCCGCACCCGACACTTCGACCGGTTCATAAGAGCCTTTGGAAAACACAAGGGGATATTGCGCCCGAAACGCCAGAACCTTCTGGAGGAGATACATCTTCACGCCACCTGTGCGCCATTGCGCGGCCTGCTGGTGCAGCGATGTATCCTGCTGGAGCATCGTCTGGCGCAACATGAAATCCACCGGCTGCCGGTTATCGGGATCGACCAGTGAAAAATCCCACAGTTCGGTCCCCTGATACAGGTCCGCAACCCCCGGCAGGGCAAGACGCAGCAAAAGCTGCGCCAGGGAATTCAGCGCGGCGGCAGGTGCGATGGTCGCCACGATCATGTCCATGTCCGCAATGAATGGGCCGGATGCCCGCGGATCCAGCAGGCGCCGCGTGAATTCGCGACAACCATCTTCATACTCCATATCCGGGTCGGTCCAACTGGTGTGACGCTTTGCCTCCCGCAATGCCTTGACCTGCCATGCCACGATCCGGTCATGGAATTCCTGCCGGGCGTCGGCATCCGGCCATGGCACCAGCGGCCATGCCCCCAGCATCGCCTGGTACAGGATCATTTCATCCGCGCGGTCCGGCGTCATGCGACGCCGGCGTAGGTGTGCATTGCGCACGATCCATCGGTTGACCAGATCATGCCATCGCGCCGCAACCTCGCTCAGCACCGCAAGGCGCATGCGCGCGTCTTCGCCACGTTTATGGTCATGCGTCGCGGTGGCCAGCAGCGTATCGGGATATGCCTTGTGACGATGCAGGTTGTCCTTGTGAAACCGTGCAACCGGCAGGGCCATCTTTCCCGGATCGGAACCGACCTCGTTACGCGACAGCAGGCGTCCGTATCGGTAAAAGGATGTGTCTTCGACCGCCTTGGCGGCCAGTGGGGCGGTCAGGTGCTCAAACCGCCGCTGTGCCTCGTGGATGGAGGCATCGCGCGTTCCCGTCCGGCCCAGTATGCCGACAACCCAGTCCATCATGTCATGGCATGATGGCAGCAGATGCGCCTTTGCCCCATGCGCCGCAGCCTTCAGCACGGCATGGTCGGCCTGATATCCGCCCTGCGCATCATCGGAAAAATATGTGCGGTAGAAATGAAATTCCATCAACAGGGCCGAAAGGACAGCCCCAATGCGCCCCACGCTGTAATCACATGTGTCGGCACTGCATTGCGCGATCGCGGCCAGCAGCGTCCGCAGGCCCGACAGTTCGGCCGGAAATACCTCATGGAGGACCAGTGCACGCGCATTGCGTTCCGTATCGGCGAAAGTCGGGTCCGCAATGGCATGGTCACGCCATAACCCGTCCAGCAGCGCAGTCCCGTCAGGGTCATGCAGCATGGCGGAAACCTGATCCATGAAATCATAACCGGTCGTTCCGTCCACCTGCCACGATGGGGGCAGGTGTTCGCGCTCATGCAGGATCTTTTCTACATGGATCGAAAGATGTTGCGGGGCCGTGGCCGGACGCAGGTGCTGCACGGCCATCAGGCGCTGGCGCAGGCGCAGGCAGTAGGCCGCAGGTTCGGTCAGGCCATCGACATGATCCACCCGCACCCCGTCAATCAGGCCATCGGCATACAGGTCAAGAATATGGCCATGCACGGCATCGAACACATCCTCATGTTCCACACACAACGCGGCAAGGCCGGTAATGTCGAAAAAACGCCGCCAGTTGATAAGGTCCGGTGTCGTGCGCCACCATGCCAGCCGGAAGGACTGCCGCCCCAGCAGTTCATGCAGGGCCGAACGCCCGCAGGCCGTGCGCGTATCATGCCGTTCCATAATGCGCGCGATCGCGGCCTGCCCGTCCGCTGTCGCCCCCCATGCCGCCAGTCGCGACAGGGCAGGGACGTCGCCCCGGCACCCGGCCCCCGCGGGTGTGAGTGCCCCAAGTTCCGCGCACAGATCGGCAGGCGCACCCACATCGGCCAGCAGGGCGGCATAATGACGGGGGCAGACAGGGAAGCGGTGTTCATGATGATGGACGAAGAACATGCCCGTCTGCGCCTCATGGGCGAGGCGCAGCATCCCGTCGCGCAGCGCCGCCCCATAGGACCGGTCCAGGAAAGGCACCAGAATCCGCCCATGCAGCCACGGGGCAAAGGCGTCCCAGTCAATGTCGAAATAATGCGCATGCACGCTGTCGCGGCCCCAGGCCAGCACATCCTCCCACCACCGGTTGCCCGCCCCGCCGACCGCCATGTGGTTGGGCACGATATCGGCAATCAGCCCCATTGCATGCGCACGCAGGCACGCAACAAGGCGGCACAGCGCATCGCGCCCGCCAAGTTCGGGATTGACCCGCCCGTAATCAAGGGTGTCATAGCCATGCATCGACCCCGGCCGTGCCGTCAGGATGGGAGAGGCATAGACATGGCTCAGCCCCAGCCGGGCAAAATAGGGAACCCGGGCAGCCGCATCGTCGAGCGTGAACCCCGCATGCAGTTGCAGCCTGATGGTTGCGCGCAATCCGTTCATGGTGCTTCACGTCCCCGGCGCAGCAGCGCCAGCCGATGCATTGCATCGGGGCATGACAGGAGGGGATGCCCACTGGCCGGGTAACGGCGTCGCCAGTTGGGATGGCCATCGACCGTGCCGGGCAGGTTTGGCTGCTCCACCAGGCCCAGCACATCCTCAAGCGGCAGGATCGCCAGTTCGGCGCAGGAGAGGCCGATAAACCGCGCGGCCGCGTCCACCACGCTTTGCGCGCCTTCGGGTGTCAGCGGCGGCAGGGGGGCATGTTCGCCCCCGCCCAAGGCATGCCACAGGGCCTTGCGGTCCGCCTGCCGCTGCGCGCGCATCGTGCGCTGGTGCTGGCGCGGGCCTGCCTGCCTGAGGCGTTCGCGCCAGTCGAGATCGCTTCCCAGCCACCATCCCGCCACGGTGGGCAGGTCATGGGTGGAGGTCATGGCGACCGAACCGGCCGCCCATTCCCGTGGCGCCATGAACGTGCCGTCCGCATGGCGCTGGAACCACAGGACACTCATCCCCATGATGGCGTGCCGACGCGCGTCGCGACGAAAGGAGGGGGCGACCGTCCCGAGGTCTTCCCCCACCACAACGGCATCATGCCGCACGGATTCCAGCGCGATCAGGCGCATCAGTTCCGTCCCCGGAAAGGCGAGGTAGGCCCCGTCCATGGGGCTGCCGCCTTCGGGTATGATCCACAGCCGCTGCAGCCCCATGACATGATCGATCCGCAGGCCCCCGCCATGGGCGAACCCCGCGCGCAGGGTCTGGATGAAGGCCGCATACCCATGACGGCGCAGGCCGATGGGCGAAAAACCGGTCAGGCCCCAGTTCTGGCCCATCGGGCTGAGCACATCGGGGGGAGCACCGACCGAAAGGCCTGTCAGGAACTGCTCATGCTGCGCCCAGCACTGGCTCCCGCCGGGATCAACGCCTACGGCAAGGTCCATGATCAGGCCGATCTTCATGCCGGCATTGCGCGCGCCCTCGCACGCACGGCGCAGGCTGGTGGCCGCCATCCATTGCATGAACCCGTGGAACTGCACCTCGGCGGCATGGGAACGCGCGAAATCACGCACCTCCTCGCTATCGGGACAGCGCAGGGAGGGCGGCCACATGCGCCAGTTCCCGCCCTGCGGCCCCTTGCGGATCTCCTGCGCATGCAATGCCTCGAAAATGGCATGCCGCCGCAGGGCCTCGCCCCCCATGGTGATGAACTCGGTCATGGCGGCAGGTGGGGCGGGCACGATGACATGCTCATACAGCCGACGCAGCAGGCGCATGCGCACCTGCGCCACCTGCGGCCAGTCGATCAGGTCCGCATCCTGCAGGCGTGACAGCAGATCCGGCGCCTCCTTTTGCGCATGCATCGCCATGGTGATGTCATGCGCGCTGAAGACGCAGTACGGATCGGCCAGCAGCACATTAAGGAACAGGCGGCTGGAGGGGGAATAGGGGCTGTACTGTCCCGGCGCCGCGGCGAACATCGCGTGGACCGGACTCAGCGCCAGCGCATCCGCCCCCTGCGCCGCCGCCTGCCGTGCAAGCGATTCCACGGCGCTGAAACTGCCGATGCCCCCGTCATGGGGCATCCGCAGGCCATAGATCTGCGCCGCCACCCCCCACAGGCGCGGATGACGCCGCCCCGCCCGCATCGCGACACTGCAGCAGCGCGCGGGGGCCATGGCCAGGGTCGTCATGCCATCATGCAGGTACAGCCGGTGATATCCGGGCACCGTCACGGCGGGCAGCATGCAGGTGTCCGCGTCATGGGGATGAAGGAATCCCTCCACACTGCCACCATCCTCCAGCTCCAGCCGGAAGGCGCCCGTCCCATGGAACACGCCCGCGGGAAGGGGCGTGGGACGGTCAACCTCGCTTACCAGCAGTGGCGGCAGGAGCGGGGCATCGTTCAGGGCGGCCTCCTCCTTGTGCAGCACACGCAGGAGGTGGCGCAGGCTGTCATTGCCAACATGGTGCATCCGCCCCGTGGCATCGCGCCAGCGACGGCTCAGCCCAAGGGCGCGGGCACGCGCGGAAAGGGTGCGCTCATCCACCATGACCTCCCTCCGTCATGAAGACCCTGATGCCATATCCCGGCAGCCCCACCGGCCCATCCCCCCCCACATCCGGGAAGGCATGGATCAGCCTGTCGGCGCAGGGAGGGACATCCGCCACGGCTTCGCCCCCCAGGTTGAGCATGATCGTCAGGATCGCACCGTCATTCATGCGCCAGCGTGCCAGAACCGCACGGTTGCCAATCGCATGGGCGTCGAGCGCATGCGCGCCCCGCAGGCGCGGGATGATCCATTTCGTCCGCAGCGCCAGCAGGTGTGTGGTCAGGTTGATCCGGTCCTGCGCCCGTGGCGTCTGGCGATCGGATTGCGGCAGGCGGCTGGCCTCG
The DNA here is from genome assembly GCF_013155425.1 of Gluconacetobacter entanii. Classification (NCBI taxonomy): domain Bacteria; kingdom Pseudomonadati; phylum Pseudomonadota; class Alphaproteobacteria; order Acetobacterales; family Acetobacteraceae; genus Gluconacetobacter; species Gluconacetobacter entanii. Next base: position 16,559 of record NZ_JABJWD010000003.1, on the reverse strand, counting down.
AACGTTGCGGGATCGTTGGGATCGGGAATGGTCTCGCGCACCGCCGGGTCGGAGAAATGTGAAAACGCCGCCAGTTCCCTGCGCCGCCCGTCACGCACCACATGGCCCAGTGCCGCGTGATGGCTGGTGAAAAACAGGAACGGGCGCGTGCTGCCCCATTCTTCCCCCATGAACAGCATCGGGATCTGCGGACACAGCAGCAGCAGCGCATAGGCCACGCGCAGGGCACGGGGGTTCGCCAGGACATCCAGACGCTCGCCAAAGGCACGATTGCCGATCTGGTCATGATTTTGCAGGAACAGGATGAAACTGGTGGCGGGCAGGTCGCCACCCGGACTACCGCGCGGATGGCCGGTGACGGGTTCAATTTGTCCCTGGAACAGGAACCCGTCACGCAGGACCGTGGCGAGTTCGCGGGTCGTGCCGGTTTCAAAATTGCCGTAATATCCCTCATGTTCGCCCGTCAGCAGGACATGCAGGACGTTGTGGCCGTCATCATTCCACTGCGCATCGAATCCGCGCCGCAGCAGGTCGGCATCGTTGTTGCGGTTTTCCAGCATCAGGTGCACCCGCCGTCCCGGTTCGACACATTCGCGCACGCGCACCAGCAGTTCCAGCAGCCAGTCGCGTTCCGTAATCGCATCCACCGCATCCAGCCGCAGCCCGTCGAAACGGAATTCCATCAGCCAGTACAACGCATTTTCAAGGAAGTATGTCCGTACCTGCGGCACGGCGAAATCAATGGCCGCTCCCCATGCCGTATGCGACCCGGCGCGAAACAGGGGTGCTGCGTATTCGGCCAGGTAATTCCCGTCCGGGCCGAAATGGTTATAGACGACATCAAGAAAAACCATCAGCCCGATACGATGCGCGGTATCGACCAGCATCTTCAGGTCATCCACCGTCCCGTAGGCGGACTCCGGGGCATAGGGCAGCACGCCGTCATAGCCCCAGTTGCGGCCGCCCGGAAATTCCGACAGGGGCATCAGTTCGATGGCCGTGACGCCAAGGGCGGCGATCCGTGGCAGGTCATCGCACAGGGCGCGAAACCCGCCGGCGATGCCGACATGCACCTCGTATATGACGGTCTGTTCCCAACTGCGCCCGGTCCATTGCGTGCTGCGCCATTCGAAAGCGCGCGGATCGACCACCATGCTTGGCCCATGCACGTCATCAGGCTGCGCGCGCGAGGCGGGATCCGGCACGACCAGGTCCGGACCGACGCGATAGCGGTATCGCGCCCCGGCCCCAACAGGTGCGATACATTCAAAATACCCATCCGCCGTCGCATGCATCACCCTGTCGGGATGCCCGTCAAGGAGAAGGGAGACGTACGTGCACGAAGGCGCCCACAGCCGGAACAGCGTGCGTGACGGGTCCAGCAGCGTGGCCCCCATCGTGGTGCGATAGGCATGGCGTGCGCTCATGACGGGATCTCTTTCGCTACACTGTACGGGGTAAAGGACATGAACTGCACCGAAGAGGCGGCAACCCGGAAGGTCCGCGAAACCTTCATCCCCGTCCGCGGCCCGAACGGGTCCGCACTGTCGAGCAGCAGCACCCAGTCCCCTTCGACGTCGGGCAGGGTGCAGGTGGCCTCCTGAAAGCCGGGGTTGAGCAGCAGGAACGTGACATCCGTCCCCCCACCGGGACAGCGGCAGGCACGGCACAGGCCAAGGACACGGTCGTTGGGGTCATTCCACCGTTCCGGCGTCATCGCCGTACCGTCTGCGGCATGCCACGAAATATCGGTGATGTCGGGCGAAGGGCAGTGCCGGGCATGCCAGAACGTATCCCCCCGCACGGAGGGATGCGCACGGCGCAGGGCGGTCAGCAGGGCGACGTAATCATGCATCCCGCGCCCCTGCGGATGGTCAAGCAGGGACCAGTCCAGCCAGCTTGTCGCATTATCCTGGCAATAGGCATTGTTGTTGCCCTGCTGCGTCTGCCCGAACTCGTCTCCCGCCAGAAGCATCGGCGTGCCCTGCGCCAGCAGCAGCGTCGCCAGCATGCCGCGACGGACAAGGGTGCGGACATGCGTGATGGCGGGATCGTGGGTCGGCCCCTCGATGCCCCAGTTGGCGCTCAGGTTATCGGAATGGCCGTCCTGCCCGTTTTCGCCGTTGGCCTCGTTATGGCGTTCGGCATAACTGACCTGGTCCATCAGCGTGAAGCCGTCATGCGCGGTGACGAAATTGATGGAGGCCGTCGGACGTCGCCCCCGGCGGTCGAACAGGTCGCCCGAACCCGACAGGCGCACGGCCATGTCCCCGCGCTGCAGCGCATCGCCACGCCAGAACCGGCGCGTCGTATCGCGGAAACGGTTGTTCCATTCCGAAAGGCCGGGCGGAAAATTGCCAAGCTGGTACCCACCCGGCCCCGGATCCCACGGTTCCATGATGAGCTTTAGCCGCGAGAGCACCGGATCCTGCCGCAGGGCGTCGAAAAAGCCGGAGCACGGGTCAAAGCCGTAGGATTCCCGCGCCAGCGTGGTACCAAGGTCAAAGCGGAACCCGTCAACATGGAACTCCGTCGCCCAGTAGCGCAGGGAGTCCATGACCATCTGCAGGACGCGCGGATGCGAAAGGTTCAACGTGTTCCCGCATCCGGTATCATTGATGAAATGCCGCTCATCCGACGGGACCAGCCGGTAATAGGTGGCATTGTCCAGCCCGCGCCACGACAGGGTGGGGCCGAGTTCGTTGCCTTCGCACGTATGGTTGTACACCACATCAAGGATGACCTCGATCCCCGCCGCGTGCAGGCGCCGGATGGCGACGCGTATCTCATGCAGTGACCCGTCGGACAGGTAGGCCGCATGCGGGGCGAAAAATCCCAGCGTGCTGTAGCCCCAGTAATTCGTCAGCCCCCGCTCCAGCAGGAAGCGGTCGCGCGCAAAGGCCTGCACCGGCATCAGCTCAAGAGAGGTCACGCCCAGCTTTGTCAGGTAGTCGAGGGTGCGCGGGTGCGACAGGGCGCGGAACGTGCCGCGTTCGGCCACGGGCATGTCTTCACGCAGGACGGACAGGCCGCGCACATGCGCCTCCATGATGACACTCTGCCCCCATGGCACGTCGGGTCGGCGGTCATTCCCCCATTCGCAGGTATCGCCGCCGCCCACGACGCATTTGGGCATCGCCTGCCCGCTGTCGCGCCGGTCAAAGGACAGGTCGCCGCGCTGTGCGCCGATCCGGTATCCAAACAGCGCATCCGACCAGACCAGTGCGCCATGCAGGCCCCGCGCATAGGGGTCGAGCAGCAGTTTGTGCGGGTTGAAGCGATGTCCCCGCAGCGGGTCATACGGACCAAAGGCGCGAAACCCGTACAGCAGGCCGGGACGCGCATCAGGCAGATAACCATGCCAGACTTCGTCTGTGTATTCCGGCAGGCACATCCGTGCCACTTCCCGACGTCCCGCCTTGTCGAATATGCACAGGTCGATCCGCTGCGCATGGGCGGAAAACACGGCAAAATTGACCCCCAGCCCATCCCATGTCGCCCCCAGCGGAAAGGGGCGGCCCGCATGCAGGGTGGTGGGCCACGATGTCGTCATGACCCCACCCGCGCCATGCTGAGATACAGGACGCCAAGCGGGGGCAGCGTCAGCACGCAGGCATGGCCGTGCCCATGTATCGCGTACGGCCTGCTCTGCACGCCACCGCCGTTGCCGACGCCGGATCCGCCATATGCGATGGCGTCGCTGTTGAAAATCTCGTGCCAGTACCCCTCATGGGGCACGCCGACATGGTAGTCGTGGCGCACTTCCGGCGTCATGTTGCACATGATCAGGACCGGCGCATTGTCCGGGTCATGGCGCATCCATGCAAAGACGCTGTTGGTCATGTCATCGGCGATGACCCATGCAAAACCGCCGGGAACACAGTCCCCGCGATGCAGCGCGGGACAGGCACGATAGAGACGGTTGAGGTCGCCTGCCATGCGCCGCGTCCCCGCAGCCAGGGAAAGGTCGGCCGTCTCCCACGGCAGTTGCCCATCCGGGTTCCACGCGATGTCCGGCGCGAATTCCTGTCCCATGAACGCAAGCTTCTTGCCCGGCCATGCCCACAGGAAGGACAGGTAGATACGCAAGGTTGCATGCCTGCGCCATGCATCCCCGGGGAAGCGTGAAAGCAGGGAAGGGGTCGCATGCGCCGTCTCCGCATGGGAATGGCACAGGATGTATTTTTCCGAAAATGCCTGTGCGGACTGCGCGATTATTTCACCATGATGCTGGCCGCGCCATTGGGGGTCATGTTCCAGATAGGTGCGCAGGCCGCATGGCGTGGCGCGGTTCCATTCAAAGGAAAAGCCGTATCCGCCCCGTTCGACCGGCATCGTGATGCCGGAACCGGGCAGGCCACCGGAGGCGATGACCAGTGCGTCGGGCACCCGCTGCGCAATGGCCATGTTGAGTTCGCGCATGAAAGCGGCGATTTCATCACGATGCTCGGCCGCGCACCCGCGCAGATCCACGCGCAGGCCATCGACATGGTAATGCTCCAGCCACATCAGGGCACTCGCGATCAGGAAACCGCGGACCTCCGGACGGCCAAGGTTGCACGACAGGGGCGTCCCTTCCGCCGCCGATCGGTCATGGGGACGCGGGTGCGGATGTTCGTACAGCGCCGTTCCGTCAAAACAGGCAATCCCATGCAGGTCCGGCGGCAGGCGGTCGGGGATCCAGTCCAGGATGACGCCAATCCCCACGCCATGACATGCATCGACCAGGCGACCGAACCCGTCCGGCGGCCCATGCCGGGCCGAGGGGCAGAACAGGCCCAGCGGCACCCCGCCCCATGACCATCCGGTCGGGTGTTCCATGACCGGCAGGAAACCGGCATGCGTGAACCCGGCCGCCTGGACATGGGGAACAAGTGCTGCCGCAAGTTCATCCCACGACATGGTCAGCGCCGGATCCCCCTTGGGCCGCCGCCATGACGGGGCGTGAAGCGCATATATCGTGATGGGGGCGTTATCGGCCTGCCGTCGGGCACGATCACGCATCCACACCTCATCCGTCCAGGGAAGGTCCCCCGACGTGCCGATGACAGAGGCCGTGGCGGGCGGTATTTCCGCCTGTCGTGCGAAAGGGTCGGACTTGTGCGGGACAATGCGTCCCTGCGCATCAAGGATTTCGTATTTGTAGCGTTCACCGGGGCCAAGGCCGGGAATGAAAATCTCCCATATCCCCACGTCCGGACGCAGGCGCATCGGGTGGCGCCGCCCGTCCCATATGTTGAAATCCCCGATGACCGACACACGCCGCGCATGCGGCGCCCAGACCGCAAAGCGCACGCCCGCCACCGCATCGACCTGCATGGGATGCGCGCCCATGATCCGGTCAAGCCCGGTGGCCCGGCCGCTGGAAAACAGTTCGAGTTCACGTTCGGAAAGCAGGGCAGGGAAGGCATACGGGTCTTCCGTCTCCTCCACCCCGTCCGCCCACGTGATCCGCAGGCGATAGGAAGCGCCGGCCGGGACATACCCGACATAAAGGCCGGTATCGTCAATCCGGCGCATGGCACGTTCGGCCCATCCCCCCTGCGTACGACGGATCACCAGCCGTACCCGCCGCGCATCGGGATAGAAGACGCGCACGATATCGACAGCCCCCGCATTATGACGGCCCAGGATGGAAAACGGTTCCCCACATGTGCCATCCAGCAGGGCCTCCGTGCCATCGGGCAGGACATAGAGCGTCTTGTCATCTGATCTGGGCATTGCTCAGCCGCCTTCCGCATGCCCGGACCTGCGGGCGACCAGCCTCATCCCTGATATCCCGGACGGGGCCGGGACGTACGCAGGCGTGGCTGGCGCGCAATCCTGCGCCGGGCAGCAGTAGCAGCCGTGCGATCCGCACGATGGAGGGAGACGACATTCCCGCCGGCATCTTCCCTTGATCGCGCGCGCGCAACCACCATGCGGAACAGGTCGGCATATTGCGCGGCCTTTCCGGACCATGACACATCATATGCCACCGCGTTGCGCTGCAGGATGGCCCATGCCTGCCGGTCGCGAAAGGTCGTGTGCGCCCGTCTGATCGCCGCAAGCAGCGTCGTTGCGTCCACGGGTGAAAACAGGAACCCCGTCGCGGAATTCCCCGCCATGGCCGCCGCGTTGGCATCAACGATGGTATCCGCCAGCCCGCCGACACGCGCGGCAATCGGCACGCCGCCATAATGGCACGCACTCATCTGCGTCAGGCCACACGGTTCGAACCGCGAAGGCATCAGCAGCGCATCCACCGAGGCAGGCATGCGATGGCCCAGCGCCTCGCTATAGCCGATATGGCAGGCGAACCGGCGCGGAAAGCGGCGCTGCAAGATGGACAGTTCGCGCTGGATCGACAGGCTGCCGCTGCCCACCACGACCAACTGGATATTGTCGCCAAAAAGGTCCGCCGCCACATCCGGCAACAGGTCGATGCCCTTTTGCATCGTCAGGCGGCTGACAATCCCCAGCAGGAACGCATCGGGGTCCTGCGGCAGGCCGAATTCCGCCTGCAACGCCCGCTTGTTGGCCGCCCGCCCCGCAATGTCGCGCAGGCGGTAGGGAAAATGCACGTCGGGATCATGTTCGGGATTCCAGATATCGACATCAATGCCGTTGAGTATTCCCGTAAGCATCCGCGCACGTGCCCGCAGCAGCCCATCCAGCCCCATCCCGCCTTCGGGCGTCTGGATTTCACGGGCATAGGTGGGGGAGACGGTCGTGATCCACGCGGCAAAATACAGCCCGGCCTTCAGGAACCCGACCTGCCCGTAATATTCCACCCCCTCCATGCACAGCGCATGCGCGGGCAGGCCCAGCCGGGGCAGGGAGGATGCGGGAAAGCATCCCTGGAACGACAGGTTATGGATCGTCTGCACGACGGGCGGGGCGGGACGCTGGTCATAATGCAGGTACGCCGCCGTCAGCCCCGCCTGCCAGTCATGGGCCTGCACCAGGTCGGGGCAATAACCTTCTATCGCACCGTGCGCGATATGTGCCGCCGCACGCGCCAGTACGGCAAAACGGATGTCATTGTCGGGCCAGTCATTGCCATCGGGGCCTACATACGGATCCCCGGCACGGTCATAGAGCGCGGGAACGTCGAGTATGAAAATATCGTTCCCATGCAAACGGTTTTCCCATATCGCCGCCTCGTGCCCCAGCAGGTCCGAAAACCGTGCAACGCACCGCCCTTCGTTCCGTGCCGCCTGCAGGGCCGGATATCCCGGCAGCAATGTGCGTGTCCTGATGCCATGGGCCAGCAGCGCACGCGGCAGGGTACCCACGATATCCCCAAGGCCGCCCGTCTTTACAAAAGGAAACATTTCCGATGCAACGGAAAGCAGTTCCACCGGGCGGACAGGATGCACGTTGACAAGACTCATCCGCTGGATGCCCCCATTCGAAAAAACCGTGGAATAATCTGTTTTTGTGCAACGCAGCCTGAGCGCGACAGTGCGGCGGTCACGGTTAAGTGATGTGTCTGGGGCGGCAGAAGGGACAGGAGACGATATTACAATCCATTTCAGGTCTGGAATTGCATGATTAATAATACGTAAATCAAATATTTGCGGAATATCAGAAAGTATTGTGGATCCTGCCCGTTCCCCCGCCCGATGCCGCAACCCTCCATGCGGGTATGCCGTATATATCGAAGGGTAATGCCGCATGATCTGCGTCAATTACTGCCCCGCATGGACGACGTATGGAAAAGATGCCTGAAGACTTTGTGGAAATGTGGATCTGAGCATGCATATTTAATCTGGACTGCCCGCCTGCCGTTCGTTGCAAAACAGACACAGCGTTGTATTTCGACATCGCTTTTTTACGTAATGATTCCAGTGCCCGGAGAGCCTGCCGCAATCGTGGCAAAAAACGAGATTTTCGCCATTTCCCGTCTCGACGGGGGGACATTTCATCCTCTAGAGATTAGTGCCGAGGCCAAGAGATGTTCCCGTGATCGTCCAAGCGGGTACCCCTGATATCCCCACACATCCTTTCACGGAGACAGTCATGTCCAATCAGATCAGTCCCCTGGCGGGCAAGCCGGCCCCGGATTCCATTCTGGTCAACATTCCCCGCCTGATGACCGCCTATTTCACGGGCAAGCCGGACCCGAAAATTCCGGCACAGCGCGTATCCTTCGGCACGTCGGGCCATCGTGGCTCCTCGCTGAGCAACAGTTTCAATGAACATCACATCCTGGCCATCAGCCAGGCGATCTGCCTGTACCGTGCAAAGGCCGGGATTACCGGCCCGCTGTTCATCGGCATCGACACGCATGCCCTGTCCGAAGCAGCACTCGCCAGCGCACTGGAGGTCTTCGCCGCCAACAAGGTGGAGGTGATGATCGACCAGGACGGTGGCTATACGCCCACGCCCGTGATCTCCCATGCCATCCTGACCTACAACCATGGCCGCACGACGGACCTGGCGGATGGTGTTGTCATCACGCCGTCGCACAATCCACCCGAAGACGGGGGATTCAAGTACAACCCCCCCAATGGCGGCCCCGCCGATACCGACGTCACGACATGGATCCAGAACAGGGCCAACGACTTCCTTGAGGCAAGGATGGAAGGCGTGCACCGGATCGCGTACGAACAGGCGCTGAAATCCCCGCACATCCATAAATACGACTACATCACGCCCTATGTTGCGGACCTTGAGAACGTCGTTGACATGGCGGCGATCCGTGAGGCGGGCGTGAAGATCGGCATCGACCCCCTGGGCGGGGCGGCCGTGCATTACTGGAAGCCGATCATCGAACGCTATGGCATCAATGCCACGGTCGTCAGCGAGGAGGTCGATCCCACCTTCCGCTTCATGACGGCCGACTGGGATGGCAAGATCCGCATGGACTGCTCCTCCCCTTACGCGATGGCGCGCCTGATTGACATGCGTGACAAATTCGACGTCGCCTTTGCCAATGATACCGACGCAGACCGCCACGGGATTGTCACCCGCACGGCCGGGCTGATGAATCCGAACCACTACCTCTCCGCTGCGATCGCCTATCTGTTCGAACACCGCGCGGGGTGGAGCAAGGATGCAGGCGTTGGCATCACCCTGGTCAGCAGCGCGATGATCGAACGCGTCGCCGGTATGCTCGGGCGCAAATTCGTCGAAATGCCGGTTGGCTTCAAATGGTTCGTCGAAGGGCTGAGCAATGGCTCGCTGGGCTTCTGCGGGGAGGAAAGCGCAGGCGCGTCATTCCTGCGCAAGGATGCCGGTGCATGGTCCACGGACAAGGACGGGATCATCCTGGGGCTGCTGGCGGCGGAAATCACCGCAAAGACCAGGCTGAACCCCAGTCAGATCTATGCACAGTTGACCGAGAAGCTGGGCACGCCCTTCTATGCCCGCATTGACGTGGCGGCCAACCCGGAACAGAAGGCGCTGCTCAAGAAGGTCACCGCGGAACAACTGGACTACCTGAAGGAACTTGGCGGGCAGCCGGTGCGTGCGAAGCTGACGAAGGCGCCGGGCAATGATGTCGCCTTTGGCGGGATCAAGATCACCGCGCAGGACGGATGGTTCGCGGTGCGTCCGTCCGGCACGGAAAATGTCTACAAGATCTATGCCGAGAGCTTCATCAGCGCCGATCATCTCAAGCAGATCCAGCTTGAGGCGCAGCAGGTCGTCTCGACCCTGTTTGAAAAGGCCAAGGCCTGACCTGCCTGCCGGGCCGCCAGATCTGGTGGCCCGGCATATATTCCACCCACCAGACGCAGACGCGGCATGTTTTCAGTCGCCCAGAGGCAGGCTGCGCAATCCTGCCAGGAATATCCGCACCGCCACATCGGTCTGGTAGTGGATTGCCTCACATGTCGGTGCTTCCGTCGCGCAGCCAAGCGTCTGGAGCACGAAATCCCCCACCGTCATCCCGAACAGCATCTTGCCCAGGAACCGGACATTGGTGACGGGATATCCCTGCTGCCTGCAATAGGCCTGCAGCCATGCTTCGAGTGCGTTGTCCTCGCCCCCGGTTTCCAGCGCGGCGATGATTTCACGTACATTTTCGGATTCCGAAGTCTCGGCAATGATCGCCCGGATCAGCGAAATGCGATCAGGCCGCAGGATCGTACGCGCCAGATCGACCAGAAGGCTGGAAAGTTCCTCCTCCGGCGTGCGGGCGTCCGACGCGACCTGCGGCTTCACATCGAACAGCCGTTCGCGGATCAGGATCTGAAACAGTTCCAGCTTTGACGGAAACATCTTGTACAGCGTCCGCTTGGACATGCCGGAACATTCGGCAACCTTGTCCATCGACGCGCCATGGTACCCGTGTTTCTGCAGGACCTTGCATGCGGCCTCCAGAATACGCTCGCGCCTTACGCATTCCTCCATTTCCGGAGGGCGCCCACAGCGCGGCCTGTCCTCCGTAGAGGGCTGAACCGCCTCATGCATTTTGTGGCTGTTGCTGTTTTTCATCACCTCGCCCAGTTACGTGCGCCACCTCGTCATGACGGCTTGACCGCCGTATGGAGACGATATAGTTTTCGTTTCTCGGAAAACCAAGTGGTTTCTTTATCCCATCTCAGTCGGGCACGTCATGCATGTTACGTCTTGAAACGGAATTTTCGGGATGCTGCGGGAGACAGACTGTAAAGGCAAGGTCAAGATTGTGAAAAGCCATTACTATTTTCAGGCCATCGCCCCGGTTGCTGTTCTTCTGGCGCTGGCGGGCTGCAATCGCAAGGCGGCGCCCCCGGCGATGCCGCCACAGCAGGTCAGTGTGGTGACACTCAGGGCGCAGCCCGTTGAAATCCACACCAGCCTGCCCGGCCGCACGGAAGCCTTTGAAATAGCACAGGTCCGCCCACAGGTCAGCGGCGTGATCGAACAGCGGCTGTTTACCGAAGGCACCGATGTCAAGGCGGGGCAGCAACTGTACCAGATTTATGCGGCCCCGTACCAGGCGGCCTATGATTCGGCAAAGGGCCAGCTTGTCCGCGCGCAGGCGGCCGAAATGACGGCCCGTGCGAAACTGACCCGCTATGGCCAGTTGGTGCGCGCCCATGCCGTCAGCCAGCAGGATTATGACGATGCCCTGGCTGCGGAGAAGGAAGCGCAGGGCGAAATCCTGACCGCGCAGGGACAGGTGGAACGTGCCGCCGTGGACCTTGGCTACACCAAGATGAACGCCCCCATCAGCGGGCGGATCGGGCGTTCGATCCTGACGGTCGGCGCGCTGGCGATCGCGAACCAGAGCAACAATGTCGCGATCGTCACGCGCCTTGACCCGATCTATGTTGACGTGAACCTGCCTGCCACCGAACTGCTGCGGTTCCGCCGTGAACTGGCGCAGGGCCGCCTGCAGCGCGAAGGGGACAATGCCGCAAGCATCTCCCTGCAACTGGAGGACGGCACGACATACGAACATGCCGGCCGCATGGAATTTTCCGAAGTCAACGTCGATGAAGCGACCGCCACCGTCGTGGTGCGCGCGATCATGCCCAACCCGGACAAGCTGCTGCTGCCGGGAATGTATGTGCATGCGCAACTGACCGAAGGGACGGACCCGCAGGCGCTGCTGGTGCCGCAGGAAGCCGTCAGCCGCAATTCCCATGGCGACCCGCAGGCCTGGGTCGTGGATCAGGATAACAAGGTGAACCTGCGCCAGATCCAGACCTCGCAGGCCATCGGCACCAACTGGCTGGTGACAGACGGCCTCAAGAGCGGGGAGCGGGTCGTGACCGTGGGCGTGCAGAAAATCCATCCGGGTGCGACCGTCACCCCCGTCGAGGCCCAGCCTGCGGGCAAGGCAGGGTAAGAACATGTCCCTTTCGCGTTTCTTCATCGATCGCCCGGTCTTCGCCTGGGTGATCGGCATCATCATCATGCTGGTGGGCGGGCTGTCGATCTTCTCCCTGCCGATCGCACAGTATCCCTCCATCGCGCCACCACAGATCGCCATCAGCGTGACCTATCCCGGCGCGTCCGCCGATACGGTCAACAACACGGTCGTGCGCCCCATCCTGCAGCAGATGTTCGGGCTGGACCATCTGGAATACATCTCCGCGCAGTCCTATGCGTCGGGGCAGATGGAAATCGACCTGACTTTCGCACAGGGGACGAACCCCGACATCGCGCAGGTGCAGGTGCAGAACAAGCTGCAGCTTGCGCAGCCACGGCTGCCGACCGAAGTCACCGCACAGGGGCTGAGCATCACCAAGGCCGTCAAGAACTTCATGATGGTGATCGCGTTCATCTCCACCGACAACAGCATGAGCGGCGCGGACATCGCCGATTATGTCGCATCGAACATTTCCGATCCCCTCAGCCGCGTGACCGGCGTGGGCGACCATACGCTGTTCGGCTCCGAATACGCGATGCGCATATGGCTCGACCCGTCCAAGCTGTACAAATACGCCCTGACGGTGGGCGACGTGCAGGCCGCGATCCAGTCGCAGAACATTCAGGTCTCCTCCGGTGAACTTGGCGGACTTCCGGCAAAGGCGGGGGCACGGCTGGATGCGACCATCATCGGTCCCACGCGCCTGACCTCGACCGAGGAATTCGAGAAGATCCTGCTCAAGGTCCAGCAGGACGGGTCACAGGTGCGCATCCGCGATGTCGCGCGTGTGGAACTGGGGCCGCAGACCTATAATACCAATTCCTTCTACAACAACATGCCCGCCTCGGGCATGGCGCTGAAACTCGCCCCCGGGGCCAACCAGCTCACGACCGAAACGGCGGTGCGTGCGCAGATTTCGGAACTGGAGAAGTTCTTTCCGCCCGGCCTGAAGACGGTCTATCCGCTCGATACGGAACCGTTCATCGTGCTGTCGATCAAGGAAGTCGTCATCACCCTGATGGAGGCGATCGCCCTTGTGTTCGTGGTGATGCTGATCTTCCTGCAGAATTTCCGCGCCACCCTGATCCCCACCATCGCGGTCCCGATCGTGCTTCTGGGGACGTTCGGCATCCTTGCGGCGCTGGGATTTTCGATCAACACGCTGACCATGCTGGCCATGGTGCTGGCGGTGGGCCTGCTGGTGGATGACGCGATCGTCGTGGTCGAGAATGTCGAACGCGTCATGACGGAAAAGAACCTCTCCCCGGTGGAGGCATCGCGCCAGTCGATGGACGAAATCTCCGGCGCGCTGGTGGGCATCGTGCTGGTGCTGACGGCGGTGTTCCTGCCGATGGCGGCCTTCAGCGGCTCGACCGGGGTGATCTACCGCCAGTTTTCCATCACCATCGTCGCGGCGATGTGGCTGTCGGTGCTGGTGGCCATGGTCATCACGCCGGCGCTGTGCGCAACGATGCTCAAGCCCGGCACGCATGAAAAGACCAAGGGGCTGGCAGGCTGGTTCAACCGCCATTTCACGCGCATGACCACTGGTTACATGAATGGCGTGACCCGCATCATCGGGCATGCCGGGGCCGGGATGCTGGCCTTTGCGGTGGTGACGGCGGGTGTTGCCTTCCTGTTCATGCGGCTTCCCGCGGGCTTCCTGCCGGACGAGGACCAGGGCCTGATCTTCGGCCAGATCACGATGCCCCCCGGCACGCCGATGGAACAGACCGCCATCGTCAACCGCAAGGTCGCGGACTATATCCTCAAGACCGAAGGGAAGAATGTCGAATCCGTCTATTCCATGAACGGCTTCAACTTCGCCGGGCAGGGACAGACGGCGGGTGCGTTTTTCATCCGCCTGAAGGACTGGGACGAACGTCCGGCGGCATCGCAGACTTCCGCCGCGATCGCGATGCGCATCATGATGCATTTCTGGACCGATCCGGTGGCGCAGATCTTCGCCATCAATCCGCCTGCGGTGCTGGAACTGGGCAACGCCAGCGGCTTCGACCTCGAACTGGAGGACAGGGGCCATCTTGGTCATGACAAGCTGCTGGCCGCGCGCAACATGGTGCTGGGACTGGCCAGCAAGGATCCCCGCCTTGTCGCGGTGCGTCCGAACGGGATGGAGGACGCCCCGCAGTACCATCTGGACATCGACCGTGAGAAGGCAAACGCGCTTGGCCTGACCATTGCCGATATCAACACCACGGTCGAAGGCGCGCTGGGTTCGATCTATGTCAACCAGTTCCTGCGCGATGACCGTGTGAAGCAGGTCTATATCCAGGGCGAACCCGACGCCCGCATGATCCCCGATGACCTGAACAAATGGTATATCCGCAATATCACCGGCTCCCTCGTGCCGTTCAATTCCTTTGTGTCCGGCACATGGATCATGGGGCCGCAGAAGGTGGAGGATTATAACGGCCTCAACTCCTTTGAAATCCTGGGACAGCCTGCGGCCGGCTATAGCTCGGGCGATTCAATCGCGGCCATGAAGGACATCCTGGCCAAGCTGCCATCAGGTATCGGATATGAATGGACCGGCCTGTCCTTTGAACAGATGGCATCGGGTTCGTCCACCGGGCCGCTTTACGCACTGGCCGTTATCGTCATCCTGCTGTGCCTTGCCGCGCTTTATGAAAGCTGGGCCATCCCGTTCGCCGTGCTGCTGGTGATTCCGCTTGGCGTGCTGGGCGCGATTGCCGCGACCCTGTCGCGCGGGCTTGCCAACGATGTGTATTTCCAGGTGGGGCTGCTGACCACCGTGGGGCTGGCGGTCAAGAACGCCATCCTGATCGTGGAATTCGCCAAGGCCTTCTTCGAACAGGGCAGGTCACTCGAAGAGTCGGTGATGGAGGCGGGACGCGAACGCCTGCGTCCCATCCTGATGACCTCGATCGCCTTCGTGGTCGGCGTCTTCCCGCTGGCGATTGCGACCGGCGCGGGGTCGGCCGCACGCGTGGCCATCGGCACCGCCGTTGTCGGCGGCATGCTGACGGCGACATTGCTGGCAGTCTATTTCGTGCCGCTGTTCTTTGTCGTGGTCCTGCGCCTGTTCAAGGTGCGCCGCATGAGCGAACGCGCGCAACCCACCACACCAGCCCCTGAAATCCCGGGGGGAGACCACTGATGAAACGCTCTTCCCTCCATGGTCTGGCCCTCGGCACCGCGGCAGCGCTGCTGGCGGGCTGCACCATGATCCCACATTACAAGCGCCCGGCCGCCCCGGTGTCCCAGAACTGGCCGACCTATGGCGGGGACAGCCAGGCGGTGGGGGAGAACACGCTGGCAGCCAACCTTGGCTGGTCGGAGTTCTTTACGGATGCACGGCTGAAGGCACTGATCGCCATTGCCATCCGTGACAACCGCGACCTGCGTGAAGCCGCCGCCAATATCCGCCGCGCGCAGGGACAGTTCGACATCCAGCATGCCGGCCTGTTCCCGCAGATCGGCGGCAATGGCGGGGCCATGTTCCAGGGTCCGTCCAGCGCCGCTGGCCTGAGCTTTG
The DNA here is from genome assembly GCF_013155425.1 of Gluconacetobacter entanii. Taxonomy (NCBI): domain Bacteria; kingdom Pseudomonadati; phylum Pseudomonadota; class Alphaproteobacteria; order Acetobacterales; family Acetobacteraceae; genus Gluconacetobacter; species Gluconacetobacter entanii. The sequence continues at coordinate 1,251 of NZ_JABJWD010000003.1, read as the reverse complement.
CTCCGGGTCTCGATGCGCAGGCCAATCCGCCCCTGTTCAAATACTTCAATATGGGCATTGGCTTTTCGTCGTACGAAATCGACCTGTTCGGACGCATCCGCAGCCTGTCGCGTGAAGCCGCGGAACATGCGCTGATGCAGCGCGAAAATGCCCGCGCCATGCTGATCAGCGTGATTTCGCAGGTTGCCAACGCCTATATCTCATGGCTCGGGGATGAACAGGCGCTGCACCTGTCCGAGGCGACACAGGCATCGCAGCAGGCGACGCTCGACATGACCCGCGCCAAGTTCGAACATGGCGAGGCGGATCAGCTTACCCTGCGGCAGGCTGAAACACAGGTGGAACAGAGTGCTGCGTTCGCCGCGGACTCCCGGCGTCATGTGGAGCAGGACAAAAACCTCATCACGCTGCTGATCGGTGCGCCGATCCCCGACAACCTGCCGCCTGCAAGCCCCTTCGGGCAGCAGACCGTCCTGCGTGACCTGCCGCCCGGCCTGCCGTCCGATGTGCTGGAACACCGCCCGGACATCATTTCGGCGGAACATGACCTGAAGGCTGCAAATGCCGATATCGGTGCGGCCAAGGCAGCGTTCTATCCCCGCATCACCCTGACCGCATCCGACGGGATCAGCAGCCTGCAGCCGCATCGACTGTTCACGTCGGCTGCAACCACATGGGGCGTTTCCCCACAGTTGCAGGTGCCACTGCTGAGCTGGGGGCAGAACAGCGGTAACCTGAAGGCGTCGCGCGCCATGCGTAACGTCAAGGTCGCGGCCTATGAAAAAACGGTTCAGACCGCTTTCCGCGAAGTCGCCGACGCCCTGGCGGCGCGCGCGGCGTACCATGATGAAGGCGAACAGGTGGACAAGCTGGTCACATCCTCGGCCGATGCCTATCGCCTGGCCAAAATGCGGTATGAGGCCGGAACGGATTCCTACCTGACCTCCCTGGAATCCCAGCGCTCACTCTATCAGGCGCAACAGTGGCAGATCTTCGTGCTGGTCTCGAAATACCAGAACCTTGTCACGCTTTATCGCGCGCTTGGTGGCGGATGGACCGAAAAAACGGTCCAGAACACGGCCCCTGCCACCAAGAATCCGGGCAAGCAAGGATAAACCGTGCCAGAAGGGCCGGTAACATTTAAAAGTTTTTGGTGAAGCTTTTTTCAGGGTCTGTTGGGAATTAACGCGAATTGATGATTGCGGCGGTGAGATAAATCATCGCTGCGAATGATCTGTCGGTCTTGTCGCT